>JABIGL010000109.1 GCA_018650185.1 Chloroflexota bacterium
CGTGCTTCGCCAGTACCGCGCCTTCAGAGTCGACGATCACGCCCGGTGTGCGAACCGTTAGTCGAGGCTCAACGAACGCCTTGTAGTCGCCGGAAGGGATGAAGCAGATGTCCTGGCTGTCCGGCTTGTCGGCTACCAGGAGGCCGGCCTCCACGGCAATGCTCCGGATCTCGTCCTTGTCGTACTCCCCTATGGGAAGAAGCAGGTTCGAGAGCTGTGTTTGTCCGAGCGTAAACAGGACGTAGGACTGGTCCTTGCCGGGATCCACGCCTCGCCTCAACTGCCACTCCCCATCCTGCTCTGCGATGCGGGCGTAATGGCCGGTCGCTACGAAATCCGCATCCATGAGCTTCGCTCGTTGTACGAGAAACTCAAACTTGAGCTTGTCGTTGCAGGCGAGGCACGGATGAGGCGTCCGGCCCTTCTCATATTCAGATACGAAATAGTCCACGACATGCTTCTTGAACTCCTTTTCAAAGTTCAGGAAGTAATGCTTTGCCCCGATGGCCCGACACACGTCCCGTGCGTCGTCCACGTCTTCAATGGAGCAACAAGACCGATTCAGTTTTGCTGCACTCTCATCAGGTACGGCAAACAAACGCATGGTGACGCCGATAACCTCATACCCCTGCCGGGCAAGCAGGTACGCGGCGACTGACGAATCGACTCCGCCGGACATCGCAACAACAACTCGCTTGCGTCGATTCCCGGTCTGTGAGTCGGCGTTGGCGGTCATATTTGTGGGGTTCAATTCAAATTCGCCCATCGAAATAGCGTATCACGCAGTGCTTAAGCGTCTGTAAGACGACTCCAGTTCGGATCGTTCGTGTGTTTCAATATGTGTAATGACTGAAAGCAAATCAAAAAAAGAACTGCTCGAACTCGAAGACTACGCGCGGATGGCTCTTGATGAGGCGTCCGAGGCGCTCGGGTCCGACATAGCACTGCTCGACCTGCGAGGAATCAGCCAGTTCGCTGATTTCTTCGTCATATCCAGCGGCGAGACGGGACGCCACCTCGAAGGCATGGCCGACGATGTGGTGCGCGCACTCCGAAATAACGGGCTGCGAGTTCATCACAGGGAAGGCACCGGAGCCGGTGGTTGGGTGTTACTGGACTTCAACGGCCTCGTCGTACACCTGTTCTCTCGGTCAGCCCGCGAGTTCTACGGCCTGGAAGAGTTGTGGGCCAGGGCACCGGAGATCGTCCGCGTCCAGTAATCGCTCGATCACGCCGTAGGGGCGGAATCGTATCCGCCCACGCCCCTCGTTCTGAACACTGGCTGAACACTAGACGTCCAGAAAACGGGGCGGGCGTGACACATCAACCGGCCTACTCCACAATCCAGTCATCGATCGCCCTCGAGTAGTCCACAAGCTCGTCATCGCTGAAGTACAGCCCGACTTCTCGTGCCGCATCTTCCTCGTTGGCCGAGCCGTGAATTACGTTCCGACCGATGTCGATTGCCAGATCACCCCGAACCGTCCCGGGTGCTGCTTCGGCCGGGTTGGTCGATCCCATCACCTTGCGTGAAATGGAGATAGCATTCGGACCGTCGAGACAGATTGCTACTACCGGGCCGGAGGTAATGAAACCAACGAGTCCGGGGTAGAAAGGTTTTCCAACGTGCTCACCGTAGTGGGAGGCCGCCAGTTCGTCCGAGATCTGGAGGAGTTTCATTCCGGCGATACGCAGGCCCGTGGCTTCCAATCGGCTGATAACTTCTCCAGCAATACCGCGCTGCACTCCGTCGGGCTTGACCAGGATCAGCGTCTTTTCGTTAGCCATTTAGTTTTTAATCCTTCTATCTGGTTAATTGTTTAGCGTGCTTTTTGCGGCCTGCTGCCGTCAGGAAGCCGCTCCGTTGGAGTCGTTGTGGTGGGAGGCCGGGCGTACGTAATTTCCACTTTAGAAGGGTCTTTGGCTTCCCCTGTGGCCAGCTTTTGTAGCGCGACTCGGATCAGTGAGTTGGCGCTACGTGTTGGCGCACTGTCAGAAAGGATACGTTCCGGTTCGACCAAATCAGAGAACTTCCGGGCTGATTCTCCACAGAACACGGTAGCGTCCGGGCAGGCAGCGACACAATCTTCGATTGAGTCCAGCGCGTTGAGTTCTAACTTTCGTCCCCCGACAGCCTGGGAGTACAGCCCCCACGCAACGCCAGTGGAACCAGCGTCAACGACTGCGCAAATCGGACCGTCATGACCAGCCCACGGTTCGATCTCTACCTCAAATGTGGGAATCGATAGAAGTTGAATATCTCGCGCAAGTGCCATGCCCTGCGCAGTCGCCAGGCCGACCCGTAACGCCGAGAAGCTACCCGGGCCGGTCACGACGGCGATGTGTGTCAGATCTGAGATGGCGACCCCGGCTTCGTCCAGGAAACCGTTCACCTTTTCAAGAAGCTCGACGCCGTGATTGTGCTTCGAGAACCAGGTCCCGCCGATTACAGGCCCGGTCGGCTTGTCTGAGGTTGTGACAGCGACCGTCGCATACCGCGTTGCAGTATCAATACCCAGGATGCTAGTCACCGATCACCTCCTATGACCTGCGTCGCTGAGGCCACTTTCTCCAAAGCACTGAGCAATCTCAACGCTGTATCCCCTACTGCGGTAGCGATCAGCACCCGGTCGTCAGGTCCTTCACCGAAATCAAATAGTAGTTCCAGCGCTTCAACCGGGAATTCACCTCGTGCCCTCTCAGGCCACTCGACCGCCAGTGCTGCATCTCGTGCAAGGTAGTCATCCAGCCCAAGCTCACCGATCTCTTCCGGCCCGGAGAGCCTGTACAGGTCACAGTGGGCCAACATCAATCGTCCGACGTACTCGTTCACCAGTACAAAAGTAGGGCTCCGCGTCTCAGCGTCGGCCTCAATACCGCGGGTCATCCCCTCAACAAATCGCGTCTTTCCGGCCCCGAGTTCCCCGCTAAGTAGGACAACGTCACGCGCGCTGAGCGCGGTGCCGACCGCCCGCCCAAGGGCGACGGTTTGTGCTTCGGACGTCGATGATACGGTCAGGGTTCTCGTCACGGGATCAGCCATTCAGGTGGTCCCACCCGCCATCGGTCAACTTGATTGGACGACCGCGCTCGTCGGTCACAGTGACGCTGCCCGGTTCACCCTCTACGACCTCGCCTATTACCGAAACAGGCACGTCCAGCGACGGGGCGATCGCCGCCATCACGGCCTCGGGTGCGGTGAACAACAATTCGTAGTCTTCACCACCAGCTAGCGCTATTGCCGGGTAGTCGTCCGGGAAGCATTCTTTTAATTCGTCGCTAACCGGAATGGCCGGCATTCTTATCCTTGCTGCGAGTCCACTGGCCTTGCACATCTTGCCCAGGTCGTCCGCAATCCCATCGCTCACGTCCATGCCCGTTTGTACGCCCTGGGTCACAAGAGCGACCCCGGCGGCCATACGAGGTATTGGCTTGAAGTGAGCGTGTCTCAAAGCGTCTGCTGCGTTTCCAGTTAGTCCAGCGGCGAGCACACGAACTCCGCCGCCGGAGTTTCCGATAGTCCCGGTAACGGCGATTTGATCTCCCAACGACATCACATCGCGTCTGAGCAATGCCGCTCCATCCGGATCTTGCTTGGCTCCGTCAAACTTGAGCTGTGACGCCGCTGTCGGGTACCCGGCCCCGGCAGTCGTCCCGGTCATTGAACCGGCCATGAGACGGGCGCGGTTGAACGCTGCCCCGCCTGCCGTCGCAACCGCCTGTCCGGTCATCGCAACGGTTATGAAAAGCGCCGGTGACCGGACGATATCGCCTCCGGCCACAACCCCACCGAACTCGCCGGTGATATCGGCTATCCCCCTGTACAGTTCCTCTAGGTCGGCAATCGACTCATCACCGGTAAGCCCAAGCGTCACCAGCGACATCACCGGTTTTGCGCCCATAGACGCGACGTCACTCAGGTTGACAGCCATCGACTTCCATCCGAGATCGCGCCACGGAATCTCGCCTGTCTTAAAGTGCACCCCGTCCACCAGCGTGTCGGTCGTATACACGTCCGTGACCGAACCGCGTCGAACCGCGGCACAGTCGTCGCCGATGTCCAAAATGAGGCCGGGGATGGCGCTGCCATCCTGTCCAGATTCAGCCAGAACTCTGGCGAGGTCCTCTATAAGCCCGAATTCGCCCAGCGAAGACGCCCGTTTTCCCGTGCCATCAGAAACCATGTCCCGATTATAGTTTCGAGGCCGGGACACGCCAGTTGATTTATCATCCCGAATTGCGAATAGACCCTCAGGGCATCCAACTTAACCTCACATGCGAACACTCCTCCTCTCAGACATACACGCGAATATCGCTGCGCTTGAAAGTGTTCTGGCAGACGCTAAGGGCGAGTTCGATGCCGTGTGGGTCCTGGGGGACACGATCGGTTACGGGGCCGATCCCTCCGCATGCCTCTCAGCGGTGCGCGATCTCAATGCGGTAGTAATTGCCGGGAATCATGAAGAGGCCGCCGTCGGAAAAATGACGACGAAGAACTTTAATCCGGTGGCGAAAGAGGCCATCGAGTGGACGGCCGAGTCGCTGACTGAGGACGAGCGTCGATACCTTGAAGGACTTGAACTTATCGAGGTCCGGGGCGAATTCACCCTCGCACACGGGAGCCCACGCGACCCGGTCTGGGAGTACATCGAGTCTGGGCCGCAGATTATCGACAACCTGGAGCATTTCGAAACGAAGGGCTGTGTCGTGGGCCACACCCACATTCCGTTCACGGTAGGTGTGACTAATGGGGAAATCGAACAGCCCGACTATGTGCCAGGCGAACGGATAAAGCTCGTCGGTGAACGGCTGTACATAAATCCCGGCAGCGTTGGTCAACCGCGAGATCGCGATCCACGAGCTAGCTACGTCCTGCTAGACCTAGACGCGTGGGACGTTGAGTTTCGACGAGCCGAGTACGACATCTCACGTACTCAGGCGCGTATCCAGGAAGAGGGGTTACCGCGGTTCCTTGGCGATCGATTGTTCAACGGCCAGTAGGCACATCTTCACCCAACAGCCGTACTGCTTATAATCGGCGTCCTGTACCCGTTATACCCACGCCACTAGGAGCGCTATCTAAATGCCGAGCATCCACGTCTACATGCACGAAGGCCGATCCGTTGACCAGAAACGCGGCCTCGCTGAAGACATCACGGCCGCCATCGTGAAGAACACCGGAGCACTGGCGGAAGCCACCGAAGTCGTCATCCACGACGTGCCGAAGACCAACTGGTCCACTGCCGGCAAGCTCGCCTCGGACGCCTAAGTTGCCCGACGAGAGCGACGTCGTACGCATCCTGGACGGCATCGGCGTGCCGTACGAAATGGTGGAGTGCGATCCGGAGTTCGCCGATACCGCAGCTTTCTGCGAGAAGTACGGCTTCCCGCCGGAACAATCGGGCAACACCATCCTCATTGCGTCCAAGCGCGGCGAGAAGAAGTACTCCGCCTGCATAGCATTGGCACACACACGTCTTGACGTAAATCACACTGTGCGAGATGTAATGGGCGTGCGCCGGTTGTCGTTCGCCTCCGCCGACGAGACAGCAGATCTCACCGGGATGATGATCGGCGGCGTGACCCCCTTTTGCCTCCCGGAAGATCTGCCGGTCTATGTGGACGGCCGGATCATGGAGTTGGACTACGTAATCCTGGGCGGCGGCAGCCGATCAGCCAAGGTCAAGATCCATCCGGAAGTCTTCAACAAAATGCCTACGGTGACCGTAGTGGAAGGACTGGCGAACTAGCGAATGGCAAAGCCTCGAGGGTGACGCGTGTCCTGAGGCCCAGGTGCAAGCGCGAGTCCTGAGGTTCTCAAGGACGCATCCAAGGACAACGCACCCCCTCTCCTAGCGGGAGAGGGCTGGGCCAGCAGCCCCCCAACGCCGTCTTCTTACAAGAACCCACCCTGAGGCTCTCGAAGGGTCAGTCACACAACAACACTCCGTCGGCAGGAGTACGAAGGATCCATCCAACATCACCTGTTGACACACCCTCAACCCCGTGATCGAATTGAACGTCGGCCCTGCGAGGTCGATTCCCGAATGGTCCGCTAGCTCAATTGGCAGAGCAACTGACTCTTAATCAGTAGGTTCTCGGTTCGAGTCCGAGGCGGATCACCACAAAGCTAATTATCCCTAATAACAGTGTGAAGGCTTGCGCTTTAGCGTCCCAACCCCTGATAATTATACCTGTCGGTGATAACAGGTTTTCAGGGGTTCGTAATGACTTCGACGCGCGTTGAGACCCATACAAAGACCGATACCAAAGGCACGGCGCCCGCGTGGTTGGATGCCCCTCCCATAGAATGGGGCGCCTTAGCTTCTAGCTTTGAACGGCATCTGCGCGCAACCAACAAGTCTCCGAAAACGGTCTCGAATTACAGTGGGGCCGTGCGCCAACTTGGGGCGTATCTCGCGGTCAAAGGCATGCCCCTGGAACTTGAACATCTTCGCCGCGGGCATGTCGAATCCTACATCGATGACCTACTAAATCAGCGAAGCAGTGCCACCGCTAGGAACAGATTCGCCAGTCTTCAACAGTTTTTTCGGTGGGCTGTTGACGAGGGGGAAGTGAAAAATTCCCCAATGGCCAAGATGAAACCGCCGAGGATTTTGAGCAAACGTCCGCGTGTTTTGACCATCGAC
>JABIGL010000056.1 GCA_018650185.1 Chloroflexota bacterium
CCGGTCGGCAATCGCGTCCACGTCACCGACCTCGACCAGAAATCCGGTCTCTCCCTCAATAACCGAGCTGCGAAGTCCGCCGACCTTGCTGGCAACCACAGGAAGACACATCGCCATCGCCTCGAGGACCGCACGCCCAAAGCCTTCCGCCAGAGTTGGGTGCACCAAGATGTCCATAGATCGTAGCAGCTGAAGAACATCCCGCCGCCACCCGGGGAAATGCACTCGATCCGACACGCCGAGTTCCTCAGCCCTTTGCTTCAGCTGATCGGGGTAGTCACGATAGGCGTCAATCATGGGATCACCGATCAAGACCAACTGCGCCTCTGGAAAGCGAGGCGCGATCTTCCCAAAGGCTTCCAACAAGAAATGGACGCCCTTCGCAGGAAAAAGCTGTCCCACGTACGCGATCTTTTCGCCACGAACGCCAAGGTCATCAATGTCAGAAGCGTGCTCGGCAGCCATCAGTACGTCGGGATCCAGTCCCGGCGGCAGGATGTCAATCCGGTCCGACAGCATACGAATCAACATCGGATAGCGATCGTCCCGGTTCTGTTCGGAAAAGAAGGTGATCCGGGTTGCCATGGGGAGAGCGACGTGGTCGATCACTGGGTTGTCGAGCTCGCCCTTGATGTACAGATGCATGGGCACGCCGGCGAGGCGGGCCCCGAGTCCAACTGTCACAGCCGTCCGAACGCTGTTGGCATAGACCACGTCGACCGCATTGTCCTTTAGATATCGTCGGATCTGGAAGTTGTACGCAATCAACTCCCGTACCGTGCGCAACCGTCCCACTACGCCGCCGCGTAGGGCAGCCCCTCCATACTGATTCACCCGATCCGGAGGCGGGAATTCGACGGTTTCCACTTCGTACTCTTTCGCCAGATCCAGGAAACCCCCGTCGAACGGAACCATCAACGTGAACCGCACGGCCTCACGGGAGACATGCTTGAGCATGAACGTGAGAGTCTGCAGGTTGCCGCTGACCTGCCCCCAAGGATAGGGCTCGTAGATCAGCACATGGAGCGGTGCGGCCATCAGTCCCTGCTGCCCCGCGAGTCCCCCGCTGAGGCAAGCAGCACAATTTTCTCTGCCGATAGCACGGGCATCACTGATTTGACACCCAGAATCTCGAAGCCGGCATCTTCGAACATGTCGCGAATCGTGCCCCAGGCCTCGGGTCCGGGAGCGAACGCGTGGCCGGGCTTCAAGAGTCGGACGATTCGGCGCTTCAGGCGCTGGCCCCAACCATCGACGCTTACCGAAACAACAACGAATTCAGTCGAAATACGGCCAATCTCCTTCATGACCTGCGTCTTCAGGTCGGCCGGGATCCGGTGGAGGAAGCCCAGGACGACGGCAGCCTCAAAGGCCCCAGAGGAAAAAGGCGTCCGGGTAATGTCCATCTGCACCATTCCGCGAAGGGCGTCACCATATCGGTGGGCACCAACCTCCATCATTTCTGCGGAGATATCTCCAGCGATGACCGGATACCCACGCTCGCGAAAAATCCGAGCTGCGACGCCCGTCCCACAGGGCAGGTCAATAACCAGAGGCTTCCGATCGCCTACCCGGCCTTTGATAAATGATGCCACCAGGCCGATCTCTCGCCACATGGTGAAGCGGGCCCATGAGAGACTGCCGAGCAACTGACGATCGTAGGCTTCCGCACGCTGACGGTTACGGTAAGCCTCACGCGTTTCGGTCCGGTACTGATCCGACGGAGAGGACGAGCTATGTGACAAGGATTCTCTCGCGGTCACGCGGCTGTGAGCACACGGATTGAATGATCGAGCTTTCGGCGGTACTGGCGATCAATGTAGAGCCTTCTGACCAAGATGGAAAAAGGTGAGAGCCAATCCTTCACATCCACGGCGACATGAGCCATCCGCCAGTGCTTGGCGACTTCCTTGACCATGTACCACGCCAGAACCTCATGATCGACGTGTTCCCGGCCATATCCTTCGAGGAACGCCTCTTCAGTAGCCGGACATATCTCTTTACCCAGTGCGAATTTGGGGGAGCCCCAATAGAGAATCCGCAACGTCAGCACGAACCGGGCGAGGTCCGCCTCCCGCGGCGCACGTTTGATGGCCCCCGGATCCAGGAAGACCAGGCGGCCGTCCTGATTGAGCATCAAATTCCGAACATCAAGGCCTTTGAGGGACACTGTCGCCAAAGCGTGTGGCCGCCCCTCGGGAGCGGGAGGCAGCAGGTCCAACCACCGCTTCATCTGACCTTCCCC
>JABIGL010000105.1 GCA_018650185.1 Chloroflexota bacterium
GAGCCGTCAAAGCAGGGTTAGTACGGGGCCAACCCGGGTAGAGAGTTCGTTGACACTTCCGGGAAATCGCCCCTAACCTACGCGGAGCGATTGGTAGCAGCTTGCCGGGATGGCGGCACTGCCGGACGGGGCTACTCGGTACACCCGTAACACCGAACCGCAGCAGACAGCCAGAATTCTCCAGAGTCGGCCAAGTTCAGGGGGGACGTAGATCATGCGCGAGATGGTCATCGATAGCATTCGGGTAAGCCTTCTGAACTACTCGCGCATCGTCATCCTCAAAGAGAAGGATGCGGAGCGCTTCCTGCCGATCTGGATTGGCCAGCCCGAGGCCGAAGCGATTGCGCTCAAATTGCAGGACATGACGCCGCCGCGCCCGATGACGCACGATCTGTTGCATCACCTGATTGGCGACCTGGGCGGAGAGATCGACCACATCGTTGTATCCGGCCTGGACCAGGAAACCTTCTTCGCCAAGATCGTGATGCGTGCGGCCGAGAAGACGATCGCCGTCGATTCACGGCCGTCGGACGCGCTGGCGCTGGCGGTACGAGCGAAGGTGCCGATCTATGCCGAGGAGTCTGTGCTGGACCGTGCCGGTGTGCACATGGACTCCGAGACGGGAAATGCGGTGGTAGGCGACGGGGAGACGGTGGAGTCGGGAGGGGTGCCGCCGACCGAGGTCGAGATCGAGCGCATGTCGGCGTTCCGGGATTTCATCGACACCCTGGACCTGGACGACATCGGGGATACGCCCAAAGAGGGATAACGTCTCTCCGGGTGGGGTGCGGCGGCGAGTCGACCACGGATTAGGTGTGATCGTCGTCAAGAGGGCGGATACGAATCCGACCCTACGGCTTGCGGCCCGGATAGCCGAGCGTCCCCCATATCGACGACATTCCCTTGGGAACCCCTCGCTCGTGAAGGGTTCGACCCTTATAGTGGGCGCTGTTCGGTTGTGATTCGGGGGTGAATTGGCCGCTGAATCGATTTGCGACGAATATTTCAAAATTCGTTGTTCAGCCGATGACTGTGTGATAAAGTCCACAATCGAAATTTGGAGGGCAAACCGCAGTTTTCTGCGGGTGCTTACGCCAAATGGGTCAACCTTCCGGGAACCGGAACACCATTGAGCTACTAGCGCGGCTCATGGGCGCAGGTTGGACCATTGCGCTGAGCATCGCCGGTGGGACGGGTGGCGGCTTCTGGCTGGATCGTCAATTTGACACGAGTCCAGTTTTGACGCTCGTCGGCCTGGCTGTCGGGATTGTGGTTGCCTTCGCCGGAATGATTCGAATACTGAACGCCATGTGGAATGGCAACCCGGACGGCTCCGCCGATGGACCTGAAGACGGTGATCGGTAGTCCTTACGGGCCTGAACCGCGTAACTGATCCCCCAAGTGGATTCTCAGAGGTAGAGGAAGATTTTCTCAAGCCCGAAAAAGCTGCTCACGCTCATCATCATTGTTGGCGTGTTCGTGCTATCGGTTCTCGGTGGCGCACTTGGCGCACCGTTTGGCCTCGGTTTCCTTGGATCCCCGATCGCAGCTATTGAGCTGCCGGCAGAGAAGGTTGCTCCTGCCATCGACTTTGGACTCTTTGAGTACGAGGTCAAAAACTCCGCCATCATGTTCTGGATCGCCGGTGTAATCCTTACGCTTGTCGCCTTCTTCGGTACCCGAAAGATTCGAAGCAACTCGCCTGAGAAGGACGTACCGACCGGGCTTCAGAATTTCCTTGAGGTCATCGTCGACTTCTTCATCAAACTTGCGGAGTCCGCAGCAGGTGGCAGGCATGGTCGGCGCTTCCTGCCCCTCGTACTTTCCATCTTCCTTGTAGTTGTGGTGAACAACTGGATTAGCGTTCTTCCCGGCGTCGGAACCATCGGATGGGTTGAGACCTCTACCGAGTTCGCAGAGCATCGTGAGCACGCTATTGAAGAGGCGGAGCTAGATCACTCCGAACCTGATTTTAAGGACCCCGACCTTGTGGTCTTCAACGATGGGCCCATCAAGATCATTCCATTCGGCCGGACAAGCCAGGACGCCGTTCCGCTGGCCAGCCTTGAGCTAGATGCCGAAGGCCACGGCGTGGAGCTACACGACCGAGATCTTCTAGATGAAGATTTCGATGAAGGACTCCTGGCCGATATCGACTCCCATGACGTCGACCTATCAGAAGATGTCGGTATTCTCGTACCGTACCTTCGTGGCGCGAATACAGACGTCAACAACACCCTCGCCATCGCCATCGTCGCTATGATCACCGTCCAGATCTGGGGATTCCGCTCTCTTGGATTTAGCGGTTACGGCGGGAAGTTCATTAACATCAAACAGGGTCCCATTCTATTTTTCGTCGGGATTCTGGAGATCATTGGTGAGCTGGCCAGGACCATCAGCTTCACCTTCCGTCTATTCGGAAACATGTTCGCCGGGGAAGTATTGCTCGTTGCGATGATGTTCCTGTTCCCGTTGATCGGAATCATTCCGTTCATCGGTCTGGAGCTGTTCGTCGGGGTAATTCAGGCATTCATCTTCGCCATGTTGACGCTGGTATTTGGCGTGATGGCGACGATTGGCCACGGCGAAGAGGAGCACTAGCGTCGACGCGCTTATTTGACTGGGACGGTGCATCCGTCAAAAGGCCGGAGAGTTCTGGCCTGAGATGCCCGTGGACTAACCTGGAAACTTAGAAGACCGCGCAGGAGAGGAAACGACATGGAACTGGATCTGACCACACTTGCCGCCGGACTGGCTATCGGCCTTGGGGCCCTCGGCCCGGGTCTGGGTATCGGCATGCTGGCCGGGAAGGCTATGGAAGCTCTCGGTCGAAACCCTGAGGCGCAGGGCGCAATTCAGCAGAACATGATCCTTGCGATCGCGTTCGCCGAAGCAATCGCCATTTACGCGCTGGTGGTGGCCATCATCATCATCTTCGTCGCGTAGCCATAAACACCTGCACGATACCGGGGCCACTTTCGAGTGTTCCCTGGGAGTCGTGGGTGCGGGGTTGGCGTATTTTGCGCTGGCCTCGTTTTGAGGAAGATAGATGGATGCCATAGGCATAAATCTGCCGGGACTGATAACTCAGCTCGTCAGCTTTCTGATCCTGTTTTTCATCCTCTCGAAGCTCCTGTACGGACCGATTTCGAAGGCTCTTGATGAGCGATCGAATCGGATCAAGGAGAGTCTTGAGGCTGCGGACAGGGCGCGGCAAGACGCTGCGTCCTCTGCTGAACGTGTAGAGCAGGAGATCGCCGAAGCCCGGACGCAGGGCCAACAGTTGATCGCAGAAGCGCGAGAGGCTGCTGGAAGGCTGCGGACTTCGGAAGAGGAGCGCGTTCGCGCTGACCTCGAGGCTCTGCGTCAGCGGGCTACTCAAGACGTCCAGCGAGAGCGGGACGGCGCTATCGAAGAGATTCGTGCCGAGTTTGCGAACCTGGCGGTGGATGCCGCCGAGCGCGTGATCGGTCGGTCCCTTGATGCGCAGGCGCACCGAGAGATTATTGAGGGCGTACTTCAAGAGGGTCTTGCGAAGGACGGCGGAGACTCTTAGATGGTGACGGACGTTGCCGGACGGACCGTAAATAACGGGAAGGAGGTCTAGACATGGCGCCAAAATCAAGACGTTACGCACAGGCCGCCTTCGAGATTGCGTCCGAGAGTGACACGTTGGACGAATGGGCTGCGGATCTGGACTCACTGGCCATTGCGCTCAGTGACCATGACTTTGCGGCGTTGCTGGATGCTCCCCAGGTACCTGTGGCCGTCAAGATGAACGGCATAGATACGGTACTCGGGGATGTCAGTGAGAAGGCACGGAACCTGGCAAAGCTACTGGTGACGCACCGGGCAGCACGGGTCGCATCAGCGGTTCGTGATGACTTCAGGGCGATGCTGGACAGTCAACGTGGAGTCGCCCGGGCGGACATCGCCACGGCTTCTCCGGTTGATGACGCTTTGCGAGCGGAGATCGTTGCGAGGCTCAGTTCTCTGGTCGGGCAGGAGGTCGATGCGACCTTCCGTCAGGATCCTGAGATTCTGGGTGGGATGGTGGCCCGTGTTGGAGACAGGCTGGTCGACGGCAGTGTGCGGTCGAAACTCCAGTCACTCCGGCAGACGTTGGGTCGTCCCGCTGCGATTTCGGCGGAAGAAAAGTAAAACCGGTAAGTACCGGTACTGATAAAAGGAAATAAAACCGCCCACCCGGCGCCAAGTCGTCGGACTCGGGCAGGCTGAACCGGCTCCTCAAGTAGAGGCTTTCCGGGGATGTCACGAACACAGGGCTCCGAACGGGGTCCACGGAGGAGATCGCATGGCGGTCAGAGGACAGGACATAGCCTCGGTCATCAAGCGCCAGATCGAGGAATTCGGCGGCGAGTTGACCATGGTCGACGTTGGTACGGTCGTTCAGGCGTCCGACGGCGTGGCGACCATTCACGGCCTGTCCGATGTCAGTTACACGGAGCTACTTCAGTTCCCGAACGACACGATCGGTATGGCTCTGAACCTTGAGGAAGACAGCGTTGGCGCTGTGATCCTCGGTGAGTACACGCATATCAAGGAAGGCGACGAGGTCCGTAGCACGGGTCGCATCGCTGAAGTCCCGGTGGGTGAAGCCCTGATGGGCCGGATCGTGGACTCGCTTGGACGACCGTTGGACGGGCAGGGCCCGATCGACACTTCCGAAAGCGCCCCGGTAGAACGACTTGCGCCGAACGTTGTCGTACGGAAGTCTGTTGACGCCCCTCTCCAGTTCGGCATCAAAGGAATTGACGGGTTGATCCCGGTAGGCCGAGGCCAGCGAGAGCTCGTCATTGGTGACCGCAACACCGGCAAGACCTCTGTATGTGTCGATGCGATCATCAACCAGAAAGACACCGGCGTAATCTGCATCTACGTCGGTATCGGCCAGAAGGTCGGTAAGGTTGCGCAGGTCGCACAGACGCTGCGTGACAACGGCGCGATAGATCACACGATTATTGTGGCGGCAAACGCCTCTGACGCCGCTCCGCTCCAGTACCTGGCTCCTTACGCCGGTGCTGCGATGGCCGAGCACTTCATGGACCAGGGCAAAGATGTCCTGATCGTCTACGACGACCTCACCAAGCACGCATGGGCCTACCGGCAGATGTCGCTGTTGCTTCGTCGACCTCCGGGTCGTGAGGCGTACCCGGGTGATGTCTTCTACCTTCACTCTCGACTGCTGGAGCGGGCCGCCCGTCTTGACGACGAGCGTGGCGGAGGTTCCATCACGGGTTTGCCGATTATCGAGACGCAGGCTGGTGACGTGTCCGCATACGTGCCGACTAATGTGATTTCGATTACCGACGGCCAGATCTATCTGGAGTCGGAATTGTTCAACGCCGGCATCCGTCCGGCCCTGAACGCAGGTCTTTCGGTTAGCCGTGTTGGTAGCTCAGCCCAGACCCGTGCGATGCGAGACGTCGCCGGTCGGTTGAAGCTGGACATGGCACAGTTCCGTGAATTGGCGGCTTTCGCCCAGTTTGGAACCGACGACCTTGACGCATCGACCCGTTCCCAGCTTGAGCGTGGGCAGCGTATGACGGAAATTCTGAAGCAGAACGAGACGGCGCCGCTCACGATGGAGCAGCAGGTTTCGATCTTCTACCTGGGTACCAACGGCGACCTGGACGACGTGCCGATTTCTCGCATCATCGAGTTCGAAGCGGGATGGCACCAGTACACGGCCGCCAACACCCCGGACGTACTCGCAGAGATTTCTGAGTCCGGCCAGTTGAGCGACGAGTCACGCACCAAGCTTTCCGAAGCAGCGGTTGCGTTCAAGCAGACAGTTAACTTCGAAGAGTAGGAGCCGTAAGGGCGGGCTAGTCCCGTCTTGAAGCGCCGTAACTTATGCCAAGTACCCGAGAGCTAAGACGCCGAATCCGCAGTGTCGCCAACACAGCGAAGATCACCCGCGCCATGCAGATGATCGCCGCC
This sequence comes from Chloroflexota bacterium, assembly GCA_018650185.1. Lineage (GTDB taxonomy): Bacteria > Chloroflexota > Dehalococcoidia > Lucifugimonadales > Lucifugimonadaceae. Next base: position 5,965 of record JABIGL010000105.1, read on the forward strand.
TCAAAGATGCGACGTGCACAGGAGTCGGTGGTGGCTGGTCGTCCTTATTCGGAGCACATGAACTCCGTGCTCTCCCACCTCGCTGCACTTGAGCGCGGCTCCGAGGACTCCTCGGTCCCGTTACTTGAAGAGCGTGAAGTGGTGTCGACCGGGATAGTTTTGATTACACCGGACCGCGGCCTGGCCGGTGGGCTTGTGACCAACCTGACGCGTGCAGTTGAACGAACGATTAGATCCAGCGAGACACCGGTTACGGTAGTCGCTATCGGCAAAAAGGGACGGAACTTTACACTCCGAACCAATGCCGAGCTCAAGGCTGTGTTCGACGGAATCGGTGACAATCCGACGGTTGAAGACACCCGTGCGATCTCAAATTTGGTTATCGATGAGTTTGAGTCTGCGGGCGTGGACAAGGTTCTGCTGGCTTACTCCAGGTTCATCAACACGGCAGTACAGTCGCCGACCATAGACACTTTGATTCCGGTCGAACCAGCTGAGATGAGCGGTGATGAAGCCGTCGGCTATATCTATGAGCCGGGACCGGTCGAAGTGCTGGACAAGTTGCTCCCCCGCTATATCGAGATGGAGGTGTATCACGCCGTTCTCGAAGCCATAGCGAGTGAGCACTCAGCACGTATGGTTGCTATGAAGAATGCGACGGATGCGGCGAACGATCTTATTGAGGACTTGACGTTGCAGCTGAACAAGGCGCGTCAAGAGGCGATCACGTCCGAGATGCTTGACATTGTCGGTGGCGTAGAGGCGCTTAAATAGCGCCAACTAGCGTAGGAATTTACGGAACGGCGACCGGTATTATCCGGCCCTCGGAATGAAATCTGGCCGAAAAGGCCAAACACAGGAGCCCCCAAAATGGCTAACGGCAAGGTTGTGCAGGTCATCGGAACTGTTGTGGACGTGGAGTTCGCCTCAGATGATCTTCCGGAGATCTACAACGGCCTGGAACTGGATCTGAACGGCGAGAAGCTCTCCCTTGAAGTTGAGCAGCACGTCGGAAACAACTGGGTCCGGTGCCTGGCTCTCGGTCAGACCGAGGGATTGAAGCGTGGCGCAGAGGTCACGGACACGGGACGTGCGATTGCCGTTCCGGTTGGCCCGGCGACTCTCGGCCGACTATTCAACGTCACGGGTGAAGCGCTTGATACGCTTGGCGCGGTCGATGCGGCGGACCACTGGCCGATCCACCGAGCTGCCCCATCCTTTGACCGACAGACC
>JABIGL010000071.1 GCA_018650185.1 Chloroflexota bacterium
CCGCCGATGCGAGAGAGTTCCTCTTCGATTGCATCCAGCAGCACGAGAGGACGTACACGGTTTGGGACAACGTGATCACCTCCGGGCTGCAATCCAGCACGGCGCGCCTCTCGAAGAACGGACGCGTGGCCCAGCGCAGTTTGCCGACGTACGTCATATACCGATGACGCCCCGGCGGTTTGCGCCATTTCGAGGAGCCGTGTCGCCGTCTTGCCTTCATCGGCCATTACACCGGCTTCCAGCGACGGAATGTTCTGTAGATATGACACGTCGGAGCCGACGGCAAAAACGTGCTCGATAGTTCGGAACGCTCCGTAATCGCCAGGCATGCCAGCCCCTGCGTGCCGAACGCCGAGTGCAACCACAACATCCGGTTGAACGGCGTTCGCCGCGGGACCAAACGGCCCGCAGTGGAGCGGGTGTGCGATGGGTACGCCAACCAGGTCAGGTGAGGCACAACCCACGGCCGCTCCGTAGTGTTCAGCAAGAGCCGTGACGGCGGCGCTTCCACCGTTCTTGGACACCCCGTCGCCGACATAGATCATCGGGCGTTCTGCGCTCTCCAGGGCTGACGTGATGTGTTCCAGTGACGCTTCATCCGCAGAACCAGAACGAACCGCCGGTACCTCGGAATCGATGATGTCCACGGTCACCGGGGCGGCGTCCAGCAAGCGGTCGTATACGGCGAGATGTACCGGTCCCGTGGGCGCTGCGGTTGCGACCTTGATAGCGCGTTCAATTGCCTCCGGGAGACCCTCGGGTTCGATGATCGACCACCCGGCCTTCGTAAAGGGGGCGGAGAGATGGGTGGGACCAAAATCATGGTCGATGTTCAGCATCACGGAGTCGGCAAAGCTACCGGTATCGCCGTGGAAGGAGATCACCACGACGGGCAACCCTCCGTTCCAGGCGTTGAAGAGCTGACCGAGCGACTGTGCCAGACCTGCGCCGAGGTGGACCACCATCACCGCTGGGTCGCCCTCGACCTGGGCATAACCACCGGCCATCGCCGCTACCGGGCCTTCGTGGAGGGCCAGGATGCCGTTCACATCCGGGTTGGCGTGGAGGGCGTCGAAGAACATCGCCTCGCGTGAGCCGGAGTTGTAGAACACGTACTTCACGCCGGACGCAGCGAGTTGCTCCACCATCACCTGCGATGGGTTTCCTGTGAATTGACGTGTCGACATTTTCTGGTTCTCCTCGTTCGAGATTCCTGTTTGGGATGTTCAGCGCAGCTGCGGGAGCCTCTCTCCGGTCCATGTGTATGCGCCCAGGTATACCGGTTCCGGGAATCCGCGTTTGCGGTCGTCCCACACCCGGTCCCACACCCCGTGTTGCGGGTGGGAGGGTATCGCCAATGACTCGCTGCGGTTGACGAATCTGCGCTCGACGAACCATTCCGATTCTTCGGATGTCATGGCGCTGAGGTCTTGCAGGTTTCCGCCCACAGCTTTTGCCTCGAAGTACATATGCGGATTGACCCTATTTCCGGCCAGCACGTGAGAGAGGTAACGCAGTTCACCCGGTTCTACGATCAGGCCGGTCTCTTCCCGGAGCTCCCTGATAAGACACTCGCCCAGTGTCTCGCCGGGATCAGCGCCGCCGCCCGGGATCTGCCAGTGATCACCGTCTTCTGGATGATTGAACCGGACCATCAGCAACGCATCGCCATCGAACACAAGCCCGCGGCAACGGGGCGGCCCGATTTCGGTTTTGCTGTTGCTCACGGTTGTGGCCTCTGGGTCGGATTCGGCGTGAAAGACGATCGTGCTACCTGGTAATGGTCCGATCGTCCCGATTGGAACGCCGGTGATGATAGGCCATAAGTAGACATAACGCGGGAGTTGGAAGGAGGTGTGTGCCCGTTTACCGGTGCCGACCCAGCGTTATTTCATCCCGGAACTTTGCCGACCACCATCAAGCAGGACACATCGATCGAGAGGCCGCCGTCCTCGTCCGAAATCTCCTTGAAAGCCTTGAAGAGTTCGGCCCTGAAACGGTCTCTCACCTCTTGAGGCATGTTTTCGATAGCGGCGCGCTGGCCGCAGGTCGACATGAGCGTCCAGTAGTCGTCGAAAGTGGGTAGCCGGTGGTTGTGCTGGAACGGTTTGATGGACACGCCAGGGAACCCGACTGTGGCCATGAGCGTTTCGAGATGGTTGTGGTCGCCGGATTCCAGGTCGCCGGTGTCCGGGACCGAGTCCGGCATCGGAGTGCCGGTGAACACTGATCGAAACAGTGCCATGCCGGGCTGCAGTGCATTCTCTCCCCAGATAGACCAGCCGACTTTGCCACCGGGCCGAAGGCGCGCTGCAAGATTTCGAAGTGGAACGGATCTGTCGTCGAACAGGTGTATAGCGAATCCGCACAGCCCGACATCGAAGTGCGGGCCCTCACCGGACTTGAGTTCACCCACGTCTGTTTGACGGAATGAGACGTGATCCAGATTTTCGACTGCCGCTCTTCTCTGAGCGTGCCGGAGCATCCCTTCAGAGATGTCGATACCTATGACGCGCCCGGACGGCCCGACTCGTCGTGCCGCTGGAAGGGTTACCGCCCCGGCGCCACACGCTACGTCCAGGACGGTGTCCCCGGGACTGATGCCCACCATCTCAACTAACTGTTCACCAAGCACATTGAAGAACGAAAGCGAGTCGGACGCGTAGTCATCGGCGACCCCGTCGTATGGGGCCATAAAGTGGTGGCGGGGTTCGTTTTCGGGCGACAAAATCCGTTACTCAGGCTTCCTCAGTTCCGGCGGTTCGAACGCCATCACCGGAGGCAGGTCACCCTCGAACTTTTCGATCTCAACCAGCGCCGAGTGGGCCGTAGGCCCCTGGGCCAGCTTTGAAGTGCCTTTGTCCAGCGTCAGCACGTTGGGATTACCGTGGCGGTCCAGCCCTCCGGGAGCTTCCGGGTCGTACCAGGCGCCCGTCGACAGGTTGACCACGCCGGGACGGATCCCATCACTAAGGCAGGCTCCAGCGAGGCATTGGCCGCGATCGTTGAACACCCGCACCACGTCACCATCCTGGATTCCGCGAGAGGAGGCGTCCTCTGAATTCATCGTGATCGGCTCTCGGCCCTGCACCTTGCTCGCCAGACTCACCGATCCAGGGTCGTGCTGGCTGTGTAGTCGTGTTTTTGGCTGGTTGGAGATCAGGTGAATCGGGAAGTTCCTGGCCCGTGGCGATCCGAGCCACTCGGACGGTTCGAGCCACGTAGCGTGCCCCGGAGCATCGTCGTACCCAAAATCGTCCACCGTTTCGGAGAATATCTCGATCTTTCCCGAGGGCGTCCGTAACGGGCTACCGACCGGGTCGTTGCGGAACTCTGATAAATGGACCCGCTCGTTGTCATGTGTCGGAAGCTCAAATTCTCCGGATTCCCAGAAAACGTCAAAGTCCGGAAGCTCGATCTCTTCCCGCCGCTTCAACTGTTCCTGGAACTGGCCGTAGAGATGACGGATCCAGTTATCTTCGGACCGTCCCTCCGTAAACGCATCACCCAGCCCCATCTGTTCGGCGATCCCGGTGAAGATGTCATAGTCGGATCGAGCCTGTCCGACCGGCGGAACTGCCTGCTGCATCGGGAACATGAAAGTATCGTCCGGAGACCAGCCGATGTCGTTTCGCTCAAGCGGGGTGGTCGCCGGTAGGACAATATCGGCGTGTCGGGCTACGCCATTCCACCATGTCTCGTTGACGATCACCGTCTCGGGCTTCTGCCACGCCCGGATCATTCGGTTCAGGTCCTGATGGTGATGAAAGGGATTTCCACCGCACCAGAAGATCAAACGGGCGTCCGGGTACGTGTGCAGTCCGCCATTGAAATCGAACCCTCCACCCGGGTTTTCCAGCATCTCCGTGATACGTGAGACCGGGATGAAATCCTTGATCGGATTGGTGCCCTGCGGGAAGGTCAGACCGGAGACGCGTCGCACGGGCTTGCCGGTTCGCCCAAACGCACCGTATCCGTAACCGATGCCACCGCCGGGTAGGCCGATCTGGCCGAGCATCGCGGCCAGGGTTGCCGACATCCACCACGGTTGCTCTCCGTGATCGCCGCGTTGGAGTGCATATGCGACCGTTACCAGGGTGCGCCTAGACGCCATCCTGCGCGCGAGATCGCGGATGGTATCGGCCTGGATTCCGGAGATTTCCGACGCCCATTCGGCGTCTTTGGGCTGGCCATCTGATTTGCCGAGAAGATATGGCTCGAAGCGCTCGTAACCTTTGGTGTGGGACTCCAGGAAGTTCCGGTCGAGTAGCTCTTCGGTCGCCAGCGTGTGGGCCAGTCCGAGCATCAGGGCTGTGTCAGAGTTCGGCCTCGGAGCCAGCCACTCGGCTTCTAGCCCTTCCGCTGCGTCGTCCCTCAATGGGCTAACGTTCACGAACTCCACACCATTTGCCCGGCATCGTTTTAGCCAGTCCTGCGCTGTGTGCGTTCCCATACCCCCGGCGGCGATCTGGGTGTTCTTTGGCGGCATTCCACCGAACATGACAATGAGCTGGGTGTGTTCAGCGATCACCGGCCACACGGTCTGGGACTGCGTGAAAGGCATGTGGTTGATGCCGAATACGTGCGGGAGGACGATCTCACTTGCGGCGGAACTGTAGGTGTTTGAAGAACCGGTGTAGCCGCCGATGGTGTTCAGAAACCGGTGGATCTGGCTCAATGCATGGTGGAATCGCCCGGCCGAGGCCCAGCCATATGAACCGCCGTAGATGGCCTTGTTGCCGTGAGTGTCGATGACGCGTTGGAGCTCGGTGGCAACGATCTCGTTTGCGCGTTCCCAGCTAACGGGAACGAAGGGCTCACTGCCACGACCACCGCGATTCGGTTGTGGGCCGTGCTCAAGCCATCCGGCGCGAACCATTGGCTGCGTTATGCGGGATTCGTGATAGACGGCGCTCGGGATGGACTGACCGATAGGGGACGGATCAGGATCACCCGGCCGAGGGTGCGCTGCAACGATCCTGTCATCCTCGACCTCGATGTCATACGCGCCCCAGTGCATGGACGTGCGCGTTCGATTATTGATCGGTTCGGTCAACTGGGCCTCCCGGCGGATGGTCTCGGAAAAATCACATTATGGGGCGAGCATAGATCTGGCGTCAGGAATTTACTCAGGCGTTAAGGATGTCCCGACGGGCGAGGCAGGCGCGTGTTTGTCATATTCGGTCAGAAATTTCTGAACGTAATAGTGCCAATTATGGAAGCGATGCCCGTCAACGGTAATCAGACCCGTCGGGTCAGTCCGTGTGTTTCGTAGAAGTCGTCCAGCTCTTTGGCCGATTTCAACCGGATCACTCGTACGTGAGATCCGTGCTCCCTGAGCAAATCCTCACGACGTCGCTTCGACGCTTGGTTGTGGAACAGGCGTCTCTTCAGGAGGAATAGAAGCAGGGACTCACGGCTGAAAAATGCCTTGCGCCACGTCTCGTAATTGTCGCCACATACCCGCTGCTTGTCTCGGCACCTCTGCCATGTGCGTTTGAAGACGCGGCCGAATGTGGTCCGAAAAGGCAGCTCCAGCCAGATGAGTGTGTCTGCCTGAGCGAGTAGTTCGCCGCCAATCGCTCCTACGTACTGCCCGTCGGCGACCCATCCGTCTTCATAAACTGCCAGAGTGTCCAGGGCTAACTCCCGGAACTTATCCGGGTCGCGCTCTACCCAACCGGGCATGTGGAACAGGGCGTCGAGTTCGACGACGGGCAGCTCAAGCTTGAAGCCGAGCGCGCGCGAGAGTGTTGATTTGCCTCCTGCACCCCAAAGCAAAATGCGACGACCTGGTAAGGCGGTTGAGGGCGCTACTTCCGGTGGCGCGGCAGGGGTGGAGTTAACAGGCGACATGCTCCGATTCTCGCCCCGACGTGTCTACGTTGTCACTTTTCACAGTGCCGAATACCCTGATGCGATAGCCTTATGATCTGTCCCGATACGTACCGGAGGCGGGTCAACGGAGGTAGTAGTGGTGAAAGTTAATTTCCTGGTCGCCTCGTCTCTTGCGACCGTGGCCCTCACCGTCACGGTCCTGTCATGCTCGTCTGGAAAAACAGGTGAACCGCCTGCCGTCCTTTCCACTGCCACGGCGGCTCCAACCCCCGTCCACACGGAAGTACCCCGGCCTACACCTGCGCTATCGGTTGACCCATCTGCTGGATACTCCGTCGGGTCAGTTGAAGAGCTCGGTTGGGCTCCCCCGGACGATGAGGCGACGCGACGCGCAGATCTGATCTTAATTGGGACCGTAGACGATCCGGGTGAGCCGTTCTGGACTACGGTTTCGGGCGAACGACCCGGCGTAACGGTAGAGGGCAAGCTCCCGGATCTACCAGCGGACCAGTTGAGATGGGGTACCAGTCCTCAGATATTCACGCCCTGGTCTTTAACGGTCACTCAGGTCATGAAGGGACAACCCCCTGTGGTTGGACCCGTAATGGTCAACCGTTGGGGAGGCTCGATCCCGCCGGATGAGTTTGGTACTGAGGGCGAGGTAGCGTTCGTTCCTGGAGAAGAGATCGTGCTCTTCCTGAAGGATTGCGGGGCAGCCCGGGCAGAGAAGTACGGCACCCCATTTCGCTACATAAAGCGGCACGTGGTATTACCAGACGGAACCGTGCTGGGCCACATTGGTGGTGACCGAATCCAACTCCCGGACCTTCTCGACGTGATCGAGCGCGAGAAAGATCAGCCACCGCTGGCCGGAACATCCTGTAATTGATGGAGGGCGAGGGCGTATTGCAATACGCCCTTACACAACATTCCGGTCAGTTAGCCGCCGACTGCGCTGGCGACCATGTCACCGAACTGGACCGTGCCAATGCACTTGTCGCCTTCGCTGGCGATGTCCCGTGTTCGGAAGCCTTCAGACATCACTGCATCGATGCCTTTTTCGATGGCGTCCGCTTCTTCATGGAGACCGAACGACCATCGGAGCATGAACGCACTGCTGATGAGCGATGCGACGGGATTTGCGACACCGTGTCCGGAGATGTCCGGGGCGCTACCGTGGATCGGCTCGTACAGAGCTGGCTTACCACCGCGTCGTCGTCGGGTACCCTTTTTCGGGGGCGGGCTTGTCAGGCTGGCCGAGGGAAGCATTCCCATGGAGCCGGAGAGCACTGAGGCCTCATCTGAGAGGATGTCGCCGAAGGTGTTCTCGGTGACGATCACGTCGAACTGTGCCGGATTGGTGATGAGCTGCATGGCAGCGTTGTCCACGAGCACATGGTCCAACTCAACATCGCGGTATTCATGGTGGATCTCGGAAGTGATCTCGCGCCACAGTCGGCCCGACTCAAGGACGTTTGCTTTGTCCACAGAGGTCAGCTTCTTACGGCGGTTGCGCGCCATCTCAAAACCAACGCGGACCACACGTTCGATCTCCTTTTCGGTGTAGGAGAGGGTGTCGACGGCGCGTCGCCCGCGTGCGTTCTCCCAGCGCTTCTTCGGTCGGCCAAAGTAGAGGCCCCCGGTGAGTTCCCGGAGGATGACCATGTCTACGCCTTCCAGAAGTTCCGGGCGGATAGGCGAGGCGTGGACCAGGTCTGGATAGACCTTGATCGGTCGGACGTTTGCGAACAGGCCAAGCTCTTTGCGAATGCGGAGGATGCCGTCTTCCGGTCGGGTAGCCGCACGCGGGTCATCCCACTTGGGACCGCCGACAGCGCCGAACAGAATGGCATCGCAACCCAGGATCATCTCCATCGTGTCGTCGGGGAGGGGCGTGCCGTACTTGTCTATCGCACAACCACCCATTTCACCCGTTCTCCAGGTGAAGTCGTGGCCGTAGCGTCGCCCGATGGCGTCGAGCACCTTTACCGATTCGGCAGTTACTTCCGGGCCGATTCCATCCCCACCGATGACAGCGATCTTAAGTTCCAAAGTCCTGTTCTCCGTTTCGGGCTAACACTCCGGTCGCTACCAGCGGGCCGGGTGTGCCTCTTCAAATTCTGAAATTACATTGTCGTTCTGGAGAGAGCGGCCGATCTCGTCGAGACCCTCCACCAGCGACTCACGTCGGAAAGGTTCCATCTCGAAAGACTCAGAGAACCCGTCGTCGTCAAACACACGCTGCCCCTCGACATCCACGGTCACGGCGTAACCGGGTGTCCGCAGGGCACGCGCCATTATGGTGTCCACGCCGGCCTGCGAGAGGATGACGGGTGCCATGCCGTTCTGGAAGCAGTTGTTGCGGAAGATGTCGCCAAAACTGGGGGCGATGATGGCCATGAAGCCCAATTCCTTCAGCGCCCACGGTGCATGTTCCCGCGAGGAACCGGAACCAAAATTCGGTCCTGCGACAAGTATCGGGGCGTTCTGGTACACCGCCTGATTCAGGATGAAATCCGGGTTAGGGACTCCATCCTCAAGGTAGCGCCAGTTGAAGAATGCGAACTCGCCAAAACCGGTTCGTTCGATTCGTTTTAAAAACTGCTTGGGGATCACCTGGTCGGTGTCTACGTTCGCCATGTCCAGCGGCGCGACGATTCCCGTGACTTTCTTTAGTGGTTCCAATGTTCTGTCCTGTTGGGTTGTGCCGACGGGTGTGAGGCACTTTAACCGTTCACACCCCGTCCGGTTGAGTTCTTACGAATTTTCTGGCGACGAAGATTGCCGCCCCAGTACTAACTGGTGCCTAATTTCCTGAGCCCGCTGTAATCGGTATACAACAATAACCGTCAAAACGAGTGGTAGGACCTGAAAAAGGTCAGACCACACGAGCAATCTTCCAGATGCCGCCCAGTCCTCGATGTTGTCTCGCCCTACGAATAGGGAGATCCCACGCGGTCCGAACAATATCGAAAAGATGATCAGGGTCCACCAGGAACTGATGATCAGTCCGTCCGGCGGGTTGCCATTTTGCCATGCTACGGGGTCTTTGGTGTCCGTGGAGCCTGACGCTTTTACTAGTTCGTTCATAACGCGTACCGGCTGGAACAGGTTCATCCCGGGAATGAAGAACCATCCGACCGCCCATCCAGGAGTGTATTTCTGACCCTCCGAACGAAGGTGCTTCAGGTTGGAGCTTGCCTGGTGAATGAACATAGTGAACGTGATGATGAGAGCGATCACGGCGAGAGCGATGATGGACCAGACCGCGGATTGATCTGACTTGTAGTCGTTAACGGTCCTGGCTATGTCCAGGACCGAAGCACACTCACCGGTACCAGAGAAAAGATCAGGGATTGAACTGCAGTTGATTCCTTCCTGTGCTGCAAAGGTGAGGAGCGCCTCTGGGTCGGCATTTTCATTTGGGAGATCGGTAAGACCCGCGGACTTGAAGTCGTTGATCTCGTTCAACATCCGGCTGTCTACCCAGGCAAGCGAGAACGCCAGAATCACCATCAGTCCGATGATGCCCGTAATCACCATGAACAGGGTGCGGCCCGAGCGATAGCCGGGCTGATCTCGTTCTGTAGACATGAGTTGTCCTGCGAAAAGTCCGCGCCGTGAGCGCTTTGGGGGCGGTTAAGCCTCCACCATCTCCCAGTCTCTTACGTCTACGAAGTGGCCTTCGATTGCCGCGGCTGCCGCCATCTCAGGGCTCACAAGGTGCGTCCGGCCTCCACGACCCTGGCGACCCTCAAAGTTCCTGTTGGAGGTGGATGCGCAACGCTCGCCGGGGGTGAGGATGTCCGGGTTCATACCGAGGCACATGGAGCATCCTGCTGTACGCCACTCGAACCCGGCTTCGATGAGGATCTGGTCAAGTCCCTCTTCTTCAGCCTGTTTCTTCATGGGCGTGGAACCGGGAACGACCATGGCGCGGACGCCCGGTGCAACTTTGCGGCCTTTAGCGATCTCGGCAGCGGCGCGGATGTCTTCTATCCGTCCGTTCGTGCAGGACCCGATGAATACGCGGTCGATGGAGATGTCCGTGACGCGCTGTCCAGGCTGAAGGCCCATGTAGTCCAGGGCGCGGGCTGCGTTCTCCTGTTCATCAGATGACTCAAAGTCTTCCGGTGAGGGAACGTTCCCACTGATTTCGGCGACCTGGCCCGGGTTGGTGCCCCAGGTTACGCGCGGCTCAATAGCGGCGGCGTCGATCTCGACGAGTGCGTCGAACTCCGCGCCTTCGTCGGTGGCGAGCGTCTTCCACTCTTCGACAGCCTCGTCGAATGCGTCGCCCTGCGGAACCTTCTTGCGGCCCCTAAGGTACTCATATGTCTTTTCGTCCGGGGCGATCATCCCGGCCCGTGCACCGCCCTCGATGCTCATGTTGCAGACGGTCATCCGTCCCTCCATCGAGAGATCGCGGATGGCCTGACCTGTGTACTCGATCACGTGCCCGACGCCGCCCGCGACACCGATCTGGCCGATGATGGTCAGGATCAAGTCCTTGGCCGTCACTCCCGGCTGAAGGTCTCCGTCGACACGGACTTCCATCGTTTTCGGACGTGCCTGCATCAATGTCTGGGTGGCGAGCACATGCTCGACCTCTGAAGTTCCGATGCCGAAAGCCAGCGCTCCGAAAGCGCCGTGGGTGGCGGTGTGGCTATCACCACAAACGATGGTCATGCCCGGCTGGGTTGCGCCCATCTCCGGCCCGATGACGTGCACGATGCCCTGGTCCGGGGAGTACATGTCGAATAGCTCGATGCCGAAGTCACGCGTGTTGCGGTCCAACTCATCAAGTTGCTGCTTGGCGATCGGGTCTTCGATCACGACCTCTGTATCTCGGGGCGTAGTCGGCACGTCGTGGTCCGCTACAGCAACCACTAGGTCAGGCCGTCGCACCTTGCGGTCGGCGAGTCGTAGTCCTTCGAACGCCTGGGGCGAGGTCACTTCATGCACGAGATGCAGGTCTATGTAGAGCATGGAGGGCTTGCCCTCCTCCTCCTGGACCAGGTGCGTCTCCCAGATCTTCTCGAACATCGTCTTGGGCATGGTTGTTATCTGATTCTCCGTGTGTGATTTCGATGCCGAGTTTGAACACGGCAGGGTTGGGCAGAACTACGCCCCGGTGTCCGTATTAAGGAATCGTCCGGGGCGCAATTCTAATGTGCTAACGGTTTGCGGGTGATTACCCGTGGTTTACTCGCTGAACGTAAGCTCCGTCTGGTCGGGTCCGAGAACGCTCATTCGGTTGATTGCGTTTATGTAGGCCTTTGCGGAAGCGACGATGATATCGGTATCGCCACCACGCCCGGCGTAGATGTGACCATTCGAATCTTCAACGCGGATCGTCACCTCTCCGATGGCATCGATCCCGTCCGTTACCGATGCGACCGCAAACTCGGTGAGATTGCACGACTGATCAACGATCTGGTCGATCGCCTTACATACTGCGTCAACCGGACCCGTGCCCTTTGACGTGACAGTCTTAGACTCGCCCTCAGGCGTGCCGACCGTGACGGTCGCCGTTGGCGTGACCATGTCTCCGGCCTCTACCTTTACGCCCTCAAACCGATACTGCAGATCGGTGTCAGAGAAGCGGTGCTGCTCCGACATGAGCGCCTGGAGATCGAAGTCGGTGACCTCGCGTTTCTGATCAGCGAGGATCTTGTATTTCGGGAACAGGTCGGTCAACTCTTCGTCGCTCAACTCGTAGCCGAGGTCGCCCAGCCGTGAGCGAAGACCTGCCCGTCCGGACAGTTTGCCCATCACGATGGCCTCACCCCGCCAGCCGACGGATTCCGGCTCCATGATCTCGAACGTCGTTCGCTCTTTGATGTAAGCGTCCTGGTGGATGCCCGAGCCGTGCCTGAAAGCGTTCTGGCCAACGATGGCCTTGTTCGGCTGGATGGCAAACCCGAAAAGGTCCGCGACGAGCCGACTTGAAGGGCCGATCTCTTCGGTATTGATATCGCTCTTGGCACCGTAGTGATCGTTCCGCGTCTCCAGCGCCATGATCACCTCTTCAAGAGAGGCGTTACCGGCGCGTTCACCCAGTCCGTTGATGCAGCCTTCGACCTGTCGGGCGCCGTTTTCCACTGCCGCGAGACTGTTGGCCGCGGCCAGGCCGAGGTCGTTGTGGCAATGCACGCTGACCGTGGCCTTGTCGATATTCGGGACGTTGTCGAACACACCCTTGATGAGCGCGCCGAACTCTTCCGGGTTGGAGTAGCCGACCGTGTCCGGGATGTTGACCGTAGTCGCTCCGGCATCGATGACCGCCTCGACCAGTTTGTAGAGCCATTCCGGGTCGGTCCGCGTGGCGTCCATCGGCGAGAACTCGACGTCGTCGCAATGAGTCTTCGCACGGGTCACCGCGTCGACGGCCATCCCCAGGATGTCCTCCGCTCCCTTGCGCATCTGATGCGCCATGTGGATCTCTGAGGTCGAGAGGAAGGTGTGGATGCGCGGGCGTTCGGCGTCCTTGATGGCTTCCCAGGCGGCGTCGATGTCTCCGGGAACCGCTCGGGCGAGCGAGGCGATAATCGGGCCTTTGATCTCCCGGGCGATCGCCTGGACCGCCTCAAAGTCTCCGGGCGAGCTTGCTGCGAAACCGGCTTCGATAACATCCACGCCAAGTTTCTGTAGCTGCCGCGCTATCCGCATTTTCTCGTCCGGTGTCAGGCCTGCACCTGCGGACTGTTCACCATCCCTGAGGGTGGTGTCAAAAATTATGACTTTGTCGTTTGTCGCTACGTCAGATTCTGCCATTTTTGAACTCCCGTCCCGCCTCTTTGCCGCTCCCACCAGGGAGCGGCAAAGACGGGCTAGGTTGTCGACTCCAGCCAGGGCATCATGCTGCGGAGCTCACGGCCGATCTCCTCGACCGGGTGAACTTTGTCTGCCTCCGCCAACGCTGTGTAGCGGTGCAGGCCCTCGTCGTTCTCCGCAATCCACTCCCGGGCGAACTCGCCGGACTGGATCTGTCTGAGAACCTCTTGCATGTTTTCCTTGACCTCTGGGCCGATGATTTCCGGTCCTCGTGTGTAGTCGCCGTACTCAGCTGTTGTGCTGATGGAGTGGCGCATACCCTCGAGGCCTCCGGTGTAAATGAGGTCCACGATCAACTTCAACTCGTGGAGAACTTCAAAGTAGGCCGACTCCGGCTGGTAACCCGCTTCTGTGAGCACCTCGAAGCCGGCCTTGATAAGGGACGTAACGCCGCCGCAAAGAACGGCCTGCTCACCGAAGAGGTCTGTTTCCGTTTCCTCTTTGAAGGTCGTCTCAAGTATTCCGGCCCGGCCGCTGCCGATGCCCGCGCCGTAGGCCAGCGCACGGGCGTGTGCGTTGCCCGTCGCGTCCTGGTGGACTGCGATCAGGGACGGCACACCAAGACCTCGCTCGTACACCGCTCGTACACGGTGTCCCGGCGCCTTTGGTGCGATCATCGTCACGTCGACGCCCTCGGGCGCTTCGACCTGCTTGTAGTGGATGACGAACCCGTGGGCGAACATCAGCATGTTGCCCGGCTCAAGGTTGTCTGCGACCTCGTTCTTGTACACCTCTGCGACAGTAGTGTCCGGCAGGCAGAACATCACCACGTCCGCCGCTTTCGCAGCGTCCGCAACGGTCATGACTTCCAGACCGTCTTCTTCAGCCTTTTCTTTGGACTTTGACCCTTCATAAAGGCCCACGATCACGTCAAAACCACTGTCGTGGAGGTTTTGAGCGTGTGCGTGACCCTGGCTACCGTAGCCGAGGATCGCGATCTTCGACTCCTTCAGCGGGGTCGTGTCGATGTCCTTGTCGTAAAAGAGAGTCGCCATCCAGATTCCTCTCGGCGTTGTTACGCCGCTAATTTGTTTCTACGTGTCGTTGTGGTTGTCGTAATCGCCTAAACGCTGCCGGAATCCAGTCCGGCGCGGGCGACTATGTTACTGATCTGTTGTTCGCTGTACGCGCCGTCCTCGCCGCCCTGCGACAGCGCTGAACGCAGCATAGCGACACGCCCCGTGCGCATCACCTGTTCAACGCCGAACTCCTGCATCAGTGTGATCATGGAGTCAATCTTCTCGGTGTCGCCAGTGATCTCCATCGTCACGGCCTCTGCGCCGACGTCGACGATGCTCACACGGAATATGTTGGCAAGCTGAATTACGCGCGGCCGGCTGTCCGGTGTGGCTTTAACGCGCACCATGGCCAGCTCACGCCAGACTACGTTCTGGTCGCTGATGTCTGAGACATCGACCACTTCGATCAATTTGTCGAGGTGCTTCGCAATGTGGCCGACCGTTGAGGGGTCGCCCTCTGCAACGAAGGTCATCCGAGACAGGTCTTGTTGCTCCGACGCCCCCACCGCCAGGCTGGCGATGTTAATGCCGCGTCGGCGGAACAGGCTTGCGATGCGGGCCAGGACGCCCGGCTTATTTTCGACCAGCGCCACCAGCGTGCGGCGCGCAAGTCCGTTGGCCATGATTTCCACCATTAGAGGTTCTCCTCTATCAGCTGGGCCACGGACTGACCGGAGGGGATCATCGGGAAGACGTTCTCGTCTGCGTAGATCATGAAGTCGATGATGAACGGTCCATCGTGGGCCCGAGCCGCACGGATAGCACCTTCCATCTCATCCTGATTGGTCACCCGCAGGGCTTTTATGCCGTACGCGTCCGCTAGCTTCACGAAGTCCGGATTACCGGTGTAGGTGTTGGCGTAGAAATTCTTATCGAACACCATGTCCTGCCACTGCGTGATCATCCCGAGCATGTTGTTGTTCAGGATGGCGATCTTCACCGGAAGGTTGTTCTCGGCGATGGTCGCGAACTCTGACAGAGTCATCTGGATCCCGCCGTCACCGGCGAAGGTCCACACCTCTTTGTCCGGGTGCGCGAGTTGTGCGCCCATGGCCGCCGGGACCTCGTAGCCCATCGTTCCGGCGCCGCCGGAAGAGAACCATGAGTTGGCGTTTTTGAACTGGTAGTGTTGCGCCGCCCACATCTGGTGCTGGCCTACGCCCGACACCACGAGGGCGTCGCCTTTGGTGGCGTCTGAGACCGCCTTCACCACGTGCTGACCCAGCAGTTCGTCCGTCTCACGAATCTTGAGAGACGGGTGATCTGCTTTCAGCTGTTCAACGTGTTGGATCCACTTGGTGTGGGTCGTCTTATTGACCTGAGGGTTCAGCTGACCCAGCACATGACGCACATCGCCCATGACCGGAGCCTCGACCTTTATGTTCTTGCCGAGTTCCGCCGGATCGATGTCAATATGGATCTTCTTGGCGTTGGGCGCGAACCGCTTCGTGTCGCCGGTGATTCGGTCGTCGAACCGCCCGCCAATATTGACGATCAGGTCCGCCTGATCCAGTGCCAGGCTTGCGTAGGCCATCCCGTGCATACCGGGGAAGCCCGTGCTCAACACGTGGTCTTCCGGGAACGCACTGATACCCAGCATCGTCGTGACGACCGGGATCTGGGCGTTTTCGGCCAGCTCCCGTAGCTCGTCGTAAGCACGAGAAATGATGACGCCGTGTCCGGCAAGGATCACCGGTCGTTCGGCTTCATTGATCAGCGCGGCGGCGGTGGCGACCTCGCTTTCCTCAGCGACGGTCGGCGGGTTGTAGCCGCGCAGTGAAACGGGCTTGTCCCACTCGGCCTCATCGAACTCGATCTCGCCTGCCTGGACGTCCCGTGGGATGTCGATCAGGACCGGACCGGGCCGACCGCTGCGGGCGATGTGGAACGCTTCCTTAATCGTGGCCGCAAGGTCGCGGGTGTCCATCACAAGGTAGTTGTGCTTGGTGACGGGCAGGGTGGCGCCCGTTATGTCTGTCTCCTGGAAGGCATCGCTGCCGATGGCGGCGCGCCCCACCTGGCCCGTGATCGCCACGACCGGGGCTGAGTCCATCATTGCGGTGGCCAGCCCCGTGATGAGGTTGGTCGCACCGGGACCGGATGTCGCCATGCAAACGCCAACGTTTCCGGAGGCGCGTGCGTAACCGTCGGCCGCCAGACTGGCGCCCTCTTCATGGCGTACAAGTACGTGGCGCAGCTCCGGATAACTTCCGAGCGTTGAATAGAGCGGCAAAATCGCTCCGCCCGGAAGCCCGAATACGACCTCGACGCCCTCACGTATGAGCGCGTCACAGACGATCTGGCCACCTGTCTTAATCATCATTACCTGTCTTCCGGATCTGTTTCATTCAGGTCCGGCGAATCTGCTTTAAAATTCCGCACAAAAAAAGCCCCGTCCTCCAAAGGACGAGACTTGCTCCCGCGGTACCACCTTTGTTGCCCCATCCGCTTTGTTGGCGGACAAGACCTCTCGATGCCGTTAACGGTGGCCTCCGCCTGACCCTGGACAGCTCCACTTGTGATGGAGGGCTTCAGATCAGAAGCTCAGGGGCGAGTTCCCAGCGGTGGGCACCGATTCTCACAACCATCGGCTCAGCCCGCCCGTCCGGTACTACTCCCCGTCGAAGCATGTAGCAAACAAGTGTATTGGCTGTGGATAACTGTAGTCAACGAAATTCGTAATTTTGCGATTGGGATGCAGGTTGAGCGCATGGCTTGGCTCGCATCAGTCTGTTGACAGCGGACGAGAAATCTTGAATCAAATGCTAGAGGAATGGAGGTCCCGAACTGGTGATGGCTGGTTAGGTTATCTCTCTCCCTCGTAGGGGAGAGGGGACCGGTCACAGCGTCGATCTGCCTGTCCTTGAAAAGTATCGAGTGTGGTAATTCAGATCTGGTGGAGAGCGGGTGTCACAATTATTTCCGCTCGGATGTTGAGGTGAACCGTGATCAACTCGTTTGGGTGACACCCTGAAAACACCCAGACACGCGTCCACACTCATGCGGAAACGTGCTACTCAAGCCTCGTATGGCCCGAGGTAGCACGGGGTTGGTATGGCACTAATCCCTGAAAAGTTGCGTTATCGCAACCTTTGAGTGTGCGTGCGGAGTAGCTAGGTTGGTTGTAGCGAGGCAGGGGATTCCTGCCGGTCGCTCTCTGATTCTGGTTCCCCGGTCTATCCGGGAGGTGCGATTTGCTCGGCCGACACCGAAATACTGATGAGTCTTTAAGCTCCATCGAGCTTGGAGTGATCTTTGTGTCGCTTGCTGTAGTCGTCTGGCAGATCCTGGCTGCCCTGGCCTGATCGGTCGGCCCTTTCGTAAAGCCCACCGTCCCCGCACGTCCGTTTACGCCCGTCTGAATCTCGCCCCCGGTGGTATCCTGCCGCTTCGTGATTAAGACCGAGGTGCTGGCCCTTCAGACGGCCCTCCTCCAACCCGACCGGGGGCTTACTTGAGCGACGCAGCCGAGATCCGTAATTTCACCTGGAACGACTTTGACTCCGTGTTCGACACACGAGCCGCTGTCACCGGTATTCCCGCTGCAGACGTTGATGAAGAGAGGTCGCACTTCCGGGCGCGGCTTGAACTTCCGGGTGCGGACCCGCTCGACAACGTCTTCGTGGCCGAGCAGTCGGGTGCCGTTGTCGGTTGTGCAATAGCGGCTGTGGAACCGGCGATCGGGCGCGTCGTGGGTGAGTTCGGGGTGCTGAAGGGCGCTCGAGGGCAGGGCGTGGGACGGGCATTGCTGGCACGGTTGGAAATTCGTGGCGCAGAAGCGGGAGTAGCGGTCCATCAAGTCAACGTCCATCACGCCAACAAGCGGTTACAGACGGTGATGATTGCCGCTGGATATGAGCAGATCAGGACCTTTAACGAGCTTAAGTACCGACCTGCACCGGCATACCTTGAGGGAGACTATCGTCCTCTTCCAGCAGGTGTGACTCTCAGGCCATTTGTAGTCGGTTCCGACGAAGCGTCACTGGCCTCGGTTCAGAACGCCGCATTTGAGGGCTCTTTTGGATTCGCTCCGAACACGCCTGAACAGATCGCCGGGTACGTCGCGATGCGGGGCGCGCCCGAGGACATCTTGATCGCCGAGGACGCCGAGTCCGGGGAAGTGATCGGGTATGTGTGGACCAGTGTCAACGAGGGCGAGGGCGGGGACAGTACCGGGATGATAGAAATGACAGGTGTGCGACCGGATCAACGTGGCCGTGGCGTAGGCTCCGCGGTAATAGCCGCAGGCCTCAGACACCTCCGTGAGCGTGGCGTGGGCGCTGTCGATCTGGAAGTCGACGGTGAGAACCTGTCGGCCCGGCGCATCTACAAGGACCTGGGCTTCAAGAAGACGGGCGAACAGTACTGGTACCAGAAGAGCCTCGCCGTTTAGGGGCTGGGTGTTGTCGCCGGACGCGACCCACCTCTAGACCTCCTCCTTATCAGGGAAAAGGCTCCAGGAAAGCCCTAGTCAGCCGCTGAAATGCTTGAGGTGCCAAGCGTGCCGAGTACACGTTCTTCAGCCAGTCCACAGAAAACCGCTATGAGTCGGTCTACCGCAACGCCCCAGCCCAACTCCAGCGCTCGTTCGCGCGCAGCGCGGCCCATCAGTGTTCGGAGGTGATCGTTGGTGATCAAGATCTCGATGCGCTGGATGAACGCCGCCGGACACCGGGTCGGGATCAGATAGCCGGTTTCGCCCTCACGCACGATCGACGGCAATCCGCCGACTCGTGAAGCGACTACCGGTGTTCCGCAGGCCATCGATTCAAGCGCCGCCAGACCGAAGCTTTCGTAGTACGACGGGAACACGCAGACATCTGCCGCCGAGTAGTACTCGGGCAACTGTTCCTGTTTGACAGAGGGCAGGAATTTCACGCGATCCGTGATTCCCAGACGGTCGACGACATCATTTAGCCGGTGTCGTTCCGGGTCGGAATCTGCGCCGCCGACGATGAGGAGGGTAACGTCGTCCTCTTCCTCCATCCCCGCAACCGCCTGGATTAGGATTTCGATGCCCTTCAGCCGTTCGACACGGCCGACGTACATCAGGATCTTCCCCGACCCTGGCAGTCCCAGCTTCTTGCGGGATGCCTGCTTGTCGTGAGGCCGGAACATCTTGGTATCGACACCGGGCGGGATGATCAGGACGTGGTCTTTGTCCGCCCCGTACAGATCTGAAAGAAGATCGCGCTCGTGGGCGCTCCATGCGATAACGCGGTCCGCGTTCCGTGCAATTTGCCGTTCGCCGGCGGCTCTCTCTGGGATCTCGACCTCGCCCGGACGCGCCCGGCGTTTCACCTCAGCCAGCGTGTGGAAACTCGTGATGTGTGGAAGCGCCCATCGGGCTGAGAGCTGTTCTCCTACAAGTCCGGAGAGCCAGTAATGGCTGACGATTACGTCGTACTCGCCACCCTCGTTATTTACGAAATCAACGACGCGATCGGTGAATTCTGGAAGAAGGTCAAACGCGCCGTTTTTCTCGGGTCTAACTGGACCTGCTTCCAGATGAACGACGCGTGCACCGGGCGCAAGATCGATCACCTGCGGATCGGAGGGGTCGTGTGACCTTGTGAACACGTCGACCACAACACCCCGGGAGGCCAGTTCGTGGACCGTCGCAAGGACGTACACGTTCATGCCCCCGGCGTCCTTTTCACCGGCGCGCACAACAGGACAGCCGTGCACCGTCAGGACGGCAACACGTAGCTCCGGCTGGGCCGGAAAACTCGGTAATCCCGGGTTCGGGCTCGTCAACAAGCCGTTAGGCCCGGGTGACGACCAGGTTGTAGAGGGAACGGTCCTGTGCTCCGAGGTGGTATTTGTAGGACTCATCACCACGCAGGAAGTCGAAGTAACGGACTCCGTTGTCGATGGCGAGCTTGATGGTCAATGCGTGGTTGAGCAAACCGACGCTAAGCGCCCGCTGCTCCGGGTCATAGCCGCTGTTGTACACGAGCTGACTATCGCCGTGCACAAAGCAGATGGAGGTCGCTGCGCGTTCGCCGTCAATCTCAAGGAAATAAAGACGTGACGCTCCGACTTTGGCGAGGTTCGTCACGGCGGCTCGGAAGAACTCCTCGCGGTAATCCGTCATGAACTCCGCCTTATCCGGCGTGCTCATACGATGAAGGCGCACGAAGTCGTCCAGATTGGCGGTGATGTCCTCCGGAGTGCAGTACTCGACGTGGTTCACCTCGGCGGAGCGTTCAAGCCGCCTGAGTTTCCGTCGTAGCTCGTGCCGGTCCTTTTTGGACAGCCCGGACACGTACTCTTCCCAGTCACTCGGAAGTTCGATACCCGGCGAAACATCTTCAAAGGATTCTTCTACGTGCCATCCGGCAGCGCGAGCGGCCGCCGGGATCGCTGTGTATGCGGCGCACCACTCCGGAACTGAGGTCAACCTGAGCGAGTCGAGATCCTCGACGCTGGACAGATGCCCAATGACGGTGTCGTAAAAGGCGGTCTCGTCGATACCGGAGTGGAGGAAATGGTGGTAGTCGACAAGATCAGATTCGCCGAGGAATGACACCTCATTGCCGCGTCGCATGAACGGCGCAAGGCCTTTTACATCGCCGTCCTGTACAACGGTTAGCAGCTTGAGATCGGCATCTCCGCCAAACATCTGCCACCAGGTCTGTTGCCATGCAGGGGTCGCGAACGGAGAAAGATCCGGGGCTTCACCCAGCAACCTCTCCCAGTCCTGCCCAACGCTGTCAAAGGTTTCGACCCGGACTTCCAGATCACTCAAAGGGACGCATCTCCCGTCTGAATTTGAGAATGCTTGTTGTGTAGCGCTGAACAGGCCGCTTTGTTGGTAGCGACCGGGGTCTGGCTTGAAACTGACGTGTCCGTAAACCTGTATCCGTGATTATGACTTGTGATTACTGGTCGCCCTTGAGGAGGGCCTCGAACTGCGAAAACTCGGGCTCGACGTACTCAAGCTCGACGGAGGCACGCTGTTCTGCGGTGGACGGATCTTTCAATCCGTTGCCGGTTAAGATGCAGACAACGGTCCGGCCGGCTAAAGATACTCCAAGTTCGGGCAATCTGAGCGCGCCGGCTACCGATGCCGCCGAAGCCGGCTCGCAGAAAATTCCTTCTTCACGTGCCAGTCTCAGGTATGCATTGATGATCTGGTCATCCGTTACGGCCTCGATCATACCGTCGGATTCGTCACGAGCGTTCTCTGCGTATTCCCAGCTTGCGGGGTTGCCGATTTTGATGGCCGAGGCGATAGTGCGGGGCTTAAGTACGGGCGCTCCGTCCACGATGGGCGCAGAGCCTGCGGCCTGGAACCCCATCATGCGGGGAACCCTACCGCCTGAGTGATCTTTGTACTCATTAAATCCGCGCCAGTAGGCCGTGATATTCCCTGCGTTTCCGACAGGTATGCAGAGGAAGTCCGGTGAGTCCCCGATCTCGTCAACGATCTCGAAAGCACCGGTTTTCTGGCCTTCAATCCGGAACGGGTTCACGGAGTTGACCAACGCCAGCTCAAGCCGGTCGGCCGCCTCTCGCACCAGCTTCAAGGCATCGTCAAAGTTGCCGTTTACGGCAAGGACACGTGCGCCGTACGCCATCGCCTGGGCAAGTTTGCCAATGGCAATCTCTCCGGCAGGAACCACGACCACAGTGCTCAATCCGTAACGTGCGCCGTAGGCGGCTGCGGAGGCGCTCGTGTTGCCGGTGGAGGCGCAGATGATGTGCTGTGCGCCGTCCTCGATCGCCTTGGCCACGGCGAAACACATTCCGCGGTCCTTAAACGAACCGGTCGGGTTGGAGCCCTCCAGCTTGAAATACAGGGCCTCGCACCCCAACTCGGGGCCGATGGTCCGTGAGCGCACGAGGGGTGTACTTCCCTCTTCGAGCGTGACGATTGGCGTATTGGAAGTCATCGGCAGATAACTGCCGTACCGCTCCATTACGCCGCCGAGCATTCCCAAGCAGAAGCTCCGTGCAAGGCCGGTCCGCTGAACGGTCGATCGCACATGCGCGCGACACCCAGCCAGGTCGGCCCTAGATTTCAGATTGTTTGAAGGGTTTGTTACCTGTCGGTGGGGTAAGACTCCACGCGAATCAGGTTGGCGACGTTGTCCACGTCACCGAGAGCGTCGATACGTTCAACTGCTCTCTGCATATTAGCCTCTCGTGCCGGGTGAGTCATTATCACGAGGTCGGCATTTTTTAATTCGGCATCAGTATCCATCTGTAATACAGAAGCGATGCTGATTTCCATTTCGCCAAGGGCTCCGGCAATCTGTGCAAGTACGCCGGGACGGTCTCGGACGGTGAGTCGCACGTAGAACTTGCACTGGTGCTCGTCCATCTCCAGCAAGGGCAGTTCCGAGTCGATCGGCCTCGCCTGGCGCACATTCCCGGTGCCGCCGATGACCGAAGCAGTTCGGAGCACGTCGCCCATTACTGCGCTTGCCGTCGGTTCTGCGCCTGCGCCGCGTCCCTGTAGCCACAGAGGCCCCACGAGGTCACCCTCCGCCTCAACGACGTTGAGTACGCCCTCAACCTTCGCCATCGGGACATCCACGGGGACGAGCGCGGGATGTACCCGAACTAACAACCCACCGTTCTCCCGCCGGGCAATAGCCAGCAGTTTGATGGTGTAGCCCAGCTCGCCGGCATATCGAAAGTCCTGGGAGGCAGTCTTGCGAATTCCCTCCCGGTAGATGCTTTCCACAGGGACTGATACGCCGAACGCCAGTCGAGCGAGGATCGAGATCTTGTACACAGCGTCAAACGCGTCAACATCAGCCGTCGGATCGGCTTCTGCGAAGCCCAGTCCCTGGGCGTCTGCCAGCGCGTCGTCAAACGAAGCGCCGCCGGACGCCATCTCGGTCAGGATGTAATTGGTGGTGCCGTTGATGATGGCCCGAAGACTGAGCAACTCGTTGGCGCTCAGGTCATCCAGGAGCGGGTTGATGATGGGAATTCCGCCGCCGACGCTGGCCTCGTACTGGAGCGAGACGTTGTGTTCTGTTGCCAGCGCACGTAGCCGTTCACCATGTTTGGAAATCACCTCTTTGTTGGCGGTGACGACATGCTTTCCACCAGCCAACGCCCGTGAGATGTACTCGAGCGCCGGTTCTTCGCCGCCCATGAGCTCGACGACGATGTCGATGTCCGGAGAGTCCAGGATAATGTCAGGGTCGGTAGTTACCGAACCCGAAGGCAACTCCACAGCACGCTGGCGTGAGGCGTCACGAACCAACGCACCACATAGCTTGAGGCCGCGTTTTTGACCATCGTTGGATAAGACCGAAGCCGCTACGGCTGATCCAACAACTCCAAGGCCAAGTAACCCGATGCCGATCGGCGCAGATCCATTGGTCTCGTTCATCGATGTCATACGGTCTAGTTGTCCCCGAGAAGGAGATCGGCGAGGTCGATCGGTTGGGTACCCGGTACGGCGGTCGGGGTGCCCTCGACTGCGATTCCGGCGTTCAGCACCTGCGCGCCAATCCACTCGAAAATTTCGCTGTCAAACCGCAGTTTGTAATTCTCGATGGAGACACGCTGGTCTTCAAGCCATACGGCCAGAGAGAAGTCGGTCAGTGTGTTCAGAGCCGCGAAATCTAGCTCTCGAGCCTCTACCTCTTCGTCAATGTAGTAGTACCGGTATACGGCGTCTTCGCCGTCCCACTGGGCGGCGCTGAGGGTGCCGGGTATGAGATTTCTCTCGCCGTTTTCGTCCACACCAAAGACCAGATTTTCGATGTCCTGGTCGTCCAGGACTGACTCCGGCATCCATCCGATCTCGCCCCTTGTCCGGGGCACGGCAAATTCTTCGGAAAGATCCAACGCTACCTGCTCAATCGGATCGCCCTGTACGAGTCGTTTCCGGGCGCGCTCGATATCCGGATTCGTGTCACGGAGATACTCCAACGCGTAGAGATGCACCTGAGGTTGGAGTAGCGGAACGTCTTGCTGGAGCGCCCGTCGGGCCTTCTCACGGAAGAGACCTTTTCGAATGATCTCCGTGTACGCCTCCTCACTCAACTGGATTCGATTGAGCAACTGGCGGAACGATTCAGCGATGTCAGACTTTACGCCCGATGCTTCAGCCTGAGACGTGGTCAGACCCGGGAATCCGATTGTTTCACGGATTGCTCCCTGGACTTCTTCTTCAGAGACAGTGATCCCGAGAAGTGGCGCTTTCTGGAAGGCGATCTCATTTTCAGAGATCGTCTGGAGGGATCCCAGGAGCTGGTCTGTCACGGCGAACTCGCTGCCGTTTTCAAGTGCCAGGCGCTGGTGGAACCGTACGAAGTCCACTACGTCACCACGAGTGTAAACGGCGTCGTTCACCTGAACAGCCACCTCTCGCGATGGCAGTACAAATACTTGAACATATCCGTATACCGGTACGGCCAGTATTGCGAGGAATATAAGGAGGCCGCCGATGATGAAGGGGCGGTTGCGCCTACCCTGCGCCTGTTTTTGAGCGACCAACTCTCGACGGCTTAAAGGTCGGCCCGCCGAGGGGCGTGTTTCCAATGAGTCTTGTGACTCTGATTCCGTTACGAGTTCTGGTGCGTCGAGATCCGGGGAGTTGAGCTCCGGATTGACAGTTCCGTCTGTAGACATGAAATGTGGGTCTCCGCTGCAGACAGTCTGCGGTGGACTGTTTTGTCGTCATCGGCACGCTCCGTGCGCGCCGGTGACGACTTATTCCTTTTCTTCTTCGTCCGCCTGTTCAACGTCAGAATCGTCCGATTTGGATTCATCCTCGTCGCCAGATTCTTCCTCGGATGCAGCTTCTTCACCGGCATCGTCGTCTGACGATTCGTCCTCTACATCGGCCTCAGCGTCGTCTGAAGATTCTTCGGCAGATGCCTCAGGCTCGTCAGCAGCCTCCTCCTCGTCGTCGTCGGAAGACTCTTCGGCAGATGCCTCGGGATCGTCATCGGCCTCTTCTTCAGCGTCGTCGTCAGAAGACTCTTCGGCAGTTGCCTCGGGCTCGTCAGCAGCCTCTTCAGAGTCGTCGTCGGGAGTCTCTTCAGCAGATGCCTCAGGGTCGTCAGTGGACTCTTCTTCAGCGTCGGTTACGTCATCAGCCGGAGTCTCATCAGACACGGCCTCTGAGCTCTCGACGCCCTCAACAGTCTCCGTGTTGGCGACGGCTTCTTCCGCACCCTCCACGGCTTCTGTGTCCTCGGATTCGACGGCTTCCGGAACCGGCGGCGCTTCTTGTCGCGCGTTGACCGGGCCGGTCATCTTGACGTGGTTGTCGGCCATCGGGAGCAGTGCGAGGTGCCGAGCCCGGAGTAGCGCACGTCGGAGTACTCGCTGGTGCTTCATGCAGGTACCGGACTTACGTGACGACTCAATCTTGGCGGAGTCGGCCAGGTATCGTCGTAGCAGTTCCAGGTTTTTGTAATCTACGCGGTGCATCTTGTCGACGCAGAACATGCAAACGCGTCGTCGACCAAATCGTCGTCCTCCGCCACCAC
>JABIGL010000107.1 GCA_018650185.1 Chloroflexota bacterium
CCGGGTCCGCCCTTCGGCCCCTCGTATCGGATGACGATGAACTCGCCTTCCTTGACCGTGCGTGCGTTCAGGGCGTCGATCAGCTCCTCTTCCTGCTCAAACACCCGCGCCGGACCGACAAAGCTCGCGCCAAACTGGTGGCCTGCGACCTTCAGGGTTGCGCCGTCAGGAGCGAGGTTGCCGTGCAGGGTGACGAGGCCGCCGGTCTCGGACATCGGCTCGTCGATGGAGTAGATGATCGGCTCCGGCTTCCCGCTGTACGGGTAGATGTGCGTCTTGGAGTCTGTCACGACATTCGCCAGGTTTTCCTCGATCGTCTTGCCGGTAACCGTCATGGCATCGCCGTGCAGTGCGCCTGCATCCAGCAATCGCTTCATTAAGACCGGAATCCCGCCTGCGCGGTCGAGGTCATACATGAGATATCGGCCGCCCGGCTTCATGTCGGCCAGCAGCGGCGTTCGCATCGATATGTCGTGTATGTCCTGCATATCCAGCGGCACGTCCGCCTCGTAGGCGATAGCCGGGAGGTGGAGTGCGGTATTGGTCGATCCGCCCATCGCCACGACCAGCGCCACCGCGTTTTCGAAAGCCTTGCGGGTCATGATGTCGGAGGGTCGGATGTCCTCCCTGAGGAGGTGCATCACGGCCTCACCGGCGGCGCGGCTGGAAGCGACTTTGCGCTGGTCAACGGCGGGCTCTGAGGCTGTGCCGGGGAGCGATACGCCAAGTGCCTCGCCGATGCTGGACATGGTGTTGGCGGTGAACATGCCGCCGCACGCGCCGGGGCCGGGGCAGGCGTGGGTTTCCATGTTGTATAGCTCTTCGTCGTCGATCTCGCCGGCCTGGTGCTGGCCGACGGCTTCAAACATGTCCTGGATCTGGATGTCTTTGCCGTTCCAGTTGCCGGGGAGGATGGAGCCGCCGTAGACGTAGACGGAGGGGATGTTGAGCCGGGCCATGGCCATCATTGCGCCGGGCTGTGATTTGTCGCAGGCGGCGACGGCGACGAGGCCGTCGAAGCGTTCGGCAAAGCAGACGGTTTCTATGGAGTCAGCGATGATCTCCCGGGAGACGAGGGAGCCTTTCATGCCTTCGGTGCCCATGGATATGGCGTCTGAGACGGTGATGGTGCCGAAGAGGAAGGGGGTGCCGTCGGCCGCGGACACGCCGGCTTTGACGGCTTCCGCAAGGGGGGCGATGCCGATGTTGCAGGGTGTGACTTCGTTGTGGGTGGAGGCGACGCCGACGAAGGGTTGGTCGATGTCTCTGTCTGAGAGTCCCATGGCGCGCATCATGGAGCGGTGGGGGGCGCGGATTGCGCCTTCTGTGGTTTCCCATGAGCGCCATTTGCCGGGGGCGCGTTTGGACGCTCGGTTGGCGGCGAGGTTGCCGGGGTTGCCTGCGGGTCGGTCGGCGGTGGTCATGGGAGGTGGTCTTTCTTTGCCCGGCCGGGCGGCTATTTTGGGATCCTGGCTGATGTTGTGCGACCGCTTGTATCGATCGTGATGTTTAGCGGTGAATGGTGATTTGGTTTTACAGCCACGTAGGGTACGGCGAGTTTGGGTTTGCTGACAAACGTTCTGGGGCACGGGTGTGGTTGCTTGACCGACCCTTCGAGAGCCACAGGGTGGGTTTGAGGTGTATTGCGAATGTCCACGACTCGACGCCGTAGGGGCGAATGACTATCCGCTCTTTGGACCGATGGTGATCGGCCCGGTACGTTCGTCGTCAACGCCGGGTATTCGGTATGGCGGAGAGGTGGCCGGGAGTTGCGAGGGATAGGGCTTTTGATGGCCTGCGTTTCGTCCTCCTTTCTTGCCACGTGTTCCCCTTTCAATTGGCCATGGGTGTTAGCACCCATAGGCACGCGCCGAAACACTCAAGTTGCCTCTTGTATAAAATGGCAGTATCGCCGGAGTCGGGCACGTGGGTGGCGTGTACGGCTCAGAGCCGCTGTAGGGGGCGGCCAAATGGCAATCAGGGGAGGCATCCCGGCCATGGGCCGGCGCATGCGTAGCATTGCCCAAAAAATCAGGGTGAGGTCGTCCAACCAACAAGGTGGACGGTCGGAAAACGGCGACCCCGGGGTCGCCCGTTTTGTGCGCGCCTTCACGCCAACACCACACTCCCGGCGAATTTACGCTGCTGTCATATCCGGGCTCTTACTGATCCTCGCCGTCGCGTGCGAGAGCGGGCCGGGATCATCAGACGAGTATGCCGAGACCGGCACTTATCAGGCCGTAATTGATCTCCCGACCCTGACGAACGACGCCACCGCCGCCGATTCGGACACGCTCACGTCGCGACTGGGGTCGATCGGAACGGTGGTAGAGGGAATATCCGCGGCTGCGGCGTCAGCTGCGGTAGTGGCGACCGCGTCCCCTGAGCCGATCCGCCTGGCGCTTTCTGATGATGAGTTCGACCTGAGTTCGGACGGAATTTCTTCAAGGAACAGACACCTCCTCGACACGCTCGCATCAGACCTGATCTCCGATGGTCCGCTCGACCCGGATCTCGTGATGACTGGCCTGCTGCCAACTATCGACGAACTCCAGGAGCAGCGCGACCCGTTGCCGACCGCGACTCCTCCTTCCGGGTCTGACTCAGAGATCTTTATCGATCTACCGGGGTTTGAGGATCTCGATCTGAGCGGCATTCGGCTGGATGACGGAATCGTGGATGAAGTTGACGAGGGCGACGACTCTGTCGAACCCGATCAGGGAGAGCTCGAGCCTGCTGATCTGGTGCAGGATCAGCCGGAGCCCGCCTCGGACGAGGACGACGATCCCGTGGTCCTTACAGACGAGGATTTGGAGTCCGATCTTTCTTCCAACGTGCCTGCGAATGATCAGGATGATTCCGGCGCCGGTTCCGGGTCCACCGGTGGTGGATCTGCCTCGTCCGGAGTACCGCTGGGTGGCGGCAATTGGGAAGCCGACGCCGGACCCGGAAATTCCGGAGATCAGGGCACAGGGTCGGACCACTCGGATAACAACGGCAAAGACCATGAGCCTGACGAACAGGGGACGCCTGGCAATAGCAGCGGTTCGAACGGTAAGGACGACACCGACGACCAGCCAGACGCTGAGCCGGAGGACGCGCACGGCAAGAGCGGTGGTTCGAACGGTAAGGACGACACCGACGACCAGCCAGATACCGAGCCGGAGGACGCACACGGCAAGAGCGGTGGTTCGAACGGTAAGGGCAAGACGGACGACGAGCCAGATGCTGAGCCGGAGGATTCACCAGGCAAGAGCGGTGGTCCGAAGGGTAAAGACAAGACGGATGGCCAGTCGGATTCTGAGCCGGAGGACGCACCGGGCAAGAGCGGTGGTCCGAAGGGTAACGACAAGACGGACGACGAGGCAGATGCAGAACCTGAGGATGCACCCGGCAACAGCGGTGGTCCAAAGGGTAATGACAAGACGGACGACGAGGCAGATGCC
>JABIGL010000049.1 GCA_018650185.1 Chloroflexota bacterium
ATCCAACTTCGCGTCGGCTGCCGACCTCATCTCATTCACCGCTGTCGGGGCAGGAGCCAAGACGTCGGAGATGGTGGTCTGCTCGGGAACCGTGAACCGGTACGTCCGAGCGACCGCTACAACTGCCGGGTCATCCGGTTCAATCACCTTCATGGTGTCATTCGCTAGGTTCTAGGAGGACCAAACAATGCCAACCTTCGTACACGGTAAGAGCACTAACTTCTCTCTGGATGACACCGGGGGAACAATCCGCGACATTTCCGACACCCTCACCAGTGTTGACTTCCCAGAGACCATATCCACCGGAACCACAACGGCATTTGGGGCGACAAGTGAAAGTTATATTGTAGGGATTCGGGACGCCTCGATTTCCTTGAGCGGCCTCTGGGATTCCACCATTGACGGTTACATCATCGGCACGGAGCCTGCGACCCGGACGTTCATCTTCGGCCCGGCGGGCAACACCTCCGGCTATGTGAAATACACCGGGGAATGCATCCTGACCAACTACTCCGTCAGCAGCCCAGTCGGTGACGTAGTGACGTTCTCGCTGGACCTCCAGTGCACAGGTGGAGTCACCCGCACCACGTTCTGATCCCAACAACTAAGGAGTGACCATCGTGTCCAGTATCAGAGAAGCAATACAGGCAGCCGACGACGGCACCGCCGAACTTCACGAGATCCCCGAATGGGATGTCGTCGTGGAGATCAGATCCATGACTGCGCGTTCGCGTGCCCAGTTCGTCGCCGAGATGGCGTCGGAGGACGGCACCGTCGGCGGCGTCAACGACCCTGATCGAATCATCGGCATGTGGTGGCACGTTATTTCGCAGACCTGTTACGACCCGGATTCGGGTGAGCGGGCATTCGAGGACGACGACCAGCAGTGGTTGTTCGATAAGAACGCTCGGGTAGTCAACGATCTTGCGAACGCTTGCATGGCAGCATCAGGTTTGACGGAGGAGGCGGTGGGCGACGCGGGAAAAGATTTCTCGGGTTCCCTGACCGGCGAGGACGGCGACACCCTGAGCGACGATTCTATTTCCGACTAGCCCGTGAACTCAGCATGACGGTAGGCGAACTCCTAGGTCGCATGTCGTCGGCTGAGATGACGGAATGGATTGCCCTGTTCAAGTTGGAGAACGAAGAGGCAGCGCACAACAGCAAGGTAGCGTCGTCGCGGTCGCGGGTTAGGCGGTAGGTCATGGCAGTCGTAGGCGTCGTCAAGGCGATAATCACCGCTGATACGACGCAACTCAAGAAGGGCATGACCGACGCCCAGCAGTCAATGGACCGCATGGGCAAGAACATGACCAAGGTCGGCAAGTCGATGACCATGAAGGTCACGATGCCGCTGGTCGGGATGGGGGTCGCCGCCGCGAAGATGGCTTCCGATTTCGAGTTCTCAATGACTCAGATCGAGACTCTGGTGGGGCGCTCCGCTAAGGAAGTCGAAACCCTCAAGGGTTCCGTACTGGGCCTGTCCGGGGAAACGGGGCGTGCCCCCAAGGAACTAGCCGACGCGATGTTCTTCATCACCTCGGCTGGTCTGGATGCCGCCTCGGCTACTGCTGCGTTGGAGTATTCGGCCAAAGCCGCCGCGGTCGGCCTCGGTGACACGGTGGTCGTCGCGGATGCTGTGACAAACGCGATGAACGGCTACGGGATGTCAGCCGAGGGTGCCGCCTACGCGACCGATGTCCTCGCCAAGACCGTGGAGCAGGGCAAGGCGTCCGCTGCGGACCTCGCACCACAGTTCGGTCGCCTGATCCCGATGGCTGCCGAGTTGGGGATCTCGTTTGATCAGGTCGGTGGCGGGCTGGCGTTCCTGACACGGGCGTCCGGTGATGCGGCGATGTCGGCCACCCAGTTGGGCGGCGTGATGAAGTCGTTTCTCAAGCCGTCGCAGATGGCGAAGAAGGTGTTGGAGGAGATCGGCGTCGACCTGCACGAACTGCGGGCTGCGGCCTCGACGGACCTGCTCGGTGCGCTACAAGGGCTGCGGGAGAAGTTGGAGGCGAACGGGTTGGAGATGTCCAACGTGTTCGAGGACATCCGTGGCCTCAACGGTGCGCTCCAGTTGACCGGGGTGGCGACCGGCGCGGCCCGTGTCGTGTTCGACGAACTAGCGGACTCGACGGGCAAGTTGGACGAGGCGTTCCTCGGTGTTCAGAAGACCGCCCAGTTCAAGATGAGTCAGGCGATGGCCGGGATGAAGGCGTCGATGATCACATTGGGGGCGGCAGTCCTGCCGGTAGTCGTGCCAATGCTTCAGAAGGTTGCTGAGTGGGTGGGGAAGATAGCCGAGGCGTTCGGGGCGTTACCCGGTCCGGTGCAGACAGCCATCGTCATATTGGGTGTGGTTGTTGCTGCCGCAGGTCCGTTATTGATGATCGCCGGGTCGCTGGTTTCCGCTTGGGGGACTCTCGGGCTTACTGCTGCCGCGTCGGTCGCTCCGATCGGTGCTGCTGCCACAGCAACCGGGACTCTTGGGGCTACCGCTGCGGCGACCACCCTTTCCCTGTCAGCGATCCTCGTTCCGTTGGCAGCGATAGTCGCGGTCGGTGCGGCGGTGTTCGCCGTGTGGAAGCACTTTAGTGACCGGGCCAAGGAAGCACAGGAACGGACTGACACGCTGCGCGAGGCATGGGTCAAAGCGGAGGACCGGGCGGGGACGTTCAGGGGGGAGATCGAAGGTCTGAAAGACCAACTCGACGCCCTGAATGAAGCCTCGGCCGAAGCCAACGATGCAGCAAACGGTTTGGCTGCCGGGTTCGGTGAACTGGACCTCGCGGGCGTGCTGCTCGCCGAGGTCGTCAACCGGGATGTCCGGGGAGCGTTCAACGATTACGTCAGCGACATGGATCATCACAACGCGATGATGAGTGAGGGGAAGCAGGACTACGAGGAACTCGCCCGTTCGATCAGCAACACGATCGGATTGGAAGAGGAGAACGTCAAGGCGATCCGGGACTCAACGGTGTTCGTCGGCAAGGAACGCGAGGCGATCATCGAGGCGATCCGGGCGAGGGAACTCTCCGGAGAGCAACTCAAGGAACTGTTGCGGTCGATGGACGCTACAGCCGACGCCCATGTCAATCTCGCTAAGGAAAACAAGAAACTGGCGAAGTCGTGGTTGGACGACACTGACAACGTAGTTGCCTATGTCAAGGCCCTCGACAAGGACACGGTTGCCGAGATCGAACGCTTGGAAGCGAACGAGGAGTACGTCAGGGCTGCGACGCTCGCTATCGACGCCACGAAGGCAGCGACCGAAGCGGCCGAGGCTGAGGCTGAGGCAGTTGCCAACAACTACGGCCAGTACCTCGAACTGGATGCTGCTTCAGCACTCCTGCTTGATTCTACCGAAGCGTTGGGCGAAGGGATGGAAGACGTAGCCGAAAAGGTCGCATTGACGACCAGTGAACTCGCTGCCCTGTCAGCGGAAGCGGCGACCGCCGACCGGGCGATGTTGCAGTTCGCTGGCGGTGCGGACGCCGAAGGTCGCATGTCACGGGCTGCACATTGGGAAGGCCAGATGGTGCTCCGCAAGGAGGAGCAACTCAACGCGGCGAGGGCGATTGCCGCTGAGGAGGCCAGACAGGAACAACTGATCCGAGATGCCGAGCGTGCGCTACAGGACCAGAAGGACGCCCTCCAAGCCAACATCTATGTGCAGGAGGAGGCGCTGGAGAACGCCGAGGCTCACCTAGCGGCTCTGGAGGCTCAGGCTGAGGCGGCGAAGAAACCCGTGCAAGCCTTGAAGGACCGGGCGGCAGCGGAGCGGGAGGGGTTCGACGCCCTGCGGGGCATGTGGCAGGCGCAGAACGACCTGAACGATGCGATCGAAACACAGCAGGGTCTTGTCGATGAGATCGCCCTCGTCACAGCCGGTGAAGGTGACGCGATTGCCGAAGCGACGAGGGCGTGGGAAGAACAGGAGGCCGTTGTTCAGGATTTGGCCGACGAGATGGAGGATCTCAACGACCAGATCTTGGACGCCGAGGCCCGCAAGTTGGATCTGCTCGCCAAGGAAGGCGAGTTCCAGCGTGGCCTGACCCGTGAACTCAACGCACAAAAGTTGGCCTACTTCGACATCAACGCTCAGGTCGCCGAGTTGGAAGGACGACAGGCTGAACTGAGCGAAGGAGCATTGGACACCCAGCGTGGTCTGGTCGATTCGCTCACAGCCCAGCAGGCGGCGATCACTGAGGTGGAGCAGGCGCTCATCGACTTGGGGATCGTGTCGGCAGCCGACGCGGCGCAGGCCAACATCACCGCCAAGCAGGCGAAGAACCTCATCAAACTCCGCGATGAGATGGAGGACACGCAGGCGGCGTTCGACGCGGGTGAGGCAACGACCCTTGACCTGATCGAAGCACAGGACGATTACACGAAGGCCGTCAAGGATGCGCGCAGTCCGATCGACCAGTTGGAGCGGGCCACCGACGACCTTGCCCGGATGGAGAAGGAAGCCGAGCGCATCGGGCTGGAGTTGGCCGTCGCCCGCGACAAGTTGACGCAGAGCACCGAAGCCAAAGCCAAGGCTGAGGACACGGCAGCGCGCACCTCCGAAGCGGTAGCCGAGATCGACGCCGAACTGATCACGCTGGAAGAAAAGTTGGCTGAGGTCACCAAGGCTGAAACTGAGGCCCGCGACGAAGCCAACAGGATGAAGGACATGTCGGCGATCCAAGACGCCGAACTGGTCCGGTTGAACAAGGAGTTGGAGGTCGCCAACTGGGATCTGGTCGCCGCGCAGTACGGGGTCCGGGACGCTGAGATCGCCCTAGCCGAAGCGGGCGACAAGGTGAACGACGCCATCAGCCGGATGCGTCCGCTTTCCAAGGAACTTGCTAATGAGATGAAGGGCATGTCGGCTGCGGCCCGTGACGCTTACCCGCAGTTCGACACGATGCGCGCCAACTTGGCGGTGCTGGAACCTCGCATCGCTTCAGCCAAGAGCGCCGTCGATGGGTTCAAGGATGCGATCGCCGCGCTGGTTCGGGAGATGGCGATTCTCAACGGGACTCGCATCAACCCGATTGAGGTTCCAAACGCGCCCCCGTTGACGGGTCAGCCTTCCGGCGGCGGTGGCGGTGGAGGCGCTGCGGCTGACATCGTGGCAGCGGTAGATGAAGTCGCGGCAGCGGTGGCCGAAGTGGTGACGGCTGTGGACGCGGTGGCCGAAACGGGTGGTGCTCTGCTCGACGGCGACGAGTTCAAGGCACTGATAACTGCGACGGTGGATGATAATGCTGATGCGATTCTTGGCATTCAGGAAGCGGCGGCGTTGGAAAAGTTCCTCGGAAATATAAGCGCCTACGACATCCCGGAGATGCCGGTGTATATGCCGAAGGTTGCTACGCCGAGCACCTACGGAAGCATCGGAGGGCCGGGAAGCCGTGGCGGTGGTTTCCCGTCGGCTGCTGCGGGTGGGTTCGTGCAGAGCGCCGGACTGGTCAACGTCCACGCCGGGGAAACAATCATCCCACGGGGCGGTGCGACGTACATCACCGTCAACGTCGAAGGGTCTGTCACATCGGAGCGGGATCTAACAGAGCAGATTAGGCGCGGGTTGTTGCAGGCTCAGAAGTCCGGGAAGCAGTTGGTGCTGTGAGCCACGCTGCTTCACTTCAGACGACTATCAGGTTTCAGGCCAGCCCATCGTTCGGCCCGAACCTTGTATTGGGTGACGCCCTGTCGCCGCTCGGAACAGGTGCCCTGTCGGATTCGGCGACGACCCCGGTGGATGTGTCATCGAAAGTCAACTCGGTGCAAATCAGGCGAGGCCGCGACCGTGTATTGGACAGGCATGAGGCTGGTTCATGCACCATTGTGATGACCGATTTGGATGGCACGTTCGACCCGGACAACGGCACCTACGCTGGCGAGATTCTTCCGATGCGCCAGTTGCAAATCAAAGGCACCCACGACGGGACCACCCACGTCCTGTTCTCCGGGTTTATCGAAGAATGGGATTACCGGTACTCACCCGGCGCAAACGCTGCAACGATCACAGTGACAGCGACCGACGCGTTCCGCATCCTCAACCTGACCGATGTGACCGCAGTAGCGGGAGCAGCCTCCGGCGACCTGACCGGTGTTCGCATCGGAGAGATTCTCGACGAGATCAGTTGGCCGTCGTCTATGCGGAGCCTGTCGAACGGGCTAACGACCTGTCAGTCTGATCCGGGGACGGCACGCGACGTACTCACCGCCATTCAGACAGTTGTGGACACCGAA
Organism: Chloroflexota bacterium; assembly: GCA_018650185.1. Lineage (GTDB taxonomy): Bacteria > Chloroflexota > Dehalococcoidia > Lucifugimonadales > Lucifugimonadaceae. The sequence continues at coordinate 6,247 of JABIGL010000049.1, forward strand.
CTGGGTGCGTTCTTCATTACCGCTGAGGGTGTCACCAAGTTCATGGACCGCAACGACATTGTGAAAGCGCACGGCTCCACCCCAACTGTGTTCTCTGATGTGTCTGGCACACC
>JABIGL010000088.1 GCA_018650185.1 Chloroflexota bacterium
CCCCCATCAACGCCCGTCCCCACGGCCACGCCTGAAACGCCAACGGCGACTCCCATCCCCGGCACAACACCAACACCCACCCCGAAGATCAACCTGCTCCCGTTCAGTCCGGGAGCAGGCGCCCTTCCGATGTCTATCCATGCGCAGGTGGGTGCTCTGGATCCCGGTGACTTACGAACCGGGGGGCCGGTCTTCGTCGACTGGTGGTTCAAGAACGACTCGCCGTTCCCGACCGAGACCGAGTTTGAGTCCCATATCTACGTCGATGACATATTTGTCAGTAACTGGGTAAGCACCCAGTCGCCGCCATTCCAGACCTTTGGCATAAGCGATTGGGATGGGTTGAACGATCGGGTTCGACTGGATAAAGGCGAGCACACCTTCAAACTTGTTGTCGACGCGCTCAACCAGGTTCCGGAAAAAGACGAGACAGACAACGTTTTTGAAAGAACTTTCACCTGGGCCGGAGATGCGCTAATTGCACCGGATCCGGGATTAAAAAGCGTCAACCTGTCTATCCAACCCGCGCTTGATCGGAATGTTCCGGTAGTAGCGGCCGTTGCAGGAACGGCAATCTCCGGGCCGCTCACAGTGGATTCCACCACCTTCGTCACATGGGGCGCAGGGAACGAAGGGCTTGCGTCGACGGACGCATCGATCGACGTCCACATCGCTTTCGATGGCGTTGTCGTTGATCAACGTGTGGTCAGCGGTCTCTCCGCTCAGTCACGTGCTGCGCTTACCGATTGGGACGAGCTGGGAACGCTGATCGACATCACTCCCGGCGAGCACACGTTGTCGGTCACGGTGGACCCGGGCAACCTGATCGATGAATCGGACGAGACCGACAACACGGTGTCCACGGTTTTCACATGGGGCACCGGACCAGCCGTCGCACCAGATCCTTCTCCGGAAGTCCTGCCAGTCGCCGCTCCCCCGTACGAAGAACTGACCCGGTCAAATCTTGCGACCTATCTACCGGCGGATTGGGACGGCCCGATGGTCATGAGAGGTACCGCATCCGGGGTGCCAATCACCGGCCGAAACGGCTACGTCCAGGCGTTCACGGCAGGAATCGTGGATTACGCAATCACAAACGACAGTGTTGTGGCGAATCCGACCGGGTTTTCCACAAAGGTCTTGCTGGACAACTTCCCTATCGACACGTCCGCGTTTGTGGCGGGAGGCAGCGGCGGTATATGGCTGGTCGACGTGGCGGTTCCAGCTATCCATCTCACTCCCGGGACGCACACTCTGACGTTAATGATCGATTCGGACAACAACGTCAACGAATCTGATGAAGACGACAATGTGTACACCCTTGAGTTCGAGGCTATCGCCGGAGCCGCGCCTCCTCCACCCGAACCCACTACGTACAGCGACGACGAGCTAACCGCGATGCTCGCCTCGCTGCCAGACCTTCTCCTCCAGACCACAAACGCAGACGTGGTCAACGACACCGGGACCGACTGGATACCTGCGATATCCATTGTGGCTGATGCCGCCTATTTCCTGGCCACAGGTTCGACCCTGGCTGACGAGCGGATCGATATTTCGCTGCTCACAAGGCGTGAATACGACTCACAGAATCTGGCGATCTGCGTGGAAGATCAGGCCACGCTGACTGCTGATGAGTACGTGACAACGCTCGCGGACTGTCGGACAACAATTGGATCTTCAGTGGGATTAACGTGGACCGGCACAGGCAAGGTCAGGGTCCGGGTTGATTCATCAAGGACACCGGCCGATACCCTGTCCACGCTCTTACACGAGCTTGGACACGCGCGGCAGAGCCTGCTGGCCCCTGCGACACGTTTTACCGTCCCGAGCGATGCACGATCAGCTTTGCTCGAGGCCCAGGCTCAGGTATTTTCCGCCGTTGGAATCAGGCACATCGAGGAATTTCTGGGCGAGAAATTTACGCAATATCCGGACCTCGGAGTGATCCGTGATGACGTGAGTGACATCATGGATTTCCATTTGGAACGGGCTCCAATACCCGAGGAGCACAGTCTGGGATACGAGGTCATGTGGCTGGGCGTATTACAGAATGTTGGAGGCCTCGGTCTTGCGGACGAGTTACGAACCAACGGGGTTCTGAGCGCGTCATCTACCCTGATCTTTTACAACTATCTGCTCACCATTGATGGCCAAGATCCCGTGACGTGGGTCGACGCCAGGCTCGCCGGTGGTTCAACCTTGCTGGATGAGTACAGGGCAATCGCACTGGCGCGAGTTATATCCGGACTTCCAGCGGATTCAGAAGGCCACCCAGATTTGCGTGACGTGGCATTTTTCGCACCATGAGTTGATGGGAGTTACTCACGGATCGGGTCATAATCTGGACGTAATGGACATCTCTAACGCAGAAAGCGCACTTTATCCGTCCGGCCGACGTATCAATAAACTGGCCGTCACAGTAGTTCTACTCACCCAGACACCCACAGATCAGGCTTGACGGGTATATGTCCGTAGCTCAATTCGATCACAGCATTCTGCGCAGCAACGCCACGCGAGCCGTGGTGATGTTTTTCGCAGCTTCATTTGCGTTAATCGCGGCGGCCTGCGGTGGTGGTGTGAGCGACGAGGAGCTTGAGTTGGCCGTCGCTGCGGCACAGCAGGCTGCGGTAGACGACGCAGTTGCCACCGCCATAGCGGAGATTCCGCCGGTTCCAACGCCCGCACCAACGGCTACACCGCAACCAGCACCGACGCCTCAGCCGCGTTCCACTGCGGTCCCGACGGCAACGCCGGGTCCAAGCTTTGCCTCGATTTATCAGAACGAAGTGTTTGGTGTGTTTCAGATCGACACCGAAGACAACAAGGGCTCGGCGTGGCTTATCGATGAAGGCGTGCTGGTCACCAACCAGCACGTTGTCGGTGACAATGATGTGGTGCTCGTACGACAGGCGATCGACGTACCGTTCACCGCCGTTGTGGCGGCGGTCGATCCCGACCGAGATCTAGCTCTCCTGTTTTTCGACCCCCTCGCCACGACCTCACGCACCATGCGGACCGGCAGCCTGACCGCTGACGACATCGCCGACCCGCTGATGGCGCTCGGCTACTCGGAAGGCACGCCCAAACCTGACGGCTCTGTCGGTGCGGCAAGGGTCAAGGTCGGAGTGCTGTCGCAGATGATCGATCTCGGACCCGCAGGTATTAATTTAACGATGGACGCTGCGATCGATCCCGGTGAAAGCGGCGGACCGGTGCTCAACAAGTTCGGTGAAGTGGTCGGAATGAACCGTGGGATCAGGGTCACGACGCCGGACGGCAGTAGCCCGGTCTTCGGGACCTTCTTCGCACTGCACGTGGACGACATCAAGTTCTGGTACGAGACAATCCGGACGATTCTGTCGCAGGCGACGTCCGGCACACCGAGTCCAAATTAGGCGTTCCGGGCAGATTTAGATCTTTCGAATTCTCGGGTAAGCGACCATCGATAGGCCCACTATCCCGAGGCACATGACGCCAAGGGTCAAGTAGCCCGCTGGCACACCGGCCGAGTCCGCAGCGAGGCCAGCGATGATGCCCGCAATTGGTGCGAGCGCCGTATCGAGCAACGTGGCTGACACGATCCTACCGCGCAGGTGTTCGGGCGTGTTTTCCAGCAGCGTGGTGGTGTTCGCCGATCTGAACACGGTCTGAGATATGCCGATGGCGATGATGAGCGGGAACACCATCACCACCATGGTGACCCCGGCGAACAAAAGAAGCGCAATCCCGTAAACGGCTGCGGAGCCGAGCATTATCGGCCCTTTCCGTCTCAGGTCTCGCCGCGAGGCCATGTAGAAACCGCCAGATATGCCGCCGATCCCCCCTACCGCCATGATGAATCCCATGATGGCAGCGTCTCGTCCCAGTTCGTCCACGACCAACGCCGGAAGAAGGGTCTGGTGCGAGAAGCCCACCGCAAGGGGTCCCAGCCCCAGCAGAACAAGCGCCAGGACGAGGCGGTTCGATGCTATGTACCTGAAGCCCTCGATCATTTGACCAACCATGGAGCCGCGTTTCGCCATCGCACTGATCGGCGGCATCGCCACCCTGGTGGTTGTCCAGATCACGACGGCGTAGGCGAATGTGGACCAGGCGTAAGCGGGTCCGACACCCCATGCAGCTATCACGATTCCGATAATGGCCGGACCAATGAGCCTGGTCGCGTTGATGGCGATCGAGTTAAGCGCAACGGCGTTGAGGAGTTGTTCTTTGGGGATGAGCTGCGGAATTATCGATGTCCGCACTGGCTGGTTCATCGCCATGCCTGACCCGAGCAGGAATGCGAGCACATATATGTGCCACATCTCAACCCAGCCGCCGATCACAATGACCGCCATGACTGCGTTCAGGAATAGGCTCCACGCCTGGATGATGATCAGAAGTTTCTTCCGATCCCACCTGTCCGCAGCAACCCCACCAAACAGTCCAATCAGGAGCATCGGGACCGCACGCGCCACGTTCACACCTGCGACGGCCAGCGAGGAACCGGTTAGTTCAAAAACAAGCCAGCTGCGCGCAACAAGGTCGGCGTGCATGGCGGTGGCGGCACCGACCTGGCCGAACCACAGGTAGCGGAAGTTACGGTTGCGCAGCGATGAGAATGACGCCGCCATACCGGACGGAAGAAGCCTCGCCACACCAGTCCGGTGCGTCGAGGCGGTCTTATCACCTGTTACTTCAGGTTTTTCCAATTGATCTCACGATCGATGGGTCGCGTCCGAGCGGAGAAGCCTGATTCGCCCCGATGGCCGCATAGTACACCCGGATCAAGCGTGAACATGGCATTCCCATTGTTGAAGCTATTTCCGCGTTCACCCGGCCCCAACGACCGATAAACTGTCGGCATCTCGCTGTGGCGACCTACGGCGGGGCCTCCACAAAAACCCTATCGAAGCCACACATCGAACGGAGCTCATCCACATGGGATCTCGCGGCGGACTTCTGAAAGAAAAACTCAAAGCCGGTGAAACGGTAATCGGTCCATTCGTCATCGTGCCGTCGATGACCATGATCGACACGCTCGGGTATTCCGGCATGGACTTCTGCATCATCGACTCCGAGCACGGTCCGATCAGCATGGAGACGGCGACCGACATGGTGATCGCGGCGGACGGCACGGACGTCGCGCCGATCATCCGCGTGGGAGACAACGATGAGCGCTTGATATTGCGCGCGCTCGACATCGGCTCCGCGGGTGTGCAGGTCCCACAGATCAACGACCCGGACGATGCCCGAAAGCTGGTCAACTCCGCCAAGTATTCGCCAATAGGTGAGCGCGGACTTTCGATCTTCACCCGTGCAGGTGATTACTTCAAAGACGGTGCGCCCGGTCACACGGATCGCCAGAATGATGAGACGGTCGTGATCGGCCACATCGAGGGCAAGCGTGGTCTGGACAACCTGGACGAAATCATGGAAGTGGACGGAATCGACGTCTATTTCCTCGGCCCCTACGACATTTCACAGTCGCTCGGAATCCCCGGAGATGTGCGAAATCCGATCGTGGAAGAGGCCCTTGTCGAGGCGTGCGGTAAGGCGAGAGACGCCGGTAAGGCGGTTGGATCGTACGCAAGAGATATCGACATGGGTCGCTGGTTACTCAGCAACGGCGTGCAGTACCTGGCGTACAACGTGGACGCCACGGTCTACATGGAGGCCTGTGAGCGGATCATGGGCGAACTCAGGGCGTAAAACCAGACTAGTAAGTTGGGTGGGCGCGTGTTCGCGCCCGTTCACTTGCCTAGAGCATGTCCTCGTTGAGTGTGACGCCGAATCCAGGTGTGTCCGTTGGCGATATGTGGCCGTTTTCTGCCGACGGTTCGCCGGTCCACAGGTCGTCACGACTCGCATCGCGCATACCCGGCAGCACCTCCGCAAGGTCCATGCAGTCGGACGCGGCGATCAGGTGTAGTCCCCAGACCTCGCCGCCGCGGTGCGGGGCGACGGGAATGCCCTCTTTGCGTGCGATATCCAGGATTCGCAACCCCGCCGTGATGCCGCCACACCATGTGATGTCCGGCTGCCACAGGTCCAGAGCGCCCGCTCTAGCGATCTCGGCGAACCCGTAGTGCGTGAACTCGTGCTCCCCACCCGCGATCAAGGTTGGGCTTGCAACGGGCCGCAGTTGCGCCTGCGCATCTAGTTCATCAGGCGTACACACGTCCTCAAACCAGTAGATATTAAAGGGCTTCAATAACTCCGACATGCGTGTCGTGACATCCGAGTCCCACGACATGTAGGTGTCAATCATCACCATGCCGTCATCACCCATCGCCTCACGCGCAATCGTGGCGCTGTGAACGGCGGTGTCGTAGTCGGCCTCACCGGTCCAGCGATGAGGGAACTTGGTGGCTTTGAAGCCCAGCTCGCCGTACCACTGCGAATCTGCGCCCGTGGCATATGAAAATATCGCGCCTTTTCTGGCTCCGCCAAGCAGCTCATACACGGGCTTGCCTTCAGCCTTACCCAGTGCGTCGAATAGTGCCAGGTCTAGCCCCGATAGCGCCATGACAGCGACACCCTTGCGTCCGTAAGGAAGGGACTCAAGATAAACGCTGTCCCAAATGGCGGCGATGTCGCCAACCGAGTTCAGGTCGCACCCCTCTACAAGCTCTGAGAAATGCCGGTTGACCACCTCCACGGCCGCCCGCCCGCCCCCGCCGTACCCGTAGCCGGTCACTCCCGCATCCGTCTCGACCTTGACGACGATCTGCCAGAAATGGGTTCGCCATGAGGCTGGGACGTTCTGGTAGTTCGGGTAGACCGCGGAAACGTCGGTGATCTTCAACTGGCGTACCTCTCGAAGAGATCGGAATGTGTTGGCTGAAACTTGAGGGAGCTAACGAAGATTCTGCATCAGTCTGACCCAACGTGCTTGTCAGGGGCAAAGAAATCGGACGTGGATTGCCCAATAAAAAAGGACCCGCGCATGGCAGGTCCTCATTGATATTCGTGGGCGGTTTAAGCACAGGTCCGCCCGACGCCGACAACGCATTGCGCGTACAGGCGTCTCAATTGGCCGGCAGGAGGACCGGCCTTGACCAGATAACGGTTTAAGCGGCTTCCTGAATGTCGTCCGTTGCCTGTGCGTCGGTGACCTTCTGGGCGGTCAGATCGCGCATATCGTCGTGGGTGAAGAATCGTCGG
>JABIGL010000113.1 GCA_018650185.1 Chloroflexota bacterium
AGGGTCGTCCTCAGGGACGTTCTTGGCGGGTACGCGAAGATCCCAGGGCACTCCGCAGGCGCTTCAACGACGGCGGAGGAGTCCGAGCCTGCGCGGATTCAGTCGGAAGTGGGTGACCCTAACTCAGGTATGCCCCGACCAATGGGTCGGTTTTCATGATTGATTCGACTCTCACCCGATCATCCTTTGTATCAACGGCGTGGGATGCGGTCGTGCACTCGACCATGCGTACTTTGTAGCCGTGTTCCACAAATCTCATCATGTCTACCGATTCTGAAACTTCCAGCGGCGTTGGAGCCAGGGTGGCATATGCTGCCAGGGACTCACGGGTAAACGGGATGATGCAGACCTGCTTCCATTTCGGTGACTGATCGAATCCGATCTTGTCCGAATGTGGGATAGGCTCGCGAGAGAAATAGACGGCGTCTGACTCAAGGTTAGTCACGACCTTGATCGTGTTCCGATCTTCGAACTCTTCTACATCTTTTATCTGTGCGGTCAGGTTTACGCAACAAATCGTGCTGTCATCCAACATCGGTTGAAGCGCTTGAGTGACCATCTCCGGGGTTGTCATGGGTTCGTCGCCCTGGACGAGCACAATGAAGTCGGCATCGATCGATTCGTTTGCCTCCGCGACTCGATCGCTGGCTCTTTCGTGCCTGGTTGATGTCATCACTGCTTTGCCGCTGACAGACACAACATGGTCGTAGATCTCGTCGTCACATGTCGCGACGTAAACTTCATCCAGCAAATCGCACATTTCGACCCGTCGGAGGACGTGTTCCACCATCGGGATTCCGAGTATCTTCTGCATCGGCTTTCCTGGGAACCGTGACGATCCCATTCGCGCCGGTATCACACCAATAGATGTTCGTTTACCACGATTCAATGTTGTTTCCATATCTGACCCCGAGAGGCTCATACTCCACCCGTCTGATCGCTAGTCCATGGAATTGTTGGATCTCTAGATCTCCGCAATGGGAACGACGATCGACGGGGCGTACACCGGCGGCGGAAGCTTCGGTGATTTCGTGCAAGTATTGATAAATAATGTGGACGGCGATGGGACTATCAGGAACGACATCGCGTTAACTGCAACCAGTCCTGAACACGCGCCAACCTTAAGACGTACGTCTGCGGGTAGTGATGCGGAGCGAGAGGTCGTCAATATAACTAATGACGGTCGGGCGGTGAGATGATTAACCAGCTGCAGTATCGCGAATCGTTAATCGACTCAACATCCTCCTCTATATATACGGAAGGGACTCAGCTTGCCGTTGCTCCGTGAAAACAGCGGTGATTCATCGCTCCTGTTGACGTCAGTAGTCCCCAATCTGTCATTACGGCATCTAATGCCAACCGGAGGCCTGCACAAACGACACCGCCACCGAAATCGTGCACACTCGGAACCAATGGTGGTGTGAACAGCACGAGCTATAGGATTAAAGGAGCTGAACATGATCCACGAGATTCGTACCTACCATTTGAAACCCGGCAACCTCGAACGTTATATCGAGATCGTCCAACCGGTCATAGAACAACGGGTGGAGTTGTCGCATCTAATCGGATACTTCCACACAGAGATTGGCCCGTTGAACCGCGTGATCCATATCTGGCAATACGAGGATGTGAAAGAACGCGACGCAATCCGGGCGAAGGCTGACGAAATCCCGGGTTGGCCTCCTGCGACGGGTGAACTCATCGAAAAAATGCACTCGGAGATCTACGTTCCCGCGCCGTTTCTTCCAGACCTCGATATCACCCGGAATATTGGGCCGTTGTTCGAACTACGGGCCTACACGTATCCCCCGGGCGCCATCCCGAGTGTGATTGACGCCTGGAGTACCAGGATAGAAAAACGAATGGAATTGTCTCAGCCTGTGGGCATCTGGTACTCAGAATTCGGACAACTGAACCGCTGGCTACACATGTGGGCGTATGAGAGTCTCGAGCACCGCAAAGAAGCACGTCAGTCGTTCGGTTCCATCGGCTGGCCACCTCCATCATCCAGCAAGCCCATTGAGCAAGAGAACATCCTATTGAGCGCCCTGCCGTTCTCGCCGGTGCAGTAGACACACAGAATACGGTTACTGGCGTACGGGGAGGCTTCTGGTACTCACACGGGTATGCGTATCCCCACACGAGGCTTCGGTATCGCAGAGGAATCCCTGTAGGGGAGTGGGCGATAATCACAGGTCTAGCTGATAGTTAGCCCGTGTAAGGCCACAACTCCGTTCCTCTTACCCCGGATCAGCATGGCAATGGACCTCTGGCCTAGCGCGGCGTCACCCATTAAGGCTTATGTAAATTGGTGTGAACGGTCAGGTCCTTCACAACAAATCTCGCCATCAGTCGTCGGATTTGTGTGAACCCTGTGTCATTGGGCGCATGACTGCGACTCAGCGGTGGGAGTCGTTTTTCACCAGAAGCATCGCCGGGTGTGTTCATATTTCAGAACTTGTCTGTAAACTAGGCCATTCATCATGGATGACATGATGACCTGGGGGCAATCGACCGGATTGAAGGAGTGCTGCGTAAATGAGCGGGCAAAGCATCGCAATTATTCTGGGACGTCGTGACAGTTCCGGATTCCCTGGCAAGAACACGATGTCAGTCCTTGGTCATCCATTGATGTGGTATGCCTTGATGGCCGCTCGGGATTCCAAGTTCATTAGCCAGACTTTCGTTACAACGGACGATCCGGCGATCAAGGAAATTGCTCTTGAAGCCGGGGCGACGGTGATCGATCGGCCGCCGGAACTTTGCACAGATGACGCCCTGTTTGATGACGCGCTCGAACATGGCTATCACGAGGCCAAGAATATTCTCGGGGCCGCTCCCAAGTATGTCGCCGTACTCATGTGCAACTCGCCAATGATCAGTGCGGACCTGATAGACGAGGGCATCTCAAAGCTAAATGCCGATGATACGGCTGACTCAGCCGTAACAACTTCGATATACAACATGTGGAGTCCCCTGAGAGCCCGAAAATTGAACGAGTCGGGATACTTGGACCCGTTTGTTCCTTTCGAGACATTTGGGGACCCGGCCACCTTGTCTTGCGATCGCGACTCCCAGGGGGATGTGTATTACGCAGACATGGGCGTAACCGTATCCCGCTCGAGCGCTCTTGAACACATGAGCGAAGGACTGTTGCCCCAGAAGTGGATGGGGCAGAAAATCTTGCCCATCGAAAACTGGGCAGGAATGGATATTGATTACGCGTGGCAGATTCCAATAGCAGAGTATTGGCTACGTGAGCACGGGGTTGGCAACGTTTCGTAGTATCTGCAGACGGAACCAAATCGAATCGCACCCCGGCTGCTAAACCATGCCCATCGGGAGAACCTCAGAGCCCGGGGCATACGCTGGTGGATACGAAGCTCTACTCAGTATCGAAGCCAGAGGTCCTGGCATGCCCCTGTTCACATCTGTTCACGTTAAGTTAAGGCTGGTATCTGCTTGAAGGTTAGTGTCATCGGTGGCGGAGGCTACGTCGGACTCGTTACCGCCGCCGGGCTAGCTGAGCTCGGACATGAAGTCATCTCCATGGACAAAGATCCACAGCGGATCGCCCAGTTGAAGCAGGGCAAAGCACCGTTTCATGAGAGCGGACTAGAGCCACTGATTGCCTCTAACCTGAAGGCTGGACGCATCAGGTTTACCAGTAGCGCAGTAGATGCACTGGCGGAAGCGTCGGTCTTGATAATCGCGGTCGGTACTCCCACCGGTACCAATGGATCTACAGATCTCACCGAGATGGAACAGGTCATCAGAACCCTGGCGCCCCTGGTTCACGATGGTCAGGTGATCGTCATTAAGAGTACCGTCCCGGTTGGGACCGCCGACCTCTTCCGAGAGACGCTCAACAAGGCTGGCGTCGAGGATTCCAAGTATGAACTGGTGTCCAATCCTGAATTCTTGAGCGAGGGGCGCGCTCTAAAAGACTTTTTCCATCCATCAAGGATCATTATCGGTGCCCACACCGAACGAGCACGCCAGAAGATGCGCGAACTTTACAGGACGCTTCTGGATGGGGGCGAAATATGGGACTACGAAGATGGGCGCTCTGTCAGCTTAACGCCAACCCCGATCCTCGAAACAGGAATCGAATCCGCCCAGATCATTAAATACGCCTCTAATGCGTTTCTCGCCACAAGACTATCCTTCATCAACGAGATCGCTGCGTTGTCTGAGCGCGTGGGTGCAGATATTGACGAGGTGATCGACGGCATAGGCTACGACGACCGAATCGGTAGGTCATACCTGAGGCCAGGAATCGGGTTTGGCGGCCCTTGCTTGGAAAAGGATCTGATGTCGCTGCTGAGTATGGCTGAAAGGGTTGATTTCAACGCGTCTGCTCTCGCTGGGGTACTCGAGCGTAATGTTCGCCAGGCGGAGGAATTTGTCGATAAGATCGCCGCTATCTTAGGTGGTGATGCCTCTGGCAAACGGATCGGCGTACTTGGACTGTCATTCAAAGCCGGAACGGACGATGTGAGAAATTCAGTAGCGGTAAAAATTATCGATAAACTGCTATCTCTGAACGCCAGCGTGATATCTCACGACCCGATATCGATCCCGGCAGCCAAGCAGATTAGACCTGGATACGAATATGCGCTGGCTCCGTCCGATGTCGGTGTTGACGCAGATGTGCTTGTCGTGTTGACAGATTGGCCTGAGTTCAACGACCTGGATTACGCCGAGTTAGGCCGGATGATGAAGTCGCCTCGGATGGTGGACGGTCGAAACATGCTGAACAAACAGCAAATGAAGGATCTGGGATTTGAGTATGTGGGCGTTGGAATAGCCTGATCTAGGATCAGGGCCAGGTACCGACCAGTGGGGCACGCTAACGAGTATTGAATTCCATCTCGCAATTGTCGGCGGATCGGAGAGCAATGAAACTCACAAGAATGTGGCCTACACCGCGAAAATTAAAGATCGCCAAAGCCAATCTCACGAATTATTTTTACTATACTGCCAAACCCAAGTGACCTGCGCCCTGAGGCGATATCAAGGATTATGTTAGTCCCGCCACCTTGACCTGCCCCCGCCCCCGTACCCGCGCCGGCCATTGAACGACTCGATGAAGGCGTTATCTGTAGGTTTGCCCGGCCTCGTAAAGTCCAACTCCACCCCGTTCGAGTACGCCCACTGGTCCAGTACCTTCGACGTGAACTCTGTGCCGTTGTCGACACGGATCGTCTTCGGCAACCCGGATTCGGCGGCCACCTTTCCAAGCACCTTCACGACACGTCCCGCAGGGATCGACCGGTCGACCTCGATCCAGGGGCTAACCTGACCTTCACCCCGAAACTCGCGCCATCCTGAAGGTTAGGATTCCGGGACGATTCCGGCCTTAGATGGAGAATCTTCCTGATGAAGAGAACGAGATATTCGGAGGAGCAGATCGCCTTCGCCCTGAGACAGGCGGAGTCGGGCACGCCGGTGACCGAGGTGTGCAGGAAGATGGGCGTTAACGAGCAGAGCTTCTACCGCTGGAAGCGCAAGTACGCCGGCATGGGCGTAGCCGAACTCAGGCGCTTGAAGGTGCTCGAGGAGTAGAACCGCAGGCTGAAGCAGCTCGTGGCCGATCTCGCCCGGGATCAAGAGATGCTCCAGGACGTGTTGC
>JABIGL010000118.1 GCA_018650185.1 Chloroflexota bacterium
AGGAACTGGTGATGGGGATCGAGATCGACGGCGAATCTCGAGCATATCCAATCGGGTTGATGCGTTTCAGGGAGATGGCGAACGACACGCTGGGGGGCGTACCAATCCTGGTCACATGGTGACCGATCTGTTTTACCGGTCTCGTGCATGACCGGAGGTTAGACGGTGACACGCTGCGATTTGGCAACAACGGTGCCTTGTTCCGAAACGCCATGACCTGGTGGGACCACCAGACGAACAGCGTGTGGTCGCAGCCCTGGGGTACGGCGCTGTTTGGTGGATTGGAGGGGCGATCCCTCACGCAGATCCCGTCCAGTGTGGTGCCATGGGGGACGTGGCTGGCAGAACACCCGAACACCACGGTGCTTGAGTCAGAGCAGCCGATCGATGACGTTCGGTATCGGCCTCAGACCTTTTCGCAAGACTTTGTGATTGGGGTCGCTCTCTTGGATGACGCGCAGGCGTTCCGATACAGCGTTGCGTCCAGCGAAGAGGTGATCAATGACATGGTCGCCGGGTTCCCGGTCGGTATTTTCGTGAATCCGGCGACACGCGGCATCCATGTCTACCTGAGGGAACCGGCCGGACAGGCCAAGGACGAGACAGTGGAGCTGCCTGAAGTGCTGACATTTTCGAAGGCGGGGCTGGATCAGGTAGTCGATGCGGAGACAGGTTCGACGTGGGACACGGTGCTTGGCGCAGCGACAGGCGGGCCGTTGCGAGGTGCGCTCCTACAGCAACTACCGTTCCAGTCGGCATGGGATTGGGCCTGGGAGTTCTTCTTCCCGCAGACGACGTTCTACGGGGAGTGACCCGTTTCATCTGCGAGAGGCAATGAAAAATTGACTGCCATACCGATCCCCGGGTTGTTGGCGATCTCAATCTGACCACCGTTAAGTTCGACGAGAGATCTCGCGATAGTCAGTCCCAATCCAACCCCTCCAGCGTTCCGGGTTCGGGACGGATCCCCTCTGTAAAAGCGTTCGAAAACTTGATCCGCCTGCCCGACCGGTATTCCTCCACCGGTATCGGTTACGGATACCGACATCGCGTCGCCGGTCCTCGCCAGTTCCACGGTAACCGTATTCGGCTCGCTACCGTGGGTTATCGCGTTTTCAAGCAGGCTCAACAGAATGGTCCGGACATGGGTCAGGTCTGCTCGTACAGAGACAGGATCGGGGTCTCTCTCGGACATGCGAAGCTGTGTATCGCGTTCGCCTACCAACACCTGGGCGGATCGAACTGAATCAGTTATGAGATCTTTCAGATCGAAAGTCTCTACGACGGGGTTTATCTGCGTCGCATCCAGCCGTGCCAGCTCAACCAGTCGATCAATCAGCAGAGCCATGTGATCGGATTCCGACTGCATATCCTTGAGCAACTGAGCGTCGGGTTCCGATAACTCTTCGAGGCCGCGAGCCAGCGCATCAGCATCAGCCCGGACCACAGCGATCGGTGTCCTGAGCTCATGAGAAGCGTCTGCTATGAAACCCCGCTGACGCTCAAACGCCCTTCGTATCGGACGCATCGCCCGGGACGCAAGGAAGACACCGCCACCCGCAGCCACAAACGTTGCCAGAACCCCGACTCCGATCAGCAATCGACCCAGTAATCCTATGAACTCGCGCTGCGACTCTATTGAGCGCCCGACCTGGACAACGCCAATAATCTGGCCGTCTCTCAGGACCGGCAGTGAGATTGTGCGTGAGTCGTCATCACCAGATGCGTCCCTGATATCCTCCCCACCGGCCAGAGCGACGCGCATGGACGCAAAATCCGGCAGGTCGCCTTCTCGTGATGGAACACCTGTCAGAAGAGATCCCTCTGCATCGAACACATAGGTCAATGGCGCCGGTGCAGTTCCGGGGGGGCCGCCGAACGTCTCTATGTTCATTCGAGTTGCTTCGGAGGCTGCCATTACCCTGGCCGACTCCTTTAGGTCCCGATCCACGTCTTTCTGCAGGCCGTACCTGGCACCGAAGAACACCCCTACCAATGCGAGTCCAACCGTCAGGATCAGTACGGCGGCGTTCAACGCGGCGAGCCGAATTATTACGCGCCTGAACATCCGCTAGTTCCCGAGCGCGTAGCCCGCGCCCCTCACTGTTCGGATGTGTGACGTGTCATCGCCGTCGATCTTGGAGCGCAGGTAGTGGACGTACGTGTCCACCACGTTTGATTCCACGTCCCGTGAATAACCCCACACGACTTCAAGAATTCGCGCACGACTGATCACCTGTCCCGGGTGCCGCATGAAGAACTCGAGAAGCCGGAATTCTGTGGCGGAGAGTGCAACCGGTGCCCCGTTTTTCAACATCTGGTGCTTCACGAGATCAAGTGAGAGTTCTTCATGTGTGAGCACCGTTTCTGGGGTCTCAAGCGGGGGCGACGAGAAAGCGCCCTCATTCGCGCCAGTAGCTCGTCGAACGAGAACGGTTTACCCAGGTAGTCATCCGCTCCCGCGTCCAGTCCTGTGACTCGGTCCTCCACCGCACCCAACGCCGTCAACATGAGGATAGGGGTGGTGACGCCTGCCGCCCTCACGGCTCGACACACCTTGATCCCGTTCAGTCCCGGCAGCAAAACATCGAGGATCACAAGATCAAATTCACGCCCGACCGCCGCTTCTAAGCCAGTGAGACCGTCGGGAGCCTCCTCGACCGCGCAACCTTCCCGTTCCAACACGCGTCTCATGGCGCGGCGGAGCCTTTCATCGTCTTCTATGACGAGAGTACGCATGGTCATATCTCGATTTTCGTGAATTGACACGGTCCCATTCATTAGAGAACTCCAATACGACTCTAACGCGGGATTGAATTCACGTTTGTAAGGTCATTCCCATTGAGGGGAGAAATCGATCGGAGTGACGGCGTGACTGCACTGCATAAGTTCGATATGGCTAGCTCGGCGGCCCGTAAAAAGGTCATCGTTTTGTCCGGGCTCGGACTGTTGCTGATCGTGCTGGCCGTACTTATCAGGTTGTCGCCGGAGTCCGCCGGTGAATCAGCGGTGATGACCTGGATCCGTTCGATGTACGCGCCGGGGTTGGATCGATTGATGGAATCGGTCTCGCGGTTTACCAACCAGCCCGGATTGATGCTGGGCCCGGTGACGGCGCTCGTGTTCTTGCTCAGGGGCCGAATCAGGCACGCAGTTATTTTCTCCAGCGTTGCTCTAGTCGTCGCGGTGACAGTGTACGTGCTCGATTTTTCTCTTGGCGAAATCGCCGGACGAGGTCGACCGTTGCCCTACGAAACCCGGCCAAGTTACCCGAGCGGCCACACCTCTGGATCCACATGGTTCTTCGTTTTCCTGATGTTCCTGGTGATTCGGAGCGGGGCGACCGATCTCGGGAAGGGTCTCGTGACCGGCGGCCTCGGAACTCTAGTTTTGCTGGTCGGTCTTTCCCGGATCTTCTTGCACCGTCATTGGCCGCTTGATGTCATCGGTGGATACGCCCTTGGGGTGTTGGCGGCGATATGCGCCATCTGGTTGTTCGACCGTCTGATGGCTGAAAGATCTCTTTCCGGCTGGTTGTTTTGGATCAACCGAGATCGCGAACCGAAATCTGAATACGTGACCGCAGGAAATAAATCGTTCATTGGCAGTGCTTAACTGCAGAAAGGAGTCAAGACCATGGGAATCGTGAAACGTCGTTACTTGATTGGAGTTCTGGCGGGGGCGTTGGCGATTGTCGTTGCCGCGGTAGGCACGGCATTCGCCACCAACATGGATCAGGAAAATGTCACCGGACCTGAGGCGGACGCTGCTGTCGAAGCAGCACTCGTTATCACCGGTGGCGGAACCGCAAATGAAGTCGAACTCGACTCAGAGGACGGGGCGGTCTGGGAAGTAGAGGTCACTCGCCCCGACGGTGTCACGGTGGACGTCAGGCTGGACGGTGACTACGGTCTGGTGGTAGTTGAAGTGGACGAGGAAGAAGAGGGCGACGACGACGATTAAGTAGGCCTCAACGCTGATCAACCGGGACGTGGGAACTCTAATCCTGCGTCCCGGTTTCGCGTTTTCCACCTGTGATAATTCAGGACGGGATGCAGCAATCCGATTCGGAGATTGATCTCAGCATTGGCGTCTTGCGGCAGTGAAGCATGGCACGACTCACTCCCAGGCCTTCTCCATCCCAGGGAGAGGGCTTTCCCGGTCACCCCATCGTTATCACTATCTTGACCGCACCGTCCTTGCGCTCTCTCGCGGCCTTAAAGGCTTCGTCGGCGCGGGATAGGGGGAAGGAGTGTGTGACGATTTCCGTCATATCTATCAGGCCATCGTCGATCCATTTGAGCGCCTGCCTGAAACTGGAAAGCTCAAGCTCGTCTTGCGCTCCTAGCGGACTGTACGCGCCTATACGCTTGCGGAAGAAGGTGTCGAAATCGAAAGGTATCGGCTCGGCAGATTGAGGAACTCCGAACCAGACGATCTGGCCGTCCGGTCGCACGAGATCCATCGCCTGCCCATGCGTCTCCTTCGTGCCGATAGCCTCGATCACCACATCCGCACCCTCACCGGTCAACTCAAGCACGGCTTTCGTCGCGGCAGCGAAGGTGTCACCTATGCGATCGTCAGACCCGAATCCAGCGCCGACCTGCAGTCGATGTTCGATTGGCTCTATGGCGATCACACGTTCGGCCCCAAGATGCTTCAGGACGAAGTTCCAGAACAGGCCGGCTGAACCTTGCCCCATCACGACGCAGGTCTGGCCGAGGAGGTTGGGAAGCCGCTTGGCGGCGAAGATGACGGTGCCGAGTTGCTGCGCCATAAGAAGGTGGTCCGGTTGCTGGTCGGACGCTTCGGGCAGTACGGTCAGGAAATTAGTGCCGAGCGCCTGGTACTCGGCGAAAGACAGCGAGTCCCAGATTGCGGGCGTGACCAGCACGCGATCGCCGTTGGTGAGCTCTGTGCCGTTGGCGTCGATTACGGTGCCGATGCCTTCATGTCCCGGGTAGCCGGGACGCAGCGGGTACTCGTCCACAAGCCAGCCGTAGTCGACTATGTGAAGGTCGCTCCCGCATATCGAAGCGAGCTCCATCTTGACCAGCGCTTGACCATCGGATGGCGACGGGATGGGAACTTCGACAACTCGAACATCCCCCTGGTTCAGGGCCTGCATGGCGAGCATTGAATCGGTCAATTGAGCTCCTCTAATGTGCTAAGCGAATGATCCCCCTCACCCCAACCCTCTCCCACGTCGGGGAGAGGGAGCAAGTTTACGCGCTAAGAGGGGTCGGCACCGCCAGAACACGGTTGTCGTCATCCCGAATCGAGTTCCGGATGACGGCTGTACTGGTGTTACGTCCAACTACAACACGAGATGGCCAGATATGTTGTCCGCTCTCCCCGACGCGGGGGAGGGTGAGGGTGAGGGGGTCGAGGCCGTAGGCCGAGTGTCACGCTGTGAGCGGGCGTAACCTCGTGATCGAAGGAGCGAGCTCGCGGGAATCAAGCGCATCGTATTACGCGACCCACGCCCAGACCCTCTCACTCCCAGGGAGAGGGCTTTCCGTCCGCCCTACTCGTACTCCGCCAGTGCGTCTCCGTGTGCGTTCCACATCTCGTCGAACATGGCCCGTATGCGGTCCATCGGCAGGCTCGCCGCCGTCAGCGGGTCCAGCATCACGGCGTGCGCGGCCGCTTCACGGTCCTTCTCCAAAACAGCCTGGACCGCCAGTTCCTGCACATTGATATTAGTGCGGTTGAGCGCGGCTAGCTGTGCCGGGAGTGCGCCGACGGCCATCGGATGTAGGCCCAGGCGGTCGACAAGACACGGCACCTCAACGCAAGCCTCCTGGGGCAGGTTGGAGATCAGGCCGTCGTTGGGCACGTTACCGTTGATCACGGTCGGCACGCCGGTCTCGATCGCGGCCATGATTCGGCAGGCGTACTCGTCTGAAGCTTCTGCCACCAGCGGTGAATCCCCCGCTACCTCGGCGCGCATCGTGTCGAAGTAAGCTTCGTTTCGCTTTTCGAGTCGTGCGAGGTCCACCTCGATTGCGTTGAGGTTCAGATCGTCCATCACGTCCGGATACTGGCGGAAGTAAGGCACGTACTCCGACATGTGGCGCGTAGATTCGGTTACGAAACTACCGAACTGGCGCATGACCTCAAACCGCACCGGGTCCTGTGCGTAGGTTTCGGAGTCGTCCAGCGCGTCCCAGAGGGCGTCGTACGCGTCCTCCCCGTTTCGCTCAAATTTCAGGAACCACGCCATGTGGTTAATACCGGCCACCCACGCCGTCACCTCTTCTCTCGGGGCGCCGATATACGCAGCGAGATCCTGGGTTGTGCGTTGCACGCTGTGGCACAGACCAACGGCCTTGATGTCTGTCGCTTCGTCAATCGCCCAGCAGGCCATCGCCATCGGGTTCGTGTACTGGAGCAGCCAGGCATCCGGGCAGTACTTCTCGATATCGTGCGCAACGTCCAGCAGCACCGGAATTGTTCGCAGAGCTTTGAACACACCGCCCGGACCGATGGTATCTGCGACCGACTGGTCGACGCCGTATTTGAGCGGCACGCCCTGATCGATCTCAAGGTCGTCACCCACACGAATAGTCGTCAGGACATAGTCAGCGCCATCCAACGCCTCAGCCCTGTCCTCCGTAGCGGTGATCGTCATCCCAACCCCTGCATCACGGCCAAGGCGTTCTGCGAACGGAGCGATGATGTCCAACCGCTCCCGGTCGATATCCATCAAGAACACTTCGGAATCAGCAAGTGACGGGGTGGAAACGACGTCCTGCAATAGTCGACGGGTGAAGACGACGCTGCCCGCGCCGACGATCGCTATTTTCGGCAAGTTGATTCTCCGATCTACCGGTCAGGGTTGACCCACGCTGAGAGATTGAATCGAACCAGGTCCAGTCCACTCGTCTCGCAACATTCCGTGGAGCAATGTATCCCACCACCGGCCCTTGAAGTACTCGTTGCTCCTCAATCGTCCTTCCAGTTTCAACCCAACCTTCTCTAATACGTTCGCAGAACCGGCGTTGTCGGCAATAGACCATGACGAAACTCGGTTCAGGCCCAACTCCTGAAAGCCAAAATCCACCATCGCACTGGCAGCCTCTGTGGCATATCCGCGGCCCCAGCGCTCGGGCGACAGTTCATAACCGATATCGGCTTCGAAATCGTTGTCAGATTTGCGTCGAATCCCACAGTTTCCGATCAATCCGGGTTGATCTGGAAGGGTGATGACTAGCTGAAACTTACGGCGCGGCGACTCCGACTGGTGTGCGATCTGGCTATCGACAAAGTCCCGCACGTCGTCCTCGGTACGATCGCTCCACGGGTAGTAACGGAGGTAACGGGGATCAGACTGGTAGCGCAGAACGTCAGGCCAGTCAGCCTGTACAAACTCCCGTAGGACGAGGCGTTGAGTTTTTATCTGCATTGCCGGACTATACTCGCCGCCTGTCCGTTGGGCACGGATCGGGACATTTCCGCCCAGATTCGACCGCATGAGATCGACCTAACTTCTCCCTCAGCCAAACGTTGCTCCACACAAATCAACATTCAGGTCTACACATGAATGAACAACGACTAATCATCAAGAACGCCCACGTGATCGATGCCACATCTCCAGAGCCGCGGGAGTCCACGGTAGTCGTAGAGGCCTCGAAGATCGTTGAGCTCCTCCCGGCAGGTTCCTCACCTGCGGAGTCAGACGCCCGCGTCATAGACCTGAACGGCGGCTGGCTGCTGCCGGGGTTGTGGGACGTCCACACACACATCGGACGCGGCATACCTGATCCCGGTTGGCGGGACGAGACAATCGCCGAGCGCACGACGCGCGCCGGGCGTGACTGCATGGACGCACTGGCGCAGGGGATCACCGGAATGCGTGTGGTCGGCGAGCGTGAGTACGTGGATGTGGCGTGGAAACGGGCTTTCGATTCAGGCCAGTTCATCGGCCCGTCGCTTTTCACCTGCGGCTGGTTTCTGACGACCACGGCCGGGCATTTCTTGAGGTCAGGCACCGCCAAAGAACTGGACGGGCCGACCGAGTACCGACGGGCTATCAGGGAGAACATCAAGAATGGTGTCGACTTCATCAAGCTGAACCTGACAGGTGGCATCATGGGCCCGCCGTGGGACGGCATGCAGAGCACCTTCCCGACGCCGGACGAGATCGATGCGGCGTTCGAGATCTGCCACCAGCGCGGTTACAAAGTCGTGGCGCATGCCGGTGGGACGCATGGCATCAAGACGGCGATCAACCACGGAGCCTGGACGCTGGAGCACGGTTACGTGCTGGATGACGAGGCCGTGTCAATGATGGTCGACGCAGGGACCTATTTCGTGCCGACACTTGGCCTCAGCCATCTGAATCGCGGCCCGGCCTATGCCGAGTCGGAAGCGGAACGGAAGTGGGCAGAGGAACATCCCGCACCACCGGACTACGCCGCACGAGCGGTTGTGGCAGCGGAGGCCCATGCGGCGGGATTCAAGAAAGCGCTGGATGCGGGAGTCCCGATCGCCAACGGGTCCGATCTCGCCCTTCCGGATGGCGGTTTGCTGGAGCTTGGCCAGCTTGTGCGAAGAGGAATGACAGAGTGGCAGGCGATTGTGGCGGCAACCAAGACGTCCGCAGAAGTGTGCCTGGTGGCCGATCAACGAGGCACCATCGAGCCGGGCAAGTCAGCCGACCTGTTGGCGGTCGGTTCAAATCCTCTGGACGACATCGAAAACGTTCGTGATGTGCAGCTGGTGGTGAAGGACGGAACGGTGGTGGTGCAACGCTAGGCGACCGGAGTTCCAACTGGTCCGAGAGTGTCTGGCCCAATGTCACGGCCATCGCCGCCTTCAGTCTGTTTGGCGGCGCGGTTGCTGCCACGCGGGTCGTTGCACAGGACCTTGCCCCGTTCACACTGGCGGCGCTTCGTATCGGCATAGGCGCCGGAATACTGTGGGCGTTAGTGCTGCTGTTTCACCGCCACGGGATGCGGGTGGAGCGTCGTGACTGGGGGCTGTTCTTCCTGCTCGCCGCCTTCTACTTCACAGCGTTCCCGCTTTCGATGGCGTTCGGC
Organism: Chloroflexota bacterium; assembly: GCA_018650185.1. Classification (GTDB taxonomy): domain Bacteria; phylum Chloroflexota; class Dehalococcoidia; order Lucifugimonadales; family Lucifugimonadaceae. The sequence goes on from JABIGL010000118.1 coordinate 9,045, forward strand.
TTCCAGGTGACCGAGGCGTCACGCGGTGCGTTGTTAATGGCGACATCGCCGATCTGGAGCGTGGTACTGGGTAGGCTTACCCGCCGCGAATCGTTGATAGGCCGACAGTACCTCGGGGTGCTTGTTTCGCTGATAGGGATCGGGTTGGTTTTCGGCGAAAGCGCTCTCTCTCCGGCGGAGACAAATGGCGAGGTGGCGAGCACGGCGGCGGCGATTGGAGGTGCGTTACTGCTGCTCTTTGCTGCCGCGTGTGTTGGTATCTACGGCGTCGCCTCTCAGCCTGCGTTCGCTCGCTACTCGGCCCTGAATGTGACCGCGTGGACGATGTTGATCGGCGTGACGATGCTCGCACCGAT
>JABIGL010000202.1 GCA_018650185.1 Chloroflexota bacterium
AAGGGTTGGGCTGTTCGCCCATTAAAGCGGCACGCGAGCTGGGTTCAGAGCGTCGTGAGACAGCTCGGTCTCTATCCGCCGTGGGCGCAGGACAATTGAGGGGCGCCGCTCCTAGTACGAGAGGACCGGAGTGGACGGACCACTGGTGTGCCGGTTGTATCGCCAGATGCATCGCCGGGTAGCCATGTCCGGACGGGATAAGCGCTGAAAGCATATAAGCGCGAAGCCCTCCCCAAGATTAGTTGTCCCGCCCTTCTTAGGAAGGGGTAAGATCCCACGTAGACTACGTGGTAGATAGGCCACAGGTGTAAGGGCAGCAATGTCCTCAGCTGAGTGGTACTAATGGATCGAGGGCTTGACCCACGTTAAGGTGCGGCTGTCACTCGGTTACTCAGAGTTTTGGAGTTAGTTTATTTACGAATAAACGGTTGTTTAATTGCGCGAGAGGGTCATAAAAAACCCGCCCGTTGCTCTGGACGCCCGTAAGCTGATCAGTTAGTATTAGTTTGCGGGGTGGAGCAGCGGCAGCTCGTTGGGCTCATAACCCAAAGGTCGGCGGTTCGAATCCGCCCCCCGCGACCAAGTTCAACCGACCCGGGCTATCTAGTCCGGGTCTTTATTTGTGAACAGTCCCCTGGTGGTCAGAGCGCAACGGACCCACCCGTTCCCATCCCGAACACGGTAGTGAAACGTTGTAGCGCTCACGATACTGCGACGGTGACGTCGTGGGAAAATAGGCCACCGCCAGGGGGCTTTTCTTTTTCCAGATATTCCCAAATTCAACCCCAGGTAACGGGGTGAATTATCTGGACAGAATTACGAAATAATAAAGGGCCGGTTTAACGGCCCTTTTTTTGTGCCCGAATTATTAGTGGTTCTCACGTTTTCCCGCCCTACCCGAGATCGATCTAGATCTCGTGACAAACCAGATAATGGATCTCGTCCCACACCCGGGGGGCGGGAATCGTGGGCAGACCACTCCCGTTAGCCGTCTCGATAGGAAGACGTCACCGTGGCCATCCCCGCTCCTTAAGCTGCGCCCTCCGTCAATCCCCTAGGCGAACATGCCTATAAACACTGGCCATAACTCACTTGGGTAGATTAGGCAGCCGACTTACGATCGTTTTCAGGTGCAGATATGGGGCTTTTAACCACGGCCTCGGCGGCCCAATCGAGGAATGGACTCGAGATGTACCGTCAGTTCACTAGCACTACATCGGAGGTTACATATAATGTAATCATCTATATCCGATGAAAGGCCCAGGTATCTAAGTTTGACTGACACGAACGAACACCAGACCCCCGAATCCGCCAACGGTGGTGACGAGGGAATCGATGCAACCCCTGAGAGCACGGAAGCTGTCGCGCCCGTTGCGGTAGTAGAAAGCGCTGCCGTAACTACCGAGACCGAGGCCGAGGCCCCTGCCGTAGCGGCCGAAAGCGCTGAATCAGAAAGCGCCGTGGCCGTAGCTGATCCGCCTGAGGAAGCGGCTGCCGAAAGCGCTGAACCAGAAAGCGCCGTGGCCGTGGCTGATCCTCCAGAGGAAGAGGCCGCTCCAGAGCCAGTAGTCATTGATGAGGCCAGCCTGACAATGGCGGACCTCCTCGACGAGTACATGCCGTCACGCGCACTTCGCCGTGGCGACATCATTGATGGACGTGTCATGCGGCACGACCACGACGGGTTGTTGGTGAACATCGGGCACAAATCTGAAGGGGTGGTGCTCTCCAAGGAGATGCGCACGCTTTCGGAAGAGGACGTCGCAGACCTGACGGTCGGCGAAGAGGTAATCGCCTACGTCCTCAACCCTGAAGGCCACGACGGCTCGGCCGTCCTCTCTATCGACAGGGCACGCGGTGAACAGGGCTGGCGTGTACTTGAGAAGGCGATGGAGGTTGAGGAGACCGTCACGGGCAAGATCGTCGGATCCAACCGCGGCGGTGCCGTTGTTGAGTCTGAGGGTGTCCAGGGCTTCATTCCGCTATCCCAGCTCGTCGGCAAGGCGCGTGAACTTTACGTGCCGGGCGGCGAGGACCCCAAAGAGGGGTTCATCGGGATGGACATCGAGTTCAAGGTCATCGAGCTCAACCGACGACGAAACCGGGCAATCTTCTCGGAGCGATCTGCGCTTCAAGCTTGGAAGATGTCCCAGAAGAAACGTCTCGTAGAAGAGTTGAACGAGGGCGACGTCGTGAAGGGCCGGGTAACTGGAATCTCCTCCTTCGGCGCATTCGTAGACCTTGGTGGAGCAGACGGCCTGATCCACATCTCAGAACTTTCCTGGGAGCCGGTCAAGAGTCCAGAGGACGTTGTCACAATTGGCGACGAACTGGACGTACATGTGCTGCGCGTTGACAGGGATAACCTCAAGATTGCACTCAGCCTGCGGCGCCTGGGTCCCGAGCCGTGGGAGACGATCGAGGAGAAATATGCCGTCGGTCAGACTGTTAACGGTACGGTGACCAAGCTTGCCAACTTCGGGGCGTTCGCCCGGATCGAAGGCGGCATCGAAGGGCTGATCCACATCTCAGAGCTCAGCCCGCAAATGATCAAGCACCCGCGAGAGGTCGTCACAGAGGGTGACGAGCTTGAGCTCAGGATTCTACGGATCGAACCGGAACGCCGACGTTTGGGGCTTAGCCTCAAGCAGGCCCGGGACGATGCGTACGAACCCTCGGACGACAGCCCGGCGGAACCAGCCGCCCCGAGGTCGACCGGAATTTTCGACGCACAGTCGCTTTCGGAGATTGCAGAAGTATTCTCCGACAACGAATAAAGATTATCGACCCGACACCAGGAAGGGCACTTTATGCCAGGTAGGTTCGAAAAGTTCTCGGAACGCGCAAGGCGAGTTTTGTCTCTGGCGCAGGAAGAAGCACAGCGCTTCAACCACAACTACATCGGGACTGAACACATCCTGCTGGGGCTTGTGCGCGAGACCGAAGGGTCCGCAGCAAAGGTCCTGTCCAACCTGAATGTTGAGTTAACGAAGGTACGATCCGCGGTCGAATTCATAATCGGCCGCGGTGAACGCCCTTCATCTTCCGAGATCGGACTTACCCCACGCGCCAAAAAGGTGATCGAGTTAGCGGTCGACGAGGCACGTCGGCTCAACCACCACTACATCGGGACTAACCACCTCCTCATCGGACTGATGCGGGAGGGCGAGGGCGTCGCAGCCGGCGTACTCGAGAGTCTTGGTGTCTCACTGGACAAGGTCCGCGCTGAGACCGCACGAATCCCAGAGCAGAGCGCTCAGGGCGGCGGTCAGCAGGGTGGACAGGCCCAGACCGGCACACGCACCCCAACTCTTGATGAGCTGGGCGTGGACCTGACGGCATGGGCGCGCCAGGGAAAGCTTGACCCGGTAGTCGGCAGAGAAGATGAAGTCCAACGGGCGATTCAGATCCTGAGCCGCCGCACGAAGAACAACCCCGTCTTGATTGGTGAACCCGGCGTCGGTAAAACGGCGATCGTGGAGAAGCTGGCCCAGATGGTGGAATCTGGCGATGTCCCGCCGACGCTCGCAGGAAAACGCGTTGTGACGCTGGACATGGCTTCCCTTGTCGCGGGTACTAAGTACCGCGGTGAATTTGAAGAACGCCTCAAGAAGGTAATCAACGAACTTCGTCAGTCCGGCAACTGCGTGTTGTTCATCGATGAGATGCACACGATGGTCGGAGCCGGAGCTGCTGAAGGCGCTGTCGACGCTGCCAACATCCTCAAACCTGCGCTTGCGCGGGGTGAGGTTCAGGCAATTGGTGCGACGACGCTGGACGACTACCGTAAGTACGTGGAGAGGGACCCGGCACTGGAACGTCGTTTCCAGCCGATAACCGTCGACCCGCCGGACATCACGGACACGGTCGACATCCTCCGCGGCATTAAGGGTAAATACGAAGAGCACCACGGTCTCGCCATTACGGACGAGGCAATACGTGCTGCGGCATCGCTCGCTCTCAGGTACATCCCGGACCGGCACATGCCGGACAAGGCGATCGACCTGATCGACGAAGCGGCGTCACGCGTTCGCATCAAGAACAGCGTCCAGCCGAAGGACCTCAAAGAGGCCTCTAGGGAACTGGAAGAGGTTCGGGCGAATAAGAACGACGCCATCTCTAATCAGCAGTACGAACGCGCCGCGGAGTTGCGGGACAGCGAGATGAAGCTGTCGACGCAGGTCGAGACGCTTCAGACCGCCTGGGACGCAGAGAAGCCGGACGCAAAAGAAGTAACTGACGAAGACATCGCTGAGGTCGTCAGCATGTGGACGCGCATCCCCGTCACCCGCCTGGGTGTTGAGGAAACAGAGCGTCTGATCCACATGGAGGACGCTCTCCATGAGCACGTCATCGGGCAGGACGATGCGATTTCATTGGTCGCAAAGGCCGTCCGACGCGCTCGTGCGGGGATCAAGGATCCGGCTCGCCCGATCGGGGCGTTCATGTTCCTTGGCCCAACGGGTGTCGGTAAAACCCACCTGGTCAAGCAGCTGGCTGACTTTATGTTCGGCGCTGAAGACGCCATGGTGCGGCTGGACATGTCTGAGTTCATGGAGCGCCACACCGTCGCAAGACTGGTCGGAGCGCCTCCGGGATACATCGGATTCGACGAGGGCGGACAGCTCACAGAGGCCGTTCGTCGCAAGTCTTACTCCGTGATCTTGCTGGACGAGATCGAAAAGGCGCATCCGGATGTGTTCAACATCCTGTTGCAGATATTTGAGGACGGACACCTGACCGACTCGAAGGGCCGGCAGGTGGACTTCCGAAACACCGTTGTCATCATGACCAGCAACCTGGGATCAGACCTGATCAAGCGAGACACCTCGCTCGGGTTCGGACGGGTTAGCGAAGTCGATGATTCACAGGCAGAAGAGCGCTACAAGCGCATGTCCGACAAGGTGATGGACGAGGTCAAGCGCTTCTTCCGTCCTGAGTTCCTGAACCGGCTTGACGGCACGGTGGTTTTCCACCCGCTTACCAAGACGCATATCGTCGAGATTGTCGATCTGATGCTTGAGACGGTTCGGGCGCAGTTACTGGAGAAGGGCATGGTCTTGCAGGTCACCGAGGGTGCGCAGGAATGGCTGGCCGAGAAGGGTTACGACCCGATCTTCGGCGCACGTCCGCTACGCCGACTCATCCAGGACAAGATCGAAGACCGATTGTCTGACGAGCTACTAGCCGGAGCTTTCAAACCCGGTGACGTGGTCGAGTTGGATATCGACAAGGAAGGCGAGGTCGGTGTGACCACGCCAAAAGCCAAGGGCAAAAAGAAGACCAAGAAATCGAATGAGGACGTCGTCACGGCGGAAGCTGAGTAGACATTTCTCAAGAACAGACATGAAGAAGGGGGAGCCAATCGGCTCCCCCTTCTTGCGTTCAGGTGCCGGGCGATCGGGATCAAGGCGTCGCTGGACCCATCGGCGGTATATCTTGTGCGGAGCTTCCGCCCTACCGGTCTGCGTGTGCTCCTTATAAAAGAGGCCGCACGCCGGTGGTGATGCGAACGTTTTCCTTTTATAGATATTTGGAGCCGACCATGTCGACAAGTCTTAACATCGGCGAATTTGAGATCACGACCGTCCAGGACCATATCGGCGCTGATCGCAACCCCACCGAGATCTACTCAGAGGTTCCGGCCTCTGCGTGGGATCCTTATCGTGACTTCGCGCTGGACCCGGACGGCTTCTACCGATCCCAGTGGCGCGGGCACCTGATTCGGTCTTCTAATGGCGGTCCCTCTGTCCTTGTGGATACCGGCATGGGCCCCGGTCCACACGAACACACAGGAAAACCCGGAGAACTGCTGGACAGCCTTGGTGCGCTCGGCGTTTCTCCAGAAGAGATCGACATAGTTGTTATCACGCACACGCATGGCGACCACATAGGCTGGAACGTCTCTTACGACGGTGCGACAGCAAGGGCCACGTTCCCGAATGCCCGCTACCTGATCGCTCGGGCTGACTGGGATCACTACTCGAAGCCGGAAAACTCTAACGAGGCGTTTGAGCACTCGGTCAAGCCTCTGGAGGCGCTCGGAGCGCTAGAACTCGTTGAGGGCGTTCATGAGATCAGGCCCGGAGTCTCCACTTTGCCGACGAACGGCCACACACCGGGCCACCAGTGCGTCCTGGTCGAGTCCGGAGGCGAAACGGGGGTTGTGACGGGTGATCTGTTCCACAACGTCGCTCAGATATCGGAACAGGACTGGTGCCCGGTGTTTGATTGGGACACCACTATCTCCACCCGGTCACGTCGGGAGCTACTGGGCCGTGCTGAACGAGAAAACTGGACGGTCTTCAGCGGTCACCTTGGAATCGACAAGAGTATCGGCAAAATTGTGAGCGGAGGAGGTAAGACTTCCTGGCACGCTCTCTAATTACTCCAGCCTCGCCGGTGTGACGGCGGCTTATTGTCGGTGCAGCGGGTAAACCGGATACTTCCGGAATACCTTTAACGCCGCGGGAACGACGCGAGCAAATCACACAGGGCCACGGTGCCGTTTGCCAAAATCCGATACGAAGTCCGTATATGTCTGCTCCGAGTGCGAGAAGCGATACCCGCGCTGGGAGGGCCGCTGTTCACAATGTGGCGCGTGGAACGCCCTGAACGAAGTCGTAGAGCGTCGTAAGAAGTCCGCTTCAAATGGTCTTGGAAACGGAATTGGAACGTCAGCCGGGGCAGGACTGCTGGACGGATATTCGGCTCTTGAACCGATCGAGCTATCACAGGTTCAGGTCAATACCTCTAAGAGACTTGGCACCGGGATCGGTGAGTTCGACCGGGTGCTCGGCGGCGGTGCGGTGGCTGGTTCCGTGCTACTTCTTTCGGGCGAGCCGGGCGTCGGAAAATCCACGTTGTTGCTTCAGGCGGCCACGTCAGTGGCGGCCAATCAGGGCACGGTGCTGTACGTCTCCGGCGAAGAGTCTCCTGACCAGGTACGGATGCGCGCCGGACGGTTGGACGTGACCGGAGATGGCATCTTCCTGATGAACACGGAAGACGTGGACACAGTGATCGCACGTATCGACATCCTCAGACCCAGCATGGTGGTGATCGATTCCATACAAACTATGACGGCATCAGACGTACCGGGAAGCGCAGGCAGTGTCAGTCAGGTGCGTGAGTGCGCCCGGCGTTTGACCGCACGGGCCAAGTCCACGGGTATTCCGTTGGTGCTTGCAGGACACGTCACCAAGGACGGGTCGATAGCAGGTCCCCGGGTGCTTGAACACACGGTAGACGTTGTATTGCAGCTTTCCGGGGACGCTTCAGGTAGTTTGCGGACGCTCCACGGCATTAAAAACCGGTACGGACACACGAACGAGGTCGGTGTTTTCGAGATGGGGACCAAGGGCCTCTCTGAGGTCACGGATCCGTCGAAGTCGCTATTAACTGATCGATCATTGCGTCCAGAACCCGCTCCGGGGACGGCGGTCGCAGCCGTTATAGAAGGCACCCGGCCGATCATCCTGGAAGTTCAGGCGTTAACTGCTCCTTCAGGTGGACAGTCAGCACGACGCGTGGCTACCGGGATCGACCTGGCCCGCATGAACCAGGTTGTGGCCGTGCTCGCCCGAAGAGTCGGGCTGCCGCTTGCGTCCCAGGATGTGATCGTCAGCGTTACCGGTGGGATGCGACTTACCGAGCCGGCGGCAGATCTTCCCGTGGCGCTTGCTATCGCATCTAGCCTTCTCGACGTGGCGGTTGATCCCGGGCTGGCGGCAGCGGGCGAGATTGGACTTTCCGGCGAATTACGAGCGGTTCCTCAGGCGGAACGACGGCGGTCTGAGGCGGTTCGTCTGGGCTTCAACGATTGTCTTCTTCCGCTACTCAACCGGAGCCAATCGAACGGTAAAAGCGGCGCAGGCGCTGGTACTTCCGCTATCGGAACCCTCACAGAAGCGGTCCAAAAGGCTCTGCCTCGGCGGCGTGACGGGTTACACTACGCCGAATCGAGAATTGCAGCCGAACCCGACGCTTGATGTGTGGTTCGGCGACTCCCGAGTATCTTAGGAGCTGCCGATGACGAGCACCAAGGCCAGTCCAACGAGTTCAGCGACCGATCTGACGCTGGCCGAAAAAAGCGCGCGGTTGAACGATATATTGCGTAGCTATGGTTCGTTGATAGTCGCCTACTCGGGCGGTGTGGACAGCGCATTTCTTGTCGCAGTGTCCCAGCAAGTACTCGGAGAGCGGGCGATTGCCATCACGGCGCACTCCCCCAGCCTGTCCGAGGACGAGTTAACCGACGCCGTGGACCTGGCGACATCAAAGTCGTGGACGCACCGCGTGATCATTACGGACGAGATCAACGATCCTCGATACGCAGCAAACGACACCCAGCGCTGCTTCTTTTGTAAAACAGAGCTGTACACGCATCTGATCAAAATCGCCCGTGAAGAGGGTTGGAACGAGGTCGCCAACGGCACAAACGCCGATGATCTTGGTGATTTCCGACCGGGCCTTGATGCGGCGCGTGACTTCACCGTCCGCAGTCCCCTGGTCGAAGCTGGACTAACTAAAGCGGAAATCCGAACGCTTTCACAACAGATAGATCTACCGACATGGGACAAACCCGCGCAGGCATGTCTGGCGTCCCGAATTCCTTACGGAACCACCGTCACAGTGGAAGCTCTGACACAGATTGCAAAAGCGGAACGCGGGCTACGGCAGGCCGGATTCAAGCAGCTACGGGTGCGACACCACGACGATGTCGCCCGTATAGAGGTACCGGTCGAGGATCTGGCCTTGATGATCGACGACGATACCCGTCAGACGATCGTCAAGAAGATCCGTGAGGCCGGGTACCTGTACGTGACACTTGATTTAGCCGGGTTCCGATCTGGGAGCCTCAACGAGGCTATCGGCAAGTCCGTTGCGCCTATGACGTTTGAGTCGAATGGCGGGCGTTCATAGCGTCCCTCAAAACGCTCATCCCGATCTGCTCTCAAATGTTTTCAAGATGAAGTCTGCGTATATAGACATGATCGGCGGCGCGTCCGGCGATATGTTGCTGGGCGCGTTGATAGACGTCGGCCTCTCGCTGGACGATCTCCGTGCCCAGCTCTCCCTGATGGACGTGGGCGGGTACACGCTTCGGTCAGAACAAGTCTCGCGAGGTGCGCTCAATTGCACCCTGTTACACGTCGATCTTGATGACGAGGGCTTGAGACGTCGCGGTTGGGATGAGCTTTCCGGCACCATTGAATCAAGTCGACTGCCGGAAGAAGTCAGAACTAAATCTATCGAGGTCCTGGACCGGCTCACCGATGCGGAGTCGGTCGTACACGGCGTTGACCGCCATCACCTGACTCCGCATGAGCTGGGATCGGTGGACACGCTCGTCGACCTCGTCGGCGTCGTCGCGGGGTTCCGTCTGCTTGGAATCGAGCACATCGCGGCGGGATCATTTCCTGCGGGGACCGGATTCGTGATGAGCGATCACGGTCGAATTCCCGGGCTGGCTCCCGCTACTGCACAGGTATACGCGGCCGCAAATGCACCTGTGCGCGCGGCGAATCAATGGAGCCCGAAGGGCGAAACCGTGACGCCTTCAGGTGCTTCTCTGATTACGTCTATCGCAAGTTTTGACCCTATTCAATTGAGCGTCAACAAGATCGGATATGGCGCTGGTTCTCGAGATCCAGAGGACTACCCGAACGCACTCGGGTTGTGGATAGGCGAAACCGCAGACCCCGGAACCGCGTCTCTGGACGGCGGATTGGCGCTACTTGAGACCAACATCGACGACATGGGCGGAGAGCAGTTCGGATACGTTCAGGAACGGCTGCTTGATTCCGGTGCGCTTGATGTCTGGATGACACCAATACAGATGAAAAAGAATCGACCAGCGGTTCTGCTCTCAATACTTGTTAAAGAAGCAGACGCCGATATAGCAGCCAAAATCGTGCTGCGTGAAACCTCGACCCTGGGTGTACGGCGCCGATCTGTAGAGCGTTACACGGCAGATCGCGAGATCGTTGAAGTCGAGACTTCACTTGGGACGGCGCGTGTCAAGATCAAACGTGTCGATGGCGAAGTTGTGGGTGTTGCGCCCGAATACGACGATTGCCGTTTACTTGCCATGAAGCACGATCTGCCGTTCGCCGAAGTGATGAGGCTGGTGTCTGACGAGGCCAGATCCCTGATCTAATTCCGGGCGCTCAGACACCTCAATAACGTCTCCGGAAGCCCCTCTCAACCAGCTCTACTGAACAGATGCGCAATGCCCACCCCTTGAACGCGGGGCCTTCTAGGTTCAAAATTAGCTGTTCGGGCATTAGCCACTCTGGTCATTCGGAGTGATCTGGCGTCCGAGTTAGCGATGTCGGGAGAGAGCCGACAACGTGCCCCAGTGGCGCAGTGGTAGCGCAGCCGATTTGTAATCGGCAGGTCGGTGGGTTCGAATCCCCCCTGGGGCTCCACAATCGTAAAAAGGTGGTAAAGCGGGCTCGACTTGGACAAGTTGGTTACGAATTACGTCTTTCCGATGCCCGTACCGCGGTGTTAATGTTAGAATTACCGTTTGGCGCAGGGGTGGGAGAGTGGTTAAATCCAGCAGACTGTAAATCTGCCGCCGTACGGCTACGTAGGTTCGAATCCTACCCCCTGCACCAGTCTAGAGAGCGCTTTCCGTACCTCTACAACGAGGCCCACATAGCTCAGCGGTAGAGCGCGTTCTTGGTAAGAACGAGGTCACCAGTTCAATCCTGGTTGTGGGCTCCAGCTCTCCTCGTTATAAGAAGTTAGTGAACATCACTCGTCGGGCCCGGAGGCACTTGAGTTAAATGGCCAAGGAAGTATTTGACCGCAGCAAGCCGCACGTAAACGTTGGCACTATTGGCCACGTTGACCACGGTAAGACCACATTGACCGCCGCCATCACGGGCGTACTGTCATCTCGGAACGATCGCGTTAAGGCAATGGCGTTCGACCAGATTGACAACGCACCTGAGGAGCGTGAGCGTGGTGTCACAATCGCAATTACGCACGTCGAGTATGAGACGGAGGGCCGTCATTACGCCCACGTCGACTGCCCGGGACACGCGGACTACATCAAGAACATGATCACGGGTGCCGCCCAGATGGACGGCGCAATCCTGGTCGTGTCGGCGCCTGATGGCCCGATGCTCCAGACCCGAGAGCACATTCTTCTCGCACGCCAGGTGAACGTCCCCAAGATCGTGGTCGCCCTGAACAAGGTCGACATGATGGATGACCCTGAGCTTCTGGAACTGGTCGAACTGGAAATTCGAGAGCTGCTCAGCAGCTACGGATTCCCTGGCGACGATGTTCCAATCGTCCAGGTCAGCGCTCTCGAAGCACTTGAGAACTACGACGACCCGGACAACAAGTGGAACCAGGCGATCGTTGAGTTGACCGACGCAGTCGACAACTACATCGAGATCCCGGACCGACCCGTCGACCAGCCCTTCCTTATGCCGGTCGAAGACGTATTCGGCATCAAGGGCCGTGGCACGGTTGTCACCGGTCGAATCGAGCGCGGCAAGGTCGTGATGGGTGACACCATCGAGATCGTCGGCTTCGGTGAGACCAACACGACCACCGTTACCGGTGTCGAGATGTTCCACAAAACACTTGAAGAGGGACTTCCCGGCGATGCCGTCGGTTGTCTCCTCCGTGGTGTCGACCGAGAAGAGATTTCACGTGGTGCGGTGCTTTGCGCACCCGGCACGCTGACTCCTCACACCAAGGCCAAGGCGCAGATTTACGTCTTGACCAAGGACGAGGGTGGCCGTCACACGCCGTTCTTCACGGGCTACAAGCCACAGTTCTACATCCGAACCACTGACGTTACCGGTGAGATTCAACTCCCGGACGGCGTTGAGATGGTCATGCCCGGCGACAACATTGAGATGGACGTCGAGCTGATGTACCCGGTGGCTCTTGAAGAGGAACTCCGCTTCGCTGTACGTGAAGGCGGCAGGACCGTTGGCTCCGGAGTGTTCATCTCCATCGACGACTAATAGCTAAACTTGTCGAGGACGGTTATCGAGTCCGGTAACCGTCCTCGTACGTAGTTCAGCAATATGTGGGGTCCGTCAGTAAACGGCGTAGCAACACATAATTGAGACCCCGGCAACGGGGCTGAGTGAGAGGGAGGACCGCCAAATGGCAAAGGGCGGACCCCGAGATTCCATAACCCTGGCGTGCACGGAATGCCGGGAACGGAGGTATCACACCTCCAAAAACCGACGCAACAACACTGCGCGGCTTGAGTTGAACAAGTTCTGCTCTCGCTGCCGCACACATCAGTTGCACCGTGAGACCAGGTAGGGATTAATCATGGCCAGCAGACAACCAGCACAGCGAGCAGTAAGAGCAGCCGGCACCGCCCCAAGGGGTGGTGTATTTCGGTTTTTCATAGAAGTAATCGCTGAGCTCCGTCGCACAACATGGCCGTCCCGGCAGGAGGCCACGCGCCTCTCCATCCTCGTCCTGATAGTCGCCGCATTTTTCGGCGTCTTCCTGGGCGCTATCGACTACGGATTTGGCCGTCTGGCCGAATACCTAATTGGAGCCTGAGTCCTGACTACCGAGCAACAGACGGTCGTCAACGAAGGCGGTCGCTGGTACATCATTCACACTTACTCCGGTCAGGAAGACCGGGTTAAGCGCAATCTCGAACAGCGGATCGAGACGATGGATGTTAAAGATAAAATCTTTGACGTCGTCGTCCCTACCGAGGAAGAAATCGAGATCAAGGACGGTGAACGACGCGCCGTAGCGAAGAAGTTGTATGCCGGCTACCTGCTCATCCAGATGGTTATGGATGACGAGGCCTGGTATGTGGTCCGGAACACTCCGGGCGTAACGGGCTTCATCTCCGCAGAGGATGAGCGCGAACGACGACCCAAGCCTGTCCCGCTGGAGCAGGAAGAGGTTGACCGTATCCTGCGCCAGATGAAGGCGGAGGAGCCCAAGGTACGGATCGGGTTCGAAAAAGATGACAGTGTCCGAATCGTGGATGGGCCATTCGCAGATTTCATGGGTACCGTTGAAGCCGTGCTTGAAGAGCAGGGCAAGGTACGCGTACTCGTCTCCTTCTTCGGAAGAGAGACACCTGTTGAACTAGACTTTTTGCAGATACAAAAAGGGTAACGATCCGTCTTTCGGCGGAATACGCGCCTCATGTAGGTGCGCGGGTAAATAAGTATTGGCTAAAAAAGTAGAAACCGTAATCAAACTGCAAATCCCGGCAGGGCAGGCAACACCTGCGCCGCCGGTGGGTCCCGCGCTGGGTCAGCACGGGGTCAACATCATGCAGTTCGTTAAGGAATACAACGAGCGAACATCATCGATGGCCGGGAGCATTATTCCGGTAGCCATCGAGGTGTACTCAGACCGTTCCTTTACCTTTGTCACGAAAAGCCCGCCCGCATCTGACCTTCTGCGCAAGGCTGCCGGAATCGAGAAGGGTTCCGGTACCGCGGGTCTTGAGGTGATCGGCAGCGTCAAGCGCTCCCAGATCCGCGAGATCGCAGAAACCAAGGTCAAGGACCTGAACGCGTTCGACGTGGACGCCGCTATGAAGATCATCGAAGGCAGTGCCCGAAGCATGGGCCTGACTGTCGTCGACTAGTTCCACAGGAACTTTTACCGCATCCATAGAGGATGTCCGGTCCGGAGATTTCACGAATGGCTAAACACGGAAAGAAGTACCTGGCTGCGCTCGAAGGGACTAGCGATGTCCCACGATCAGCCGGGGACGCAGTTGCACTGGTGAAGAACCTCGCTACGGCGAAGTTTGACGAGACGGTAGAACTTCACGTCTCAACGGGTGCTGACCCCCGTCACGCAGAACAGCAGATCCGGGAAGTCGCACCCCTCCCCCACGGGACCGGTAACGAGACACGGGTCATGGTGTTCGCAGAAGGTGATACCGCACGAGCCGCCGAGGCAGCAGGCGCTGACTTCGTGGCTGATGACGAGATCATCGCCAAGATCGAAGACGGTTGGACCGACTTCGACGTTTCTATCGCAACGCCGGACCAGATGGGCAAGATAGGGCGACTCGGTCGCTACCTTGGCCGTAAGGGCCTTATGCCCAACCCGCGCACAGGCACCGTCGTCCAACCGGGTGACGTTGCGAGCGCCATTGAAGAGATGAAAAAAGGCCGTACCGAGATCCGTATGGACAGGGACGCAATCATCCACGCCCGGGTCGGCAAGGTCAGCTTCAGCGAAGAGCAGTTGCTGGAAAACCTGGAATCCGTGGTCGGCACCATCGTTCGGGCGAAGCCGTCCGGATTGAAGGGCCAACTGGTCAAATCAGCCACACTGACATCGACAATGGGTCCGCCGATCAAGTTGGAGATCGACGAAAATGATGGTGGTACTGAGAGCTAGCTCAGGTTTATAATTTGAGCCAGTCTTTCAATAATCACAGAGGTTTCCTCTAAGACTTAGTTCAAAACAATCGAATACTGGCCGCTGTAGACAGCAGGCGCCCCCGATGAATCGAACGGGGGCTTAAGGCGTAAGCGCCTGCCCAGGTGGCACCAGAATCGTCCAGTTACATGCTGGTTTTCTGATGCCCGGGTCTGCAGCCCGGGCTATTTTTTTGCCCGACGTGGTTTCGGAAGCAATGAAGGGATACGAATGCCAACTGATAAGGCTGTCGCCGAGGTAGAGGAGCTTAAAAGCGTCCTCGCTGAAGCGAATCTGATCATCAGCACGGACTACCGGGGACTCAACGTCACCGAGTTGTCTGCGCTGCGAAGGGCTGTCCGCGAAGCGGGCGGTAGCTATCGCGTCGCCAAGAATACGCTGGTCAAGATCGCCTCCGAGGAGATCGACCGGCCTGAAATTGGCGAGATCGTAGTCGGCCCGACGGGTTTCGTGCTGAGCACGGATGATCCCGTTGCTCCTGCGCGTGCGCTGATGAAGCACATCGAAGACAACCGCCTTGAGATAGTCATCAACGGCGCCTACCTGGAAGGCCAGGTCGTTGGCGCAGACCGCGTCAAATACCTGTCCACACTGCCAGGTCGTGAAGAACTGATCGCCAAAGTTCTCGGCCAGATGAACGCCCCAATCGCAAACCTGGTCAGTGTTCTGGCCGGTACGGTTCGCGGACTGATGACCGTGCTCCAGGCACACATCGATCAGGGCGGAAACGCCACTGCCGAGGCAGAAGCGGAAGCTCCTGCTGCTGAAGTTGCACCGGAGGCCGAGGCGGAAGCACCGGCTGAAGAGGCACCAGGGGAAGCCGAAGCAACTGAAGAGGCCGCATCGGAAGAACCGGAGGCGGCGGCCGAAGAGGCACCTGCGGAAGCCGAAGCAACGGAAGAGGCCGACGAACCGGTAGCCGAGGCCGCATCGGAAGAGCCGGAAGCGGCTGCCGAAGAGGCACCTGCGGAAGCCGAAGCAGAAGCAACAGAAGAAGAGGCCCCTGCGGAAGAGGCCGAAGAATCTGCGGAAGAAGAGAAGCCCGCGGAGTAATAAATCAAGAGAAGCGTTACCGGATTCCAAAATCCGTTAACGCTCTCAAACCCTGCAGATACAACAATCCCGGAAGTAAAGACCGGATCTAAAGAGGAGTCAAAGACATGCCCATGACAAAAGACGAGATGGTTGACGCCATCAAAGAGATGTCGGTACTGGACCTTTCCGAGCTCGTAAAGACGCTCGAGGATGAGTTCGGCGTAAGCGCTGCGGCACCCGTAGCGGTCGCCGCAGCACCGGCTGGTGGCGACGCCGGTGGCGCAGCCGAAGAAGAGAAGACCGAGTTCAACCTGGTCCTCAAGGACTTCGGGGCGAACAAGATCGCCGTCATTAAGGCCGTCCGTGAGCTAACCCCGCTGGGCCTCAAGGAAGCAAAAGACCTCGTGGAAAGCGCTCCGGCCAACGTCCGCGAAGCCATTTCCAAGGACGAGGCTGACGAAGGCAAGGGCAAGCTCGAAGCTGCAGGCGCAACCGTCGACGTCGCCTAGTTCGACTCGTTAAGAGACACAGAAGCCCCCGGGGAGTATTTCTCCCCGGGGGCTTTTTGTATTCAGGTCAGGTTTATCGCCGGTATCAGCTTTCCCTTAGAACAGGCTCTTAGATTGCCCGCCGTCCACATTGATGCAGGCGCCCATGATCCAGCTCGCGTTTTCCGACGATAGGAAGGCCACGGTATCGCCCACCGGTTCTGGATCGCCAAACCTTCCGGCCGGAAGGTTCCATTTCAAGAATTCCGCAACGTCTTCCGGAGTGTTGGAGTTCCTGAACCGCTCCCATCCCCCACCCGGGAACTCGATCGACCCCGGAGCGATGCTGTTCACACAGATGCCGTCACCCGCGAGTTGCAGCGCCAGGTGCTTCGTGACCGCTATCAAACTCGCCTTGGAGGCCATATAAGGAGCGCTACCTCCGTGCTCTCGTCCCCAGATCGAAGCGATATTGACGATACGTCCCCAGTTGCGTTCTCGCATACCGGGCGTCGCAAGCTTCATGAGACGGACCGACGACCAGAGGTTCACGTCGAACACGGCCTGGAAATCCTCTTCCGAGGTAGTGAGAGCGTCGGAGGTTCCCAGGGAGCCGCCCACATTGTTCACAAGGATGTCTATCGAGCCGAGAGCAGACTCTGCTTCTGCAAATACGCTGGCGGCAGACTCCGCGAGAGACATATCTGCGTTGATGGCCACCACGTTCGCCCCGGAGTCGCGTAGTTCTGCTGCCGTTTCCTCCAGCTTTTCCTTACCGCGTGCACAGATCGCAACATTCACACCCTCGCGTGCAAGCGAAATGGCTGACTGGCGGCCCAAACCACGGCTGCCACCTGTAATCAGTGCGTTTTTGCCCTTTATGCCAAGGTCCAAGATCAATTCCCCCAACATCGCCGGAGCGATTTTTTTTATTCAGATCACCGGATGATCCGTTAACAGGTAGTCGATTCACGACATGTTACGACTGGCCGGTCAGGTCGAATTTGAATTGTATCGACGGACACCGTGTGCTGCGATACAGGTTGCGTTACGTTGCAGATCGGCACCCGCACTGTTGTCGTAACATGAGACTGTGCAAACAACAGTCGATGACCTAGGAAAGTTACGGGCTAAAAATCAGGATATTTCCGGGGTTTAGAGGGTCTTCCGTACCTTGACTGCCCGAAAAGCCGTAGTGTATCGTGACGACGTTCGCGAACTACGCGCGTCTGAACGTTGTTCGTCTTTAGTTAACACTTGAAATATCGATTACGAGAGTGTCGTTTCTTTACTCTCGGGGCCCTGGCGAACACGGTGTTCGTATCGAGGCCCGATATGTTGCCGTTCTCAGGAGGTAGCCGATGCTGGGATCCGTTGGATCCATCGTCCCGAAGCGCTGGATACTGGGTATCTTCGCCCTGGGATTGATCGCCGTCATGGTCGCGACCTCGGCCAATCCATGGGCCGGAGCGGCCACAGTGCCGACGTCCGTGACCGCGTCAGCGGTTAGCTCAACCAGTATTACCGTGAACTGGACCGCGGTTGGCAGTGGTAGCACTGTGCCTGCTGGCGGCACTGTAGACAGTTACAACGTTTCCTGTTTGCCAACGGGGGGTTCTGCAACCTCTCAGACGGTGGCAGGGTTCGGAACCGCCACAGCGACCTTCACGGGTCTTACAGCGAGTACTGAGTACACCTGTAGTGTTGCCGCGGTCGCCACCGGGTCAACTCCGGGGACTGCGGTGAATGCAGCGGCGATAACGACCCCGGCTGACCTTTCTAAGGTGCTTGGTTCGATCGTGGTTAGTCCCTCGGATGGTCGCGTTCAGCAGGACACCGGAGCCCAGAATATTTCCGTCGCAGCCAAGGGCTCTGACACTAGCAAGACCGTAATCACGACCGGCCTGACGTATCTCTGGTCAGTGTCCGGTGGCGGTACTATTAACCCAACCAACGGCAGTGCAACGACGTTCACCGCTGGTGGTCCTGGCACGTCAACCGTTTCAGTAACGGTAAGCCAGGCTTCGACGGGCGCATCAAAGAATGACAGCATCTCGGTTGAGGTGTTTGCCGTTGCACCAGACCCGGTGCCTGAACCGCCTGTAGCGCCGCCAGCTGCATTAATCCCTGCTCTGCCAGTCGCGCCGACAGGCACCGTTGAAGGCACATTTGATACGGTGGTGCTCACCCCCGTTTCTACGCTTACCACGCTAGAAGTAACTGGTGACCCTAGCTTGGAATTGGGGACTACGACGGCGTCACTGTCCATTCCTCCCAATTCGGTACCGCCGGGGATTGGGGTGTCTATCACATCAATCTTCGTACCTCCCCCGCCGCTCGTAGCTCCTTTACCCGCGGCGGTGTTACCTCCTCCGGCGAAGCTTGCGAGTATCTTCTACACAGTGGACGTAGTGGACACATTAGGGAATGATGTGACGCTTACCAACGACATCGATGTAGTAATCTCTTTCAGCCTCACCGACCTAACTAGCGGGAGTGGATCCGGTCTCACGGCCGACCTCGTCAGTGGCACAGACATTGCGACTGACGTTTCTACACTCGCCCTGTTTAAGGCTGACGATCCCAGCGTGGGTCCATGGACGGAGCTTGCGACCGAGTTCGCCATTGCTGGTGATAAGGTCGTCCTCTCCGCCAAGACCAGGAATTTCTCGACGTTCCGGATCGGTTCGAAAACACGAGAGCTGGGCGTCCCGGGTACTCCGGGAGCCGGCCCGATCCTTCCGTCAGCCGGTGACGTTGCCCCGACGACAACACAGGCGCTCCTGCTTGCAGGACTTGGCCTTGTGCTGCTCGCAGGTGGTGGTGTCTACGTTCGACGACAGCGAAGGGCAACCTTCAGGGGTTAATCCTTGACGCTGGGACGCTGGGCGTCCACAGGAAATTGAACTCAGAAAAGGGGGCGCGGAATATCCGTGCCCCCTTTTCATTTGTTGACCTTGTCTCCGACATGACGATCCAAATCCGACCAGAAGTACAGACAGGTCCATGAAGTCAAAGCTGATGCCAAAATCCGGCGTTTGGGCCGAACGTGTTCACAGGCATCGGGTGGGTCTCGGTGCGATCGCGGTGGGAGCGGTCTCCTTCCTGCTGTACGTCCTGACGCTTGCACCAGGGCTAACGTGGAGTAACTCCGCTGCGGACGGTGGAGACCTGCTCACGGCGGCGTTCAGGTGGGGAATACCACACCCGACGGGTTATCCGACCTACCTGCTATCCCTTCGGAGCTTCTCAACCGTGATGCCGTTTGGCGGCGTGGCGTTCCACGGGAACCTCTTCTCTGCGATCACCGCGGCCGTCGCAATGGGGATGCTGTTCCTGGTGACGGTCCGCGTGCTGCGTCGACTTCACCTTCCCACCCCTATCGATGACCGACATGCGCTTGTCGTTGCTGCGGTATCGACCATTTCGATGGCGGCGTCGCGCATGTTGTGGTCACAGGCCACGGTCACCGAGGTATACGCGCTGAATGCGATGTTCGTGTCGGCGATTCTGCTGGCGGCGTTCGGGTTGCGTGACCGACAGGAGGGATTAAGGGCAGACGCTGGCGGCAAGGGCCCTGGGTGGCGTTACGGACTTGCTATTGGCTTGTTGTCCGGGATAGCGCTCGGCAATCACCTGACCATCGCAGCGCTTATTGCACCGATGCTGGTGTGGGGGCTGCTCGGCGGCGGTATACGGTCACTTGCTGCCACGCACATCATTCCAATGGTTCTCGGTGGATTGGTCGGGGTCAGCGTGTACGCATACGCCCCACTGGCGTCAGCGCAGAGCCCGGTATTGAACTGGGGTCACCCGGATACCGCCGAGGGTTTCTGGTGGATGGTCAGCGGGAGCATTTACCAGGGGTTCACTTTTGATGTACGGGGGGAGGAGCTGTTTCGGCGGGCGGTCACCTCCACCGATCACCTGTTCGCCCAGTTCGCTTTCATCGGCGTTTTGCTCGGGCTGGCCGGGCTGGGGCTCATGTGGGATCGGATGCGGTCGCTGTTGATCGCACACCTGGTCACGGTGGTGGCGGTAGTGGTGTATGCGATCACCTATCGGACCATCGACTCGTTCCTGTACCTGATCCCGGTATTCATGCTGTTCTCGATATGGATGGCGGTCGGAATGGCGCGCATGTTGTCGCACGTCGACGAGGTACGAGAGGCCATAAGGCCATTACGAACGGTGAAACGGCCCGTGGTGGTCGGTATTTCGGTGGTCATCGTGTTGGCAGTCGTGCCCGGGTTCTCTATCGCCACGAACTGGGGCAGCCTGGATCTGAGCGATGACCGGGAAGCGTCCAATTATGCAGAGTCTGCCTTTGAGACCATGGAGCCGGGATCGATAGTGATCACCCGGACCGACCAGACGGTGTTCAGCCTCTGGTTCCAGGCTTACGTGGCCGACACCGAACACTCCGTGATGGCGGTGTCCGCGCCACACATCGTCTTTGACTGGTACTGGGATGATCTAGTCCAGCAGTATCCAGATCGTATGCCCGACAACCGGCCTGAAGGGTTGCTGTTGCGCGTGCTGTCGATCATCGACCACAACCTCGGTATCAATCAGATTTACGAGGCTAACGCGCCAGCAGAAGCGTTCCCGGAGTTCCAGCTCGTTGAGGATGGACCCCTCAAGAGGTTTGTGCCCGGGTAGTGTCGCTCGGGCCCGGCCCGCTAACTTTCCTGCCGGGCCAGCAGGTTTTCCGCCCGGACGATGGTTGGCCTGTCGATCATCTTGCCATCGAGGGAGGTTGCGCCGCTGCCGATGGACTCCGCTTCGTCAGCCGCAGCGACGATGCGTTTTGCGTTTTCGATTTCTTCCGGCTGGGGCGTGAAGCTTTCGTTGATGATCTCAAGTTGTGCCGGGTGGATGGCACATTTACCGTTGAATCCCATCGATCGGGCCACCGCAGCCTCACGTTTGAGGCCCTCGGGATCTCTAAATGCCACGTAGGGCGTGTCCAGCGCTCCGATACCGGCAGCTACCGCCGCGGCGATGACCTCACCCCGGGCGTGGGACACAGATGGCCCGCTGGGGTCGTCCGAAGACTCGGAGGACGCCCAGCCACCCAGGTCTTTGGCAATTCCGACGTCGGCGGAGAAGTCTTCTGCGCCGAAACAGACAGCAGCGATGCGGGGTGAGGCGCTACACACTTCGTAGGCCCTCGCTATGGCTTTTGCGGTTTCCATCCACGGATAGATAGAGATAGCGCCCGGTGTGATGCCGTTTCGGCGCTCTGATGCGGTGATGATGGCGTCTATGCGTCTGACGTCGCCAGCGCTACGCACTTTGCCGATGGACACGCCGATGATGGCAGGTCCAATTACAGCCTCAAGGTCTTCTTCGAAAAGCCCTGTGTCCAGGGAGTTGAGGCGCGGAATAACCGGCAGGCCGCCGCCGCCAAGGACATCAAGGTTTGCGGCGATGTCACGCCTTGCGGCCAGTTTCCCGCTCCATGGCACGGCATCTTCCATGTCCGGTATTACGGCACCGGCGGGAGCGCCTGCGGCTTTTTCAAACATGTTCGGCTTGTTGCCGGGCACGAACAGGACACTCTTTGGGACTAGCCGCATTGATTGCATACTCTTTACTAACTCTGGAAATGCTGTGGGCCGGAAATACTACTAGCCGAGATCAGAATCACCGGTTCAGGGTCGATGGGAGGCGATAATATTCCATCCGCCGTTGATTCGTATTAGTGGGACACGAGTGAACCACAAAACTACGGTTCTAAATATCGTTCCTGATTGACCTGTCTTCCATATGACAAACAGTATCGAAATAATCGGCGTTGAGGGCCTTCCCGAAATTCGGGAGGGGGATGAACTCGCGAGCCTGATCTACGAGGCCTGCGGGCGTCAGGGAACGCCACTGGAAAGTGGCGATGTGATCGTGCTGGCCCAGAAGATCGTGTCCAAGTCCGAGGGGGCCGTGGTAGACCTTGACACCGTAACGCCCTCGTCCCGTGCGCTTGAGCTGGCTGAAGTGGTGAAAAAGGACCCGCGACTGGTGGAGGTGATCCTCCAACAGACGGCGAATATCATCCGGTCAGCCCCCGGTGTGCTCATCACGGAGTCGATCCACGGACTGGTGTGCGCCAATGCAGGGGTGGACAGTTCTAATACTGCGTCGAACGACCAGGCGATCACCCTACCGGCCGATCCCGACGGTTCCGCCCGGATGCTAATGAACGCGCTCGGCGCTCTGACCGGGGTTCGCACGGGCGTGATCATCTCCGACTCGTTTGGCCGGCCCTGGCGTGAGGGCAGCACGAATGTGGCGATCGGTGTGGCGGGGATTGAGTCGCTGCACGACTCGCGCGGCCAGACGGACGATCACGGTCGTGTGCTGAAGGCGACTGTTGTTGCAGTGGCCGATGAGCTGGCATCAGCTGCACAACTGGTCATGGGCGAGTTCGGACGCGTGCCGGTTGCAGTGGTGCGGGGAGCGCGGTTAACCGAGTCTGATTCGTCCGGGGCTAAGTCGCTACAGCGCAGTCCGGAGACCGATCTGTTCCGCTAGCAGCGGATTACTTGGCGGCCTTCTTTTTGGCGGCCTCGACCTTGGCAGCGGCAGCCTTTGCGGCCCCGGCCTTACCTGATCGGGCGGTCCATGATGGCGTGTACTCGTAAGAGTTCCTGAATTCACGTTTCATCCCGCAGACGGTGCAGGAGCCATCGCTGGTCGGCCCATTCGGCGGCTCGATGAGCCAGGAGTGTTTGCAGTCCGACTCTTCTTCTTCATCCACGACTTCTTCAGCAACTTCCACCTCGACAGCGACCGCAGCGTCAGCCTTGGCCTTGGCGGCTGCGGTGGTTGCTTTGGCCGTTGTTTTGGCTTTGGCTGACTTGGCCGTAGCTTTTGCTTCGGACGCGGTCTTGCCGGAAGTGGTGGTGGACTTCTTTGTCGCCATCGGGCGTTCCTCCCAGCTATTCCCCCCGGGATTTTAGCCGGGTGGGATACAAGAACATCGTCCAACGGGACGTGCACTAAACAAAAACGACCCTTGATCCTTCGTGAGTAGACCCCGAGCCAGCACCCTATTCTACCAGAGCTGTCAAACGTGATTGGCGTTATTCATAAGCGGCCATCACCTACCTGACACTACCCGTTCAATCGATTACGCGGTGACATAGTCACATGCTACGATTGGCGAGCCTGGCCTCTGTGTGGATTCGTGTGGTTGGAATACGTCGGCTGCGGTTCAGGTGCAACGGATAATCACGCACTTTATGGCATCACGCTCAACGAGAGACACGATTCTGGAACTTATCCAGAATCGAGAGTCTGAGACGGTCGCAGGCCTGGCTGAAGAGTTAAGCCTCGCCCCGGCCACGGTGCGCCGTCACCTGGATATCCTTCAGCGTGACGGGATGGTCACGTTTTCTGAAATCCGACGCGGTACCGGTCGGCCAGAGTTTTTGTTCTCACTTACGGAGCGCGGGCATGAAAACCTGCCGAAGCATTACAGCGATATGCTCGGCAGTCTCGTTTCGAAAATGGCCGCCCTTGAGCCCGGGACCCTTGACGGTAAATCCGGGGCCGAGATTCTCGACAACATGCTCACGGATATGGCGCATGAATCGGTAGCGGAACGGGGTGACGACGGCGCCGGTATTACCAGGCTTACCGAAATCCTCCAGGAACAAGACTTCAATCCTGAGATCAATAACGATCAGGGTAAGATTTCGCTCAGCCTCATGAGCTGTCCATTCAGATCAGTGGCGATGAATAATCCTCAGTTGTGTTCATACGACATGGCCGTGATCTCCGCTGTTGCTTCAGCGCCCGTAGAACGGATTTCCTGTCTCACCGAGGGCGACCCGGTCTGCAAATACCTGATCGGTGATGGTTCCGCACAAGGAACGGCCTCCGATTAAGTGATCGGTGCTGCTTCGGCAAGATGAGCGGTCTGGTTGAAGCTCAGCAGGGTTCCCGGCCCGTTTCCCGCGCCCACCACGCTCACACCACAGTTTGAGAAATGAAACCGCCCCAGCGCGGATTCAGGCAGGCCCAACAGCACGACCATCAGGCACTTGAGTGACCCGCCGTGTCCGACGACGGCGACGTCTCCGTCGATTTTCAGTAGGCCAGTCTCATCTACGAAGCGTCTCGCTCGCACCACGACATCGCTCATCGACTCTCCCCCCGGTGGTCTGAACCCTGGATCTCCGGCTGACAACCGCTCCCTACCGACCGGGTCTACCCTGCTGATCTCATCCCATTTCTTGCCTTCCCAGTCGCCAAAGCTGATCTCCCGGATCGACTGAGCGAGTTGAACTGGCACCCCAATACCCTCTGCCGTAGTTGCGCACCTCGACAGATCGCTGGACCAGGTCGTCTTCACGTCAAAGTTGTCTCTGAGGAACTGGCCTGATAACCGGGCCTGAGCGAGTCCACGTTCGTTCAACGGCTCGTCGAGGTGCCCCTGGGCGCGTCCCGCCACGTTCCAGTCCGTTTCTCCGTGGCGTACCAGGATCAATCTCGGCATGTGATGGTTCGGGAAACGACCCTGAAGCCGATACCCTACTTGTGTCCTTTCGGTTGGGGTCTGGTGCGATCTACGAGAGCCGTCGTAACAGAAAAAGAGAACCGGTTTCTGATATCTGGAGTACGTCTCGATGTCGACCAGGTATGAGAATGGTAAACATCAGACAGCGACTATAGCTTTAGAACGTCATACAGACGAACATGGTGTAGTTGGATTGACCACACCACATCCGGATCGACCTCTACGGAGGGTCCAATTGGCAACAGGCTTGAACATCATTGAGGCCCGGAACGTTTACAAAACGTACCGATCTCGGAGCGTCGTCGTAGAGGCTCTCAAGGGAGTAACTCTGTCCGTGGCCAGCGGTGAGATGGTGGCCATTATGGGCCCGAGCGGTTCAGGCAAGACCACCCTGCTGAACTGCATTTCCGGCCTGGATGTAGTGGATGATGGCGAGATCATCATAGATTCTCATTCCCTCAAGGGGATGTCTGACGACGCACTGAGCGAGTACAGAGCGAAGTCCATGGGCTTCGTATTTCAGGCATTCAACCTGCTGCCCGTTCTTTCCGCCAGGGAGAACGTGGAGCTTCCGCTCGTACTCGCCGGGGTCAAGTCCGGTGCGGCGCGCGAAAGGGCAATGGTGAAGCTTGAACAGGTCGGACTTGCAGACTGGGCGGATCACAATCCGAATGAGCTTTCCGGTGGGCAGATACAGCGTGTTGCTATCGCCCGAGCGCTGGCAAATGACCCGGCAATCGTCTGGGCGGACGAGCCAACGGGAAACCTGGACTCAGAGAATACGAGCCAGATCATGGACCTGCTGTGTGATCTAAACGAGTCCCATGGTCAAACGTTCGTGCTGGTCACCCACACACAGGAAGTGGGAAGTCGAACGCATCGCATCGTGAACATGCGTGACGGTCTCATCGAATCCTCGTCACAGTCCGGCTCAGAGGGAACTAGCTAAACCTTGGAAACCCTCTTCGGCCTCCCGATGTCCTGGCTGTCCATTTCGCTTGCGTCGATTCTGGGTGTCACAAGTCTTGTGATCATCGGCATGGCGTCGCGTAACCGAATACTGGTGAAGCTTGCGCTCAGGAATATTCCGAGGCGACGTGCACAGACGCTATTAATCGTGATCGGGCTGATGCTCTCGACGACCATCATCTCGGCCTCTCTTGCGATTGGAGATACCGTTACTGGCTCGATCCGAGGCGTGGTGCTGGACGCGCTCGGGCACACAGACCTGCGACTGAGGACCCCGATAGCAGGTGGAAACGCTGAAAGTGCTGTTTTTGCGGATGATGCGGATGGGACGGCGTTTTTTGTTGACCGGTACCTGGATTCGGAATTGCTTACCGACGTGATCAGGTTGGCCGATGCTGATGACCGGATCGACGGCGTAATGCCGCAAATACGTGAGGTGTTGCCGGTCCTGGACACACGATCTCAGCTAACGGAATCGCGAATGACGGTGGCCGGTTTCGATACGTCTCGCCAGTCAGGTTTTGGCGATATCCGCAGTCTCGATGGAAAACTCATCGGGCTCGATACGCTTTCCGAGAACGAGGTGTTCCTAAATAAGGCCGCCGCCGAGGAGTTAGATGCGGCTGTGGGCGATCTGTTGGAGATCGTTTCTCCGACTGGACGTCACAGCTTTGAGGTGAAAGCGATCGTCCGGAATAACGGGCTGGCGGCAAACGATCACCGCACGATCATGTCGCTTTCTGCGATGCAGCGAATCATGGAGCGTGAGGGACAGGTCAACAGGATCGACCTGTCTGCAAATGGCGGAATCACGAGCGGGGTGGATGTGGCAGAGGAAGCGGCGGAGGATCTGCGCGTGCAATTCACTGATCCGGTGGTGTCCCAGCAACTGTTCGATGTGCTGCGTACGCCGGACGTGATCGACATACTGACCGCCTACGCGGATGACGGCGGGAACGGATTGTTGAGTTCGGGGGCTGAGGAGGATCTGCGCGCGTTGATCGGCGAACTTGTTCCCGGCGATACGTTTGCGGCCCAACGAGCGTCACAGGTCGGCGCACTGCTCGCACCGCTTTCTGACGAGGATGCGGCCGGCCATCTGCTGACCGCTATCGGGGAAAAGTTTGTTGCGGCGTATACCGCCGCCAGCGGTGGAGCGGATCCCGGCACTCCGGAGCAGGTCCTAGGTGGTTTGATCGGATCCAACGATGGATTGGCCACTGCGACGGCGCTCGTCGATGCGCTGGTAGATCTGGGTGCTGGGGCTGATATTGCCGCCTACGTGGACGCTAATATGGCTGAACTTTCGGCAGCGACCTTCGCTCTGCTGAGCGCTGCTGAGCAAGCGTTGTCACCACAGTCGACTTTCACGCCATCAGCAGACGTCACAGTGACCGACGAATTCCGGTCACTGGCAGCTGACTCCGCGCTGGCGGCCCACATCCTCGCTGCTCTTGGATCGCCTGAAAACTCGGGACGACGTGATCTCGGCGTTCCGGTCACGTCACTCTTCTCTGCGCTCCAGATACTCGCCGTTGATGAGTTAAAAGGCGACAGCCTTGAGCTGGCAGAGTTCATCGGGAACATCTTCCTGACCTTCTTCACCATCTTCGGGACCTTCTCCATAATCGTCGGGCTGCTGTTGATCTTCCTGGTGTTCGTAATGCTGGCGGCCGCAAGATCGACCGAGATGGGGATCGCACGTGCGGTAGGGACCAAACGCCGTCACCTGGTCCAGATGTTCACGTACGAAGGTTTTGCTTACGCGCTCGGTGCGGCATTAATCGGCACCGTGCTGGGAATTCTTGCGAGCCTCGTCCTGGTACAGATGATGGGCGGGCTTGTCGACGACGACGAAGACTCAGCGTTTGTCTTCAAGTACTCGTTTACTTTGACCTCTGTGGTAGCCGCGTTCTCCGCCGGGATGTTGCTGACACTGGTCACAGTCGCCTTCTCCGCTTACCGGGTGAGCCGACTCAACATCGTCGTCGCCATCCGTGGTCTTCCGGAAGAGTTCGTTCCCTCCGACACACCGCCGCTTCGCATTCGGCTGCTGCGTGTACTTCAGGCGGCTCTGGGGTCGTTCTACCAGCTATACAGACTTGTTACAGCACGGCGACGCGGAGAGGGAGCTGTCCTGCCGCTGGTCCTTTTTGTGGTTCTTTTTATTCCACCGGTCTGGGTGTTCAGAATCGGCTGGGCTGTATTCAAGGTATTCCAACCTTACCTCGCCATTGGGTGGCCGCTGGTCGCGGTAGGGGCTGCGGTAGCGGCGTTAGGACTCTCGACTGATCTGGCATCTTTCTGGACGCTGGGCGTCAGTCTGACCCTGGTCGGAATCGGTTTATTTATCCGAAGAGCACTTCGTCGCGCGGGCACCCGTGAATCGGCAGCGGATCGAGTCTCTTACACATTCATCGGCGCAACGATTCTCGTGTTCTGGGCGTTGCCGTTCGACGCGCTCGAATTCCTCACGGGCGAACTGACTGGCAGCATCGAGATGTTCATCCTGTCGGGCACCTGGATGGTCGCATCAGCCGTCTGGTTGGTGATGTACAACGCCGATCTAATTACGCGCGGTCTTGAGGCGCTGTTCGGCGGTTCACCTCAGATCAAGGCGATCCTCAAACCAGCAATCGCCTACCCGATGTCTGCGAAGTTCCGGACGGGACTAACGGTTGCCATGTTTTCTCTGGTGATCTTCACAATGATGGTGTTTGCCATCCTGAACACGATCGGTAGCGACCTTGATGAGACGCCTGACCGTGTAACGGGTGGTTTCGATATACGTGCCGAGACGAGCATCGATCTCCCGGTTACGGATATCGAAGCAGCTATCGGAGCCGCAGACAACTTGAACGCTGCTGATTTTGAAGTGATTGCACGGCATACGGACATCCCGGCCGAGGCGCGTCAGAGTAGCGCCCTGGAGCAGCGCTTCCTGGGTCTTGGCGTACGTGGCGCGGAGAAGACGTACCTGGAAGAGACGCTTCTTGAGATCACACATTTCGATCCTACATACCTACCGACAGGCACGCCGCTTGAAGATCCGGTTGCGGTGTCGGAGGGGATCTGGAATGCGCTGGCAAACGACCCGACTCTCGCGGTTATCGGTGGAGATCTTCTGGAAGGCAACGACGGCGATATCCAGTTCGGAGGCGCTCAGTTCTCTATCGAAGGTCTCTCCCAGGACGAGACCGGCCCCATAAACGCTTTTGAGGTCGAGCTGCGACAGGCCCGCGGCCGGGGTGCGACATCTGCTCGGACCGTTATCGGAGCGATAGACCAGTTCGCCGAGGCTTTTGAATTTGATGGCGGGCCTGTCGCCAACCTGGTCACCCGGGACGATGTGTTCACAGATCTGTCTGGAAACTCACTACCATTCACGACGTTCAGGATTCGTCTGAGCGAAGGTGTTGATTCGGGGCGGGTTGCGGCGGCAATGGAGACGGTGTTCCTGGACAACAGCATGGAGGCGATAGACACCCTGGACGAGATAAAGACCGGGATCGCCCAGAACCAGGCGTTTAATCGTCTGTTCCAGGGTTTCATGGGGCTGGGCCTGGTTGTCGGCGTCGCCTCGCTTGGGGTGCTGTCGTTCAGGGCTGTTGTAGAGCGCAGGCACGCCATCGGCATGATGCGGGCCATCGGCTACAAGAGCCGCATGATCCAGATTCAGTTCCTGATGGAGTCTGTCTTCGTCACAGTGCTTGGTTCTGCTCTTGGAGTTGGACTGGGTGCGTTAATTAGCTGGAACATCATTAACGACATCGGCGACAGCGTGGACGATATTTCGTTCGTAATTCCCTGGCCGACGGTATTGACCATCGTAGGTATAGCGTTGGTTGCCTCACTGCTTGCGACCTTCATTCCGGCGCGACAGGCAGCACGAATCTACCCGTCAGAGGCGCTCAGGTACGAGTAGGGGTCTACAGGCCGCCCGGTCGAATATCCGGGCGCACGACGCTTGACGTTCCGAGCATCTGGCGTGCCGTTTCAAGGCTGGCCGGGGTATCGATGTCGAACAGACTTCGACCGTTGGGGTCCAGCGCTGCCAGCTCTTCGTTTTCCAGAACGTGGACGCGCGGGCTGCCGGACTCCACGGCGTGGTTTATCTGATCGTAAATCGATCTCCGGCCATTATCCAAAGCCGACGTGATGTTCGGGAGCCAGGCGCTGGGTGAGTAAATGGCGTGCAATGGCTCCATACGGCCGTCATACGAGGGTACAACCGCGTCGTACGAGCCTTCTCTTGCGATATCCGCCATACCCGCTATCAGGTCTGAAGACAGGAACGGGTGGTCGGCCGCGACAAGGAAGGCCAGCGGGGTCTCGACCGATTTCAGACCGACCTCAATGCCAGCCAGCGGCCCAGCGCCCGGCAGTCGGTCCGCGACGATGTGCATACCGAGGGCAATGCCGGTATCAGGCGTGGCGTCATCCTGATCCTGCGCAACGACCAGGACGATTTCATCGCAAATCCGTTCCAGGGCCAGCTTGATACGGGCAAGGACGAGTTGGCCGCCGAGTACGACAAGCGGTTTTGGTTTGCCCATGCGTGATGAGTTGCCGCCAGCAAGGACCACCCCGGTCAGGGATCCGCCAGGACCGTTACCTGGACCGGGTTTCGCAGACGACGATGCCACGTTAAACGGCGCTCTCTGAATCGGGAGCGAGACCGCTCAGGTCAGGGCGCGGGGGGAGACGTGTGGACGGGTGGAAATTGGTCCAGGCGAACCAGAATGACAGTCCACCTGCGATCGGTTCGAGTTGCTCTCCTTCGAGCTCTCCTTCGACACAGGTCCCGTTTGTGGCCTGCCACTGGCTTCCCGTTTCGATGTCGTACAGCATCATCGGCTCGTACTCAGACTCTTCTTCCCACTCCTCGTCGTTGTCGTCTTCCAGTTCCATTGTTGTGTCATCTTCCGACTCATCAGCCGAGAGTTCCTCGCCGTCTTCCTCTTCCGTTTCATCCCAGATCCCTGGCTCAAATGTCAGGGTCCGTCCGTCTGCCGTCTCGGCTTTGAACACCACCACGGAAGCGCTTTGCTCCTCGTACGCAACGACAAGCGGTGTGCCGCCCACCGTCTCGTTCACCACGGGTTCGATCTGGAGCCAGGACATCGGAAAAGCACAAGCGTCGTCGTTGAGATCGACCCCGGCGACGATCTCCTTGGGAGGCCATCGTGCGTCTCGGTGGGGAGCGCGGTGCATGCCTGCCCGTCCACCGGCGTAGTACCTATCAAACAGATCAAGGTTCGGGGCGACGCGATCATCGATAACCTCCGACTCCGGGTAGGCATCAAGCCACGCTTCGAGTGTGGTATTGAGTGAAGGGATCTCCGTCAGCCGATAGTCAATGTCCGGCCCTTCCAGCGGAGCGCCAAGGTACTGAATCCAGCGCACGTGCGTTTCGGTGTCATACATCACCGGAGAATTGACGACCACACGACCGGTGGATCCAAACTTGATCGGGTCATCGGGAGGAGTCAGGTAAGCGCGTGCCGTGTAACAGAAGGGCGACCAGGTGACCGCAACAGGTACGCCCCCAAGGCTGTCATGGACGACCTCCCGGTAGCTGAGCACTGCCAGCGGGTAGGCACGCACCTCTCCATCATGAATAACGCCCATGACCCGGGTACTGGGCGGATAACGATCCAATGCATCGTCGGCCGACATCGTGGCCGGATCGTGGAGTGGCTGGACCTTGTCAGGCTTGAGGACGGGTCGAACCTTCTGACGTGTCTCAACCCTCTCGCCGTCCCTGTCGACGTACACCGATGTTAGATCGGCATAAAAGCCTCGCCGCGCCAGGATCAGGCTGACGATAACGCCCATGTATACAGACATCGCCGCGCCGCCAAGCGTCACGTTTTCGAAACCTGCGGAAATTACTGCCAGTACTGCGACAGCGATCATGAATCCGCCCATGATGGCACGCCGGCGCGGGTCCAGCACGTCGTCCCAGAATTTGCGCACTGAGTTCCGTGGTTTGCTGACCAGTTCACGTTGGGCCAAAGGGGCCTCCGGCTCTTGTTGACGATGCACCGAGGTCCGTCGGTGCTGGCATCTCGTTGACGATGTGATTACGAGAGGCGAGTCTAGCAAAGGAACGGTGGTCTTATTCACCTGGATACCGCTTGCTATACTTCCGGCCTTCGTGATTCTGGATACGGTTCTTGATCCCATAAAGGCCAACTCCGTGCGGCACCGGGATCTACTGTTCGCCTCCGGAAACATGTACGAATCAGATTCGGATCTGGCTCATCGTTTCCGTCCACTGAAAAAATTGGAGTTGTCGTGACTGAACCAACAGCACAGGTTTCGGACGAGCTCCTAGCTCAACTGTCCGAGGTATCCAACGCAACCGTCTTGAGCGCTCTGCGGCAGCGGGGTTATCACAAAGTGTTCATGGAGGGCGTGAAACCGCTGGTCAAGGGTCGACGGCTTTGTGCCCGAGCAGTGACGCTCCGAAGCCTTCCGGTTCGCCCAGATCTCGCCGAGCGAATTGCGACAGGTGAGCACGGCGATGGCTTCAACGAGACGCCCCGCTGGCGGGCGGTGGATAGTGTT
Source organism: Chloroflexota bacterium (assembly GCA_018650185.1). Taxonomy (GTDB): domain Bacteria; phylum Chloroflexota; class Dehalococcoidia; order Lucifugimonadales; family Lucifugimonadaceae. The sequence goes on from JABIGL010000202.1 coordinate 32,008, forward strand.
GGCCCGGGTTACGCATTGGTCACCGACGCTATGCGGCTCTCAAACGTCTCCACCGGCGGCGATGTCGTCTACTCACGCATCCTAACCCGCAAGGGCGCCGGGCTTGTCACTGATGGGTCAGTTCGTGACGGTGCTGCGGTGGCGGAGTACGGCTACCCGGTCTACGCCGGGGGTTCGACCTCTATCGTGGGCGAGGATCACATACTCCCCTATCAGGTGAACGAGCCGATCCAGTGTGGCGGCGTGCTGGTGTGGCCCGGGGACATCGTGATGGGTGACGATGACGGCGTGATCGTGCTGCCTTCGCAACTGGCGGAAGGGATACTGCCCTGGGCTGTCGAGCACGACGAGATGGAGCAGGCGGTGCTAGAGCACACGATCCGGACCGGAGAGTCGCCAAGCTCTTACTACCCGTTCAACGACGAGACCCGCAAGCTATGGGAGCTTTGGAAGAAGGACCGGACCTGATGCCTGAAACGGGTGACCGTAGGATCACGATCCGCGCCGGTGATGTGACTATCGATGGCCAGCTCAATGATTCGCCGACGGCAGACCTCCTCTGGGAGGCGCTGACCATCAAAGCCGCCGCCAACACCTGGGGCGATGAGATTTATTTTTCGATCCCCGTGAGCGCTGAAGGGGACGATACGGCGCAGGAGACGGTCGATCTCGGGGCCATCGCCTACTGGCCTCCCGGGAGTGCGCTCTGCCTGTTCTTCGGCCTAACCCCGATGTCTCAAGGTGATGAGATTCGGCCTGCGAGCGCTGTAAACGTATTGGGAATGATGGAGGGCGACTCAACAGTGCTGCGATCCGTTCAGCCGGGGACTGTGGTCGAGGTTTCTCGGGCTTAAGGATCGGCGCGGCACGGGCCGACAGGTGTGGCTTCGGGAACAACGCTCACGACAGCGTTTAAGTGCGACGACCGGGCGATTTTTGTCGTCCTGAAATTCCAACACCGGTGGGAGAAGGACGCGCGGCCAGTAGCAATACCCTCTGGGCCATATAATGCGGCGTAGTCGACGATCGCCTATAAGCGAAAGGTCAGAAATGATCATGGTTGATAACGTCCGTGCATACCTCTTAATCGAGGCGTCGGCAGGCGAGGGCAACAACGTGCTGGAGACCGTGCGGGCTATGCCGGCGACGGTTCAGGCTGATCGAGTGACCGGGCCGTACGACGTTGTGGCGGTGCTTGAGTCCAGTGATCTGGATCAATTGGGTTCGATCATCCACGACGAGGTCCAGGCGGTGCCGGGAATTACGAGGACGATGAGCTGTCTCAGGTTCGAGGCTTAGCCGGGTTGGACATTCCGTCGTCCATGGCACTCCTACCGCCACGCCGGTTCGGCGGGTGCGCCTGATGGAACGCTTCTTCTTCCTGTTTGCCGCCGGGGGACTCGGCACGCTAGGCAGGTATGCCGTTGCGACGTGGGTACAGCGGACCGCGGATTCCGGCTTCCCCTGGGGCATCCTTGCGGCCAACGCCATCGGATCGTTCGTCTTCGGCCTACTTTACTCGCTGGCTGAAGAGCACGATCTACTCACGGGCGAGTTACGGATAGCGGTGCTGGTCGGCTTCCTGGGCGCCTTCACCACGTTCTCTACCTTCGCATTCGACACCGGCCAGCTAATCCGAGACGAGCGCTACATGTGGGCCGCAGGAAACATGATCCTCAACAACGGCATCGGGCTGTCACTGGTGTTCACGGGAGTGTGGCTAGGGCGCTTGCAGACGAGTTAATCTGCAGCATTTGATGTAGCGGTTGATAACCAAGACGCAATTCAGGTTTGATTTTTAAACTACGATATTCCCCGGACATGGTCAGGATTGTTAGTCACGATCTGGAGGCTGCAGTTGAGCGGATCCAAGCAACATAGTCATGTCATTTGGTCCGTGATCGCGTTGTTGTACCTTCCATCCGCGATGCTGTTCCTAGAGTGGGCTTATGGGATTTCAGGAAATTATTGGCCACCTTTCATCGTGTTTGGTGTGGTCCTAGTTCTGAACGTCGTTTTCTTGTACCTGACCGCCCGAAACGGTCTCTTTGCTGACCAATATTCTTACGTGCCGGCCGTCGGATCTTCGATCATCTGGATCGTAATTGGATCGGTCGTGATGTGGGACGATATCACGTGGATTGCAGACAACGATCCGGCCGTGTTCGAGATGATCGCATTGTTTGGAACGGCATTTGCCCTCGGCAATGCACTCATGTTTATTTGGCTCCCGACTCCCTATCTAAGTGTGCAGTACTGGTCGTCAAATTCTGCTCTTCAGAGAGCACGTAAGGACTACAAAGCAGTTTTACCGGTGCTGTTGTTGCTCCTCATCGCTGTTTTCATTGCCAGCTTCTTTGAAATCATTCAGTTCGATGCAAGTAACCGAGAGAGCGGCATCACATTCAAGCAAGCTTTAGGAGCTCCGATTTCCGGAGTGAGTTGGGCTCTAGCTTTCGTCCGAGTACAAGAGCATTCGGTGCGGATTCGGAGGCGCCAAAACGAACTTGAAGTTGGATCCAACTCGAATCCAACACCGGCCAGTTGATTCGAGACGAGCGCTATATGTGGGCCGCAGGAAACATGATCCTCAACAACGGCATCGGGCTGTCACTGGTGTTCACGGGAGTGTGGCTATGGCGCTTGCAGACGAGTTAATCCCACGGGATCCCGACCAAAACATCGCCCTCAACAGATCGCCGACGATCTGGTTGAACCCCGATGGGTCTTCGAGCATCACGAAATGCCCACCGCGGCCCATCGTTCGGACCTCGATACCCGCGTCAGCGGCGAGGTCACGATTGATCAACGAATCCGGGGCATTGATCGTCGCAATTGGGATCTGCAGGGATTTTGCGAGTTCCAACGTTGCACCGGCTTCCATCATGGCCCTCATGGCTCCCATCACGCCACACACTCGATCCTCAAGAGAGCGGGCGGCGTAAAGCACTACTCCGCCGCCAATTGAATGGCCGATCAAGCCAGCCCGCTCAATCCGTTCCGCGTCCATCACGGCGGCGACATCACTGGCAATGCCCGGAATCGACCAGTCGGATCGCTCCTCGCCGCCCTGCCAAACTTCCCTGGCCCCTACCAGGTCAATGCGTCGAAACCGTGCGCTCTGCGATGTACTCGAAGTTGATGTCTTCGCCAAGGCCGGGAAGCGTGGGCATCGGTACGTAGCCATCCTCGTCCATCGGATCGACGATGCTGTTCAGGTGCGCGGGTACTTCGTCGTAATCGACGAATGGGTGCAGCAGGCCACGTTCGTACCAGTTGGTGTTTGAGACTCCTCCGATGACCGCCAGGTTGCCTGCGCCCCCGCCGTGGATCTCGCAATCCATGTTGAACGACTCGGCAAGATGGGCGACTTTCATGCTCGGGCTGATCCCACCCACGTCCTGCACCCCGACTCGGGTGATGTCACATGCCTTGCTCGTGATCCACTCCGCCCGGGTGTGGAACTTCCCGTAAGCGTACTCGGGGCCAATGATCGGAATTTCAAGCTGTTCAGCGAGCCAGCGGTAGGACTCCGTCGAGTGCTCGTCCATCGGCTCTTCGTACCAGTAGTAGTCCAGCGCCTGGATCCCTTTCCCGAGCTCAAGCGCCTCCATCCTGGAGTACCAGTGGTTTGCGTCCAGCATCAGGGGGAAATCTGGACCCACGGCCTCACGAACCGCGGCGCATGCCTTGATATCCATCTTGACGTTTGGCGCCCACTCGACCGGCGGCATCCACGTGTGGAGCTTTATGGCTTTGTATCCGCGTTCGACCATCCACTCTGCGTACCTGCCATAGTCCTCAGGAGTGGCCAGTCCACCATCCATCTCGTCGCCGCACATGGTCGATCCGTAGGCGAGGACCTTGTCCCGGTAGCCGCCCAGCAACTTCCACACAGGGGTGTCTAGCGCACGGCCCGTCAGGTCCCAGAGAGCCAGTTCTGCGGCAGAGAGGGTGCGATCTGTGAGGTTGTTTGCGCTGCCACGCTGCCACTTCGCGAGGTTGATCCATAGTCGCTCCCGATCCAACGCGTCTTCGCCCATGAAGACCTTCTTGACGTAGTTCTCCATCAAGTGGGGCCGAAGGACTTCAGGAGACTCGAACGAGTAGCCGGAGTGGCCATCGTCGGTGATGATGGTGAGCATGGCCTCTTCCGAGTCGTGCTCAGGCCCGGGGTGGGTGTGGCCGTCAGTGTCGTTGAGCTTTTTGGATGGGGTGTTGAACACCGTTACCGAGATTTGCTCGATCTTCATGTCGTGGCTCTCATTCGTTGAAGGGGAAGTGGCCGATGGAGGTGAGGGCGCATGCTATACGACGAGATCAAGACGCGGCGGGATTGAGCTGTATCGCGTTACGACGATGGACAGGCACCAGTCTCGGAGAGAGATCGTGACTCGACTCACCTATGAAAGGAGAGGAATCTGGCTCCGGAGGCAGGAATCGAACCTGCGACCAATCGGTTAACAGCCGACCGCTCTACCGCTGAGCTACTCCGGAGCGTCGCAGGCCTTGCGTTGTTACCTCCGCCGATTGCCGACGGGGATGCGCGTACTCACGAACTTCAAATGGTAGCACCGGGCAATGTCGCTCTCAATGCGGATTTCGACAATCTTGGTTCCGATTGCGGAAGCGAGATAGCGATCGACGAATAAGTGGTCGAGCGTTGGATGCGCTTCGTCCGGCTACGTCATTCCCATGAAGATGGGAATCCAGAGAACATTTCGAATGAATTAACGGTTTTATGGGTAGCAGCTCCGTATCTAGATTCCCGACTACTCGGGAATGACGATCTCCCAAAAGATGCTTCATCCCGTCAATACGATTCCCACCCTGGCCGTTGACTGCGGTTGCCACCGTTGCTAGCCTCGAACCACGATGGCTGATTCTAAAAAACCGTCCGGACGGGCTAAGAAAGCTAAAGGCGGCAAGACTGCCGGGGCCGAACCGCGTCTGACGCAGGCCGCCGAGAACTATCTCCTCTCCATCTATATGGTCCAAGAGCAGGGGTTGACGGTTACGAACGCTCACCTCGTGGATCAGCTCAAGCGCACGCCCGAATCTGAAGGACTCGGAACTTCGGCCCCGTCCATTGCCGGTATGTTGCGCCGGATGGAGAAAGAAGGCCTCATCACTCACGGATCACATCGTGAGATCGAGCTAACAACCGACGGCACCCGGCTGGCCGAACAGATGGTTCGAAGGCATCGACTCGCCGAGCGCATGGTGGTCGATATGCTGGGACTGGACCTTGCAAACGCCCACGTTGAGGCGCATCGGCTTGAACATGCGATTTCCGATGAGCTTGAGGAGCGAATCAGGGTCACGCTGAACAATCCGACTACCTGTCCCTTCGGTCACCCAATCCCAGGGAGTGGTTACAGCCCTTGCCCGGCGAGTTCTACGATCAATGAAGCTCCGGTGGGACAGCCCTTGCGGTTGGATCGGATTCCGGAAGAGGACCCGGATTTGCTGGAGTATCTGGTGAGCAACGGCTTGGTGCCGGGTGTCGAGGTGGAGATCCTGGAGTACGCGCCGTACAGGGGTGTGGTGACGTTGAAGACGAAGGATGCGTCGCCGGTGCTTGGTGCTGATGTGGTGTCCCGGATCTGGGTTTGCCCGATGAATTGTGGACTTGGATGCGCGGTGCGTTCGGTTTAGAGCGCTGATGTGGTGCCAAGCCGCCTGACCGGCGGTCCCCCTCCAAACGAGTTGTCACCGACGGATGTCGTTCCAGATTCCCAACATCTCGAGAATGACGTTACCGAAGCCCCTCGATCACGACCGGTTCGATCTCATCCGCAGGTTCAAAGCCCAGGATACGCCCGTAGAAGTAGAGTTCCGCTTCCAGGCTTCGGATAGCGTTCCCGGCTTTTCTGAATCCGTGTTGCTCGCCGTCGAACTCAAGTAACGCAAACGGGATTTCTCGTGTACGCAACGCGTCCGCCATCATCCGCGCCTGTTCGGGAGGAACGACCTTGTCCTCCAGGCCCTGGAACAGGATCAAGGGAGCAGACAAACCGTCAACGTGTTTGATTGCCGAACGCTCGTCGTAGACGGCCTTTCCTTCCGGATACGGCGCGATTAAACCGTCCAGGTAATGTGACTCGAACTTGTGTGTGTCCTCGGCGAGTGCCGTCAGGTCGGCCACGCCGTAGTAGCTCGCCCCGGCGGCGAACTCGTCGTGGAATGCCAGCGCAACCAGCGTTGTGTAACCGCCCGCACTGCCTCCACGGATCGTGAGTCGAGACCCATCAACCAGCCCTTTGTCCACGAGGTACCGCGCCGCTGCGATGCAATCCTCGGCGTCCGCCAGACCCCACGTGCCCTGTAGAGCGTCCCGGTAGGCACGCCCGTAGCCAGAGCTTCCGCGGTAGTTAACGTCCACAACGCCAATCCCACGGGAGGTCCAGAACTGGATTCCCATGCTTAGCGATCCATCGGTTTGCGAGGTCGGCCCGCCGTGGCTGATCACCACCAGTGGCGGCTTTTCGCCTGACGGACCGTCATGATCAGCGTTTTTTGGTGGATACCAGATCACATACGAGGTTTGGCCATCCCCAACAGGGACCGAGATCGGCTCCGCCTCCGACAGGTAACCGGGATCAACGGATGCGGTGCTGCCTCGTTTGAGAACCTCGACCCATCCATCGCTCAAATCAATCGAGACCACGGCGGCTCCAGAACTGGATGACCCGCCGAGCGCAACGGCCTGCGGATCCTCGCCTGAGTTGAGAATCGCCACGTTCCCGTACGAAGCGCCCAGGGACGTGAACGGAATGTTCAGCGGTGTTAGTTCTCCGCCGTTAGGATCGACAACTCCCATCCGCGCGATTGCGTCCCTGCTCCATGTCGCCAATATTCGGCCGTCAGGCATGAAACCGTAGGTGGACGCGCCCAGCCCCCACATCGGATGCCCAAACTCCGCCTCCATTGGCGCGAGAGGAACGGGGTCCCCGTCATCGCCTAGCACATTCAAGTTCCACCAGCCGGACTCATCCGATACGAAATAGAGTCGTCCATCAGGCCCCCACTCCGGCTGATAGATCGAAACGTCATCTCGGCCCACTACAACCTTCGGCACGGAAACCTGCCCATCAGTTCCAAGTTCCGCCACCTCCAGAAACGAGGTGTCCCAGGGCATATTCGGGTGGTCCCAGGTAAGCCAGGAGATTCGGCGTTCATCGGGGCTTAAACGTGGCGCTGCGTAAAAATCCCGACCTGTTGCGATCACTGTCTGATCGCCGGACCCGTCCAGCAACAAACGAACGATCTCGTTGACCGCCTCATCACCGTTTTCCGGGTGACTCTCCCGGACGCAGTACATGGCACTTCCATCCGTCGTCACTCGCCCATCGGAAAAACGGACATTTGAATTGGTATCCGGCGTAATCGGCCCCGGAGCGTCCCCAGCCGCCTGTCGATATAAGCGCTGATCTGAAAAGTTGGAGAAATAGGCGATTCCATCCTGGACGATGTAAGCCCCACCGCCGTACTCGTGCACCGTAGTCCTGACGTTGAATCCTTCCGGCGTCACGTCTTCGATAGTGCCATCTGACCGCCGAACCACCAGCACACTGCGCCCCCCTTCCGTCGGACGACCCTCCAGCCAGTACACATCATCGCCATCTGTTGAGACCGAGCTCAGGCGCACCCCGGCGGTCGAAACGAGTTCCGCCGTGATCGGTGATCGCCAAGATCCGTACGGGGCGATGGACTTATTTGGCATACGGTCCAGATTCCTTCTACAAGATTGGGGCGGTAGTTCCACTGAAGACGAGCCGCTGAAGTATATTTGCCGGGCACAGCAGCACGTCACACCAACGGGTGCGCCAAAACACCTCATACACAGGGATCAACAATGCGAACCAACCCGATGAAGGAAAACCTGGCCAACGGCAAGGCGCAGATAGGCTCCTGGGTCAACATGGCCCGTAATCCCGCCATCCTGACGCTGATGCAGTCAGCCGGGATGGACTACGCCCGGGTGGATATCGAGCATTCTTCACCTTCGATGGAGACCATCGGCAACTTCGCTCTTCTCTCCCGTGCGCTGGGCTTTCCGATCACGGTTCGCCCCCCTGAAGGCAACCGTGAATGGATCACCCGGTTACTGGACTCCGGTGTGTGGTGTCTCCACATCCCGCAGGTCGATACGCCGGAGATCGCGGAAGAGGTGGCGAGTGCATCGCACTACGCCCCGGATGGGTTGCGTGGTATGGCCGGATTTGGACCTGGTACCGACTACGAGCACGGCCCGATTGGCGAGACGCAGAACTTTATCAACAAGCAAATCCATACCACCATCATGTTCGAGTCCCAACAGGCGTTCGATCACCTGGACGAGATCATGAGCGTTCCGGGGATTGATGCCGTGACGCTTGGCCCGTCAGACCTTGCGCAGGAGCTTGGGGTCTTCGCTACACCGGATCAGGCAAAGGTGATCGACGAGTACCGGACGCGGTTGATCGAGGGCGCTGTTAAACACGGCAAGCAGGTGTCGATGCTGGTCAGCTCCATCGAGCAGGGCGAGCAGTGGATCAAGGCCGGAGCCAAGATCATCTGCTACTCAAGCGAAGTCGACCTGCTGAGTAAAGGTATGAACGAAGGCGCCACGAGGCTTCACGCCGCTGCTGACGCGGTCCAGTAAGCCCCCCAAAACCAGCCCGGCGAGCCGGTTAGCCGGCGGCTTCGTCCGTCTACTGGCTCTTGTGGTTCTTCACTGCACTGTCCAGCACATTGACCGCATCGGTGGCAAAACCCTTGTGGCTGGCCTGCGCCAGTCCGCCATCGAGTGGCGTCAACGACACCCAGCTGTTTCGCATCGCCCAGACATCGGTATCGGGTTCACCCTGAGACGTTTCGTTCAGGGCTGATGGCGGACGGTGGATCCAGAAAATCGTTCGTACACCGCGTTTCTCCGTCTCCACGGTTTCCGAGGCGCCGGGGATTCGCTGACTTGGTCTGGCCAACATCGCCCCACTGTACGGGCCGTCACTGAGCTTGGGGAAGTTGACGTTCAGGAAGGGCTTTGGTCCGCCATCAGCGACGTGTTGAAGCATCGACTTCGCCAGATCATGTACCGCCGCGCCCACTACGGATGATCCGGCATCGACGGTCAGTCCAACGGAGATAGCGGCTGTTGCGACGCCGTTCAGGTAGCCCTGCAGGCCGCCGCCTATCGTGCCGGAGACTGTAAGGTCAGCCCCGACGTTGTTGCCGGGGTTCATGCCGCTTAGAAGTAGATCTACCGGTTCTTTCGACAACTCTCTGATCCCGAGAATGACGGCATCGCCCGGCGTGCCCTCAACCGCCCAGGCCTCGACCCCGGACACGGGCGCGTTGATCGGTTTTGCGCGCAGTGGGTCGTTCAAAGTGAGGGACGCACCGACACCACTACGGTCACGGTCGGGGGCTGAAACGATCACATCGCCGAGATCTTTCACGGCCTCGACCATCGCCCAGAGGGCCGGATTGAACGCCCCATCATCGTTAGAGATCAGAATTCGCAATGCGTTATGTCACCTGGCGAGACCGTGGCGGTCCACATCTATCTGGGTGTTTGAGCTTCAATTAAGCCGAAGGTTGTCGATCAGTCTTGTCGTCCCAATGGTCACCGCAATCAACGCCCATGCACCGGACGTAATGTTTGTCTCGGCGTGACGCTCGAATGTGTCGGGATCGACAACAACGGCGTAACCCAGTGTAGCCATGCTTTCCGATGCGATCACGGATTTCATGATGTTTTCCAGTTCTACGTTGGATCGTTCACCATCGTCCCAGTGATCACGTGCGGCGCAGAGCGCCCGGTAAACGACCTCCGCGGCGGCACGCTCTTTATCTGTGAGATAGGCGAGTCGGCTACTTAACGCCAGTTCACGTTCATCGCGAACCGTTGGCACTGGAACAATCTCGATGCCAAAACGAAGATCTCGCGACATACGGGTTACAACTTCAAGCTGCTGACCGTCTTTTTCACCGAAGTAGGCGAGATCTGGCCGGGTGGCGTTGAACAATTTGGCTACCACGGTTGCGACGGCACGCATATGACCTGGTCGATGTTCGCCCTCAAGTACATCGGCAATAGGGCCAGGATCCACGGCAAAGTGGTCGTCTGGCGGGTACATCTCTTCCACCGACGGCACGAATACCGCATCTACGCCAGCCTTGCGCATGATCTCAAGATCCCGTTCCCGGTTTGCCGGGTACCGGGCAAGGTCCTCGTTCTGTCCGAACTGCGTCGGATTTAAGAACAGGGTCGTGACCACCGTTCCGGCGCGTTTTCGAGCCGCATGAATCAGGGCTTCGTGGCCCGCGTGCAGACCGCCCAGTGTGGGAACGACCGCAACCGGTCCGGTCATAGATGCCCGCACGGCGTGCATCTCAGCGACGGTCTCGATTACCTGCACGTGTAGATCCTGCTAAACGTCGAA
>JABIGL010000084.1 GCA_018650185.1 Chloroflexota bacterium
ACCGCACCGTTTATCCAAACGATCTCGTCGACCGTTATCCCGATATGTACGGCCCCGGCCTCGCTGATCCCGACGCTCAGAACGTGTTGGAGGCTGTTACGACGCTTTCGTACGCCGCCGGCCGAACGGAGAACACTCGGCTCGGAGTCAGCGTCCTTGTGTTGCCGTTCCGAAACGCGGTCCTGAACACCAAGATGCTGAACACACTGGATCAGCTTTCGAATGGTCGATTGATACTTGGCGTCGGCACGGGATGGATGCCGGAAGAGTTTGACTCGATGGATGCTTCATTTGAGCAACGTGGTGCCGTAACGGACGAACACCTGGATCTTTTCCGGGCTTCTGAGAAGAGCGGCGATCCGAGCGTTTCAGGTGACCACGTTCAGTTGGATGGTATGAAACTGTTTCCACAGGCCATCCAACATCCCCGCGTTCCGGTCTGGATAGGTGGTAACTCAAGCCGTGCGCTTCGGCGAACTGCTGAATACGGCGATAGCTGGCACTGCATTCGGCTGACCCCGGACGAGGTATCAGCGCAGCGATCAAATCTCATTGCGGCCTGTGAAACCGCAGGACGTGAACCCGATGAGGTTGGCATTTCGATCCGCACCGGCGTCACCATGGGGAGTAATGACACGGGCCATGATCACAGCGAACAGCGCGGCTTGATGACGGGCGAACCGGCGCAGATCATTGAGGACATCGAGAGTTACCGGGCCGCAGGCGTTGACTACATGGTCCTTTCGGTAGTGGGTAACTCCACAGAACAGACAATCGAAAATTTGAACGCATTTAACACCGACGTACGGCCGCACTTCGGCTAACAGAATCCAGGGAGCAAGAATTATGGTTGAGACCGCATTGGGTGTAGATCTGATCAACGAAATCGTCGAGCGCAAGAGCGTCGTTGCTTTTGACAGCCGCCCCATCGAAGACAACAAGATCAACGCCCTGATAGAGGCAGCACGATGGGCACCGTCTTCCGGCAACGGACAGCCGTGGCGTATCACGCTGGTTCGCGACGGCAGCTCACGGGCTGATCTGAACGAAGCCATGGCTGCGGGAAATAAGGTCTGGGCGCAAAACGCACCGCTGGTAGTCGTATTCGCGACCAATGCCCCTGACCCGGAACGCCCCAACTCAGCCGCGAAAAAGATGCTGGACGTTGGATTCGCCGGCCAGAATATGATGCTCGAGGCCACCCACCAGGGACTCCGGACCCACGCAATTGGCGGCTGGGATGAAGGGAAGGTCAAGGCCGCGATAGGTGTGCCAGACGACCACAACGTTTGCTTCCTCCTCATGATCGGATACGGCGGTGACGTGAACGACCTGCCGGAAGACGTACGACCCAAAGAGACGCGTGATCGCGTGCGAAACGATGTTGGCGATCATTTCTTCGACGGCAATTTCGGATCAAGCTGGAACGGTTAACGCCGGAGAACGTCAGGGTGGAGCAAGCACCGCCTTACGCAACACCGCATAGAAAGTCCCTAATTGAAAATCACAGAACTCAAAACCTTCCCGGTGGCCGACGCCGAAGGAAACGCGTATTTCTTCGTCAAGGTCTACACGGACGCCGGAATCGATGGCATCGGTGAGGTAGGGATCAAGAACTGGGGCAACGCCATCGGCAGCGCCGTCGATCACCTGTCCGACTTACTGATAGGTGAGGATCCGTGGTCGACCGAGAAGCACTGGCAGAAGATGTTCCGGGGCAACTTCTTCCCGGCGGACAAGGTGTACATGTGTGCGATAAGTGCCATCGACATCGCCATGTGGGACATCAAGGGCAAGTCGGTAGATATGCCGGTCTACAAGCTATTGGGTGGACCGGTTCGTGACAGGGTCGTTTGCTACCCGCACACACAGGGCAAGACCCTGGCAGGGCTCGTCGACAACTGCAAGCAGGCGGTGGATGAGGGCTGGAAGTTCGTGCGCTGGGGACAACCGGAAACGCATGGAGAACTGGAGTACCAGGGCAACGACGGACGACTTGAGCCGCTGAAGTCGATGCGACTGGCCGTCGAACAGATGAGGTCCGTCCGTGAAGTCGTCGGACCAGACATAGGCATCTGCTTTGATGTTCATACCCGTCTCGACACCCGAAACACTATCGAGATGTGCCGGGACCTCGAAGAGTTCAAACCTTTCTTTATAGAAGATCCGATTCGATCCGAGAATCCGGCCAGTTACCGAAAGATCGCCGCCAACATCAACCTGCCTATAGCCGCCGGTGAGCAGTGGTCATCCAAGTGGCCTTTCCGCGAGGTGATCGAACAGGAGACCATAGATTACGCACGGATTGACCTGTGCATAGTCGGAGGGTTGACGGAGGCGCTCAAGATCACCCATTGGGCGGAAACTCACTACATCGACATCGTCCCGCATAACCCACTTGGCCCTGTGAGTGCTGCCGCATGCGTGTCACTCACAATGGCCTCTACAAACGTGGGCGTGCAGGAAATGCCGAAACGTCCCGGGACCTTCGCCACGGACCTGTTCCCGCAGCAGATCGGTTGGGAGGATGGCTACGCTTCCTGTCACGACGCGCCGGGACTGGGAATAGTGTTCGACGAGGATGCAGCAGAGGCAAACCGGATCAATCCGCAGGCGTGGACGCCACAGCTGTTTCGTGACGACGGTTCACAAACGAACTGGTAGGTAAATAACGCGTAGGGGTGGGGCTTGACCCGCCCGTAAATCGTAAAAGAACAGAGAATCCGGCAACCCGAAAGATCGCACAACCGGGCGGAGCAAGCTCCGCCCCTAACAACCAGTAACCAGAACTCATGAACAGGAGCTCCAGTTGAAAGTCAGCGCAATCAAGTCGTTCCCGGTCCAGGATTCGGATGGACGCGGCTACTTCATCGTGAAGGTGGAGACAGATGCCGGTATTTACGGTCTCGGTGAGATCGGCATACGGAACTGGGGCAATGCCATCGAGACCGCGATAGAGCACCTGTCCGAGGTCGTGGTCGGGCAAGACCCGTGGTCAACCGAAAAGCTCTGGCAGAAGATGTTCCGGGCCAACTTCTTCCCGGCCGACACGGTCTACGGCTGCGCCATCAGCGCAATCGACATCGCCCTCTGGGACATCAAGGGCAAGTCCGTCGATATGCCCGTCTATAAGCTCCTCGGCGGACCGGTCCGTGACAAGGTCGTCTGCTACCCGCACGTAAACGGCAACACGCTTGAAGAGTTGATCGACGACTGCAAAGCCCACGTGGATCGCGGCTGGAAGTTCGTGCGATGGCACCAGCCCCAGACATCGGGCCCCTACAACGATTCCGATGGTCACGGCATCCTGGAACCACGTGAGTCGATCAAGCGTGCCGTGGAACAAATCGGCGGGGTGCGAAATGCGCTGCCTGACGTAGAGATCTGTTTTGACGTTCACACCCG
>JABIGL010000055.1 GCA_018650185.1 Chloroflexota bacterium
AAAGCGACAAAACGTAGATCTTAAGAAGAGGGGCGGTCCTTTTGAGGACCGCCCCTCTTTCGCGTTTCGGCGGAGTACGTCTTTGACTCTTCCGAAACTCCGCAATCCCTGGGTCGCAATACTCTGCGTGCAGCCCCCTAATGAGGGCCGACTATATGTACTAGGTCCGTGATCGGGTGGCGCGGCACAACACGGATGGTGGCATGCCCGATTCTGTGATCGCCCAAGTGCCACTAGCTTTGAATACATAGCCGCCGAGCAGGCGAGACAACTAGCTCCGGTTCCCGGCAACGTCGCCGGGCCGATATGACGGCAGTATCGCTGAGACCGGTGGGTGACCGGCTCGGTCACCATTTACAGGGGTGTAAATAAATGTTCAAAACATCGCGGGGCCTGGAAAACGGCCAGCGGGGTATTACCGGACTTGAAACAGCGATCATACTGATCGCCTTCGTCGTGGTCGCATCGGTGTTTGCGTTCACGGTTCTCTCGACAGGAATATTCGCCTCAGAGAGAAGCAAAGAAACTGTCTTCGCAGGCCTGGACGAGGTACGGAGCTCCCTGGAGCCTCGTGGAAGCATCATCGCCTACAAGGGGCGGGTCGGCGCTACGGCAGCCTTCGATACCATCTACAAAGTCGTCTTCACCGTATCCAACGCAGTACAGGGTGAGGCCATTAACCTGACCCCCCCGTACACATCGAACGATTCGGCTGATGACCCGGACGTTTCGTCAGGTGCGAAGTACAGGACCGTCATCTCCTACGCTGACGAAGATCAGTTTGTAAACGATCTCCCCTGGACTGTCTCCTTCCCGGGTTACGACAACGGTGACAACCTCCTGGAAGCCGGAGAGAAGGCTGAGATCACCGTCTGGCTGTTCGACCGTGACAATACCGTCACAAACGCAACTGACAACGACGGGATCAAGGTCAGCGGTACCGGCGGTCTAACGAGCGCCACAACGATCCCGGACGAGAACGACAAGTTCACGCTGGAGATCAAGCCGGAGAGCGGCGCCACGCTCAACATCGAGCGAACGCTACCAGCATCGCTAGACACGATTATGGACCTTCGTTAGTCATCAATCGACATACGTAGATCTTACGAAGAGGGGCAACTCGAAAGAGCTGCCCCTCTTTTTGCGTTCAGAAAGTGAACGTTACCTGTCATGAGTATTGAGGAATGCATCTCGGGCGAAGCGGTAGGCAAACAGATCTGTGTGCCAACCCACATTGTGGTCGCCTGATTGTCCTAGGACCGGGTTCGGGGGTGGATCACACGTCGGTTGGCGGCAAGCCCGGTTCTGCGAGGTCAGGCTTGCGGATAACTTAGATAGAAGTACCGCCAATCGGGTGCAGATGGGTGAGGGTTAAAGCCTGACGACGTAGTCAGGTGGATATGGCGAAATCCAATACTGAGACCGGTGGGTGACCGGCTCGGTCACCATTTACAGGGGTGTAAATTAATGTTCAAGACATCGCGAGGCTTGGACGACGGCCAGCGAGGTATCACGGGTCTCGAAACTGCGATCATTTTGATCGCTTTCGTCGTGGTCGCCTCGGTGTTCGCGTTCACGGTCCTATCTACAGGTATCTTCGCCTCAGAGCGAAGCAAAGAAACCGTCTTCGCTGGCCTTGACGAAGTCCGTAGCTCGCTCGAGCCACGTGGCAGCGTCATCGCTTACAAGGGTGCACTGGACGGCAGCACGGACACGATCTTCAAGGTCGTCTTTACCGTCTCCAATGCAGTTCAGGGTGAGTCAATTAACCTGACACCGCCGTACACGGCTGGTGGTACCGGTGACGACCCGGACCTGTCTTCCGGCGCACAGTACAAGACCATCATTTCGTACACGGACGACAACCAGTTCCTGAACGACCTGCCTTGGTCAATAACGTACCCGGGTTACGACAACAGCGACAACCTCCTGGACGCCGGCGAAAAGGCCGAGATCACCGTATGGTTGGCTGACGACGTGACCGGTACGACCGACACATCCGCCGGTGGTATCGCCCTTATGGACGGTACAGCCACTGACGGCGGTACCGGCGGATTCGCCGATACCACGACCGTACCAGGCGTGAACGACAAGTTCACCATCGAGGTCAAGCCGGAATCCGGTGCGACGCTCAACATCGAGCGAACCCTCCCGGGCAGACTCGACACGATCATGGACCTCCGTTAGTCGGAAAGCGACAAAACGTAGATCTTAAGAAGAGGGGCGGTCCTTTTGAGGACCGCCCCTCTTCGCGTTTCGGCGGAGTACGAATTTCACGTTTGGGAACCTGGGTGTTCTCACTTGAGTAAATTCACCCACACATGCCGCTTGATTGCACTAGGGCGCGTTTCGGGTGTGATGCGCATGAGGGGTTGGCGGCTCGCCCGGTACTGCCTGCCCTCTTACACAGATACGTTAGATAACAGAACCGCAGCGGTACTAAAGACCGGCCAACATAAAGGCCATGCAAGCTGCGGACTAATTACTGAGACCGGTGGGTGACCGGCTCGGTCACCATCCACAGGGGTATATTCTGATGTTCAAGACATCGCGAGGCCAGGACAACGGCCAGCGGGGTATTACGGGACTGGAAACAGCGATCATCCTGATCGCCTTCGTCGTGGTCGCATCGGTGTTTGCGTTCACGGTCCTATCTACAGGTATCTTCGCCTCAGAGCGAAGCAAGGAAACCGTCTTCGCAGGCCTGGACGAGGTACGGAGCTCCCTGGAGCCTCGTGGCAGCGTCATAGCCTACAAAGGGCGGTACACGTCTGGAAACACCGACTCAATCTACAAAGTCGTGTTTACCGTCTCCAATGCTGTTCAGGGTGAGTCCATTAACCTGACGCCGCCTTACAATGTTGGCGGATCTGGTGACGACCCTGACCTCATTTCGGGCGCCCAGTACAGGACGATCATCTCCTACACGGACGAGAACCAGTACATCGCAGACCTTCCCTGGTCAATAACCTTCCCGGGTTACGACAACAGCGACAACCTCCTGGACCCCGGCGAGAAGGCCGAGATCACGGTCTGGTTGGCTGACCGGGTAACTGGTGTAGCTGCGGCGACCACCGCCGGTGGAATCGACATCATGGATGGCTCCTCTGGTGATGGCGGTGAGGCAGGAATTACTTCGACCTCCACCGCTCCTGGGGTTAACGACAAGTGGACCATTGAGGTCAAGCCTGAAAGCGGCGCCTCGCTGAACATCCAGCGAACACTGCCGGGCAGGCTCGACACGATCATGGACCTCCGTTAGTCGATTAATCGACAACCGTAGATCAAAAGCATCGGGAGCCTATGGCTTCAGGCCATGGGCTCCCTGACCGTTTTTAGACCGGAATCTGTTTAAACCCAGATCCACGATTTCGTGTTCAGTCCAATTCTCAGTCCTATGACGGACTACGAATCAGACTCATCGAGTCATCCCGGTCTATCAATATCCCGGAATTACTAACTTCAACAGTAGTTTGATTTACCTGCCTGGGATCAGTGTGGTGGACGACGAACTTGACGGTTCAGTGTGAGCAGGTGAAACGACTGCTACTTGAGACGACCGGATCAACCCCGGCGATTGCAAAGAGGACAAATGGATGTTTGAGCCTGGACGAGACCTGGAACGGAATCAGAGAGGGATAACCGGTCTGGAAACGGCCATTATCCTGATTGCATTCGTCGTCGTGGCGTCGGTGTTCTCATTCACGGTCTTGTCTACCGGAATCTTCTCCTCTGAGAGGAGTAAGGAGACGGTTCACGCTGGCCTTGAAGAAGTCACCAGCTCTATAGAGCCGAGGGGCAGCGTAACTGCGTTCCGAGGTCGATACGGCAGCGGGTCTGGAACCGAGACGATATTCAAAGTGAGCATGGTCGTGTCCCAGTCACTCGGCGGCGAGCCGCTTGACTTGACGCCTCCGTACTCTGCGGACGATGCATCGGAAGACCCCGACATCGTTTCCGGCGCCCAGAACAAGACGATCATTACCTACACGGACCTGAACCAGCATCTATCCGATGTACCGTGGTCTATCAACTGGCTCGGATACTCCAACGGTGACAACATCCTGGATCCGGGCGAGAAAGCTGAATTAACAGTCTGGTTGTTCGACCGACTTAACGCCGTTTCTAGTGCGGACAGCGACAGTTCCATCGGCCTGATGGACGGGGCTAGCCCGGGTGGAGCCGGTGGGATGGCATCAACATCCACTGCCCTCGGTGTGAACGACGAGTTCACGATCGAAGTACAGCCGCCGTCCGGCGCAGTAGTGACGATCCAACGAACATTGCCAGGGCGGTTGACGACGGTAGTAGACCTGAACTAATCGTCAGGTACCCAGAAATAATGAAGGCGGCGGACGCTCTTACCGAGCTCCGCCGCCTTCTCGCGTCTGACGCGTACCGTGGCATTGTTTCCTGGTAGACGCGAAAACGGGGCGGAACATTTGTCCGCCCCGTCACAGTTATCGGATCTAACGACTAGGCGTTAGCGGCCATAACGTCGATCAGTTCCTGAACGGCATCTGCTGATGCCTTGAGGGCAGCAGACTCGGAGTCCGTGAGCTGAATCTCGATGATCTCTTCGACGCCACCAGCGCCGAGTTTCACCGGAACACCGGCGTAAAGACCAGAAATCCCGTACTCACCTTCGAGATACGCGGCGCACGGCAGGATCTCTTTACGATCGCCCAGAATGGCTTCTACCATTTGCACGGCGGCAGCGGACGGGGCGTAGAAAGCCGAGCCCGTCTTCAGGAAGTTGACGATCTCCGCGCCTCCATCACGGGTCCGCTGGACGATCTCCTCAAGCCGGTCTGCTTCGATCATCTCAGTCACGGGCTTGCCGCCGACAGTCGTCGTACCAAGCAATGGGACCATGGAATCACCGTGGCCTCCCAGCACATAGGCAGAGACGTTGGTTACGGAAACGTTCAACTCTTCAGCCAGGAAGGTCCGGAACCGGGAAGTGTCCAGGATTCCAGCCATGCCCACGACCCGTTCCTTCGGGAAGCCACTGACCTCGTAGGCCTTCTGGACCATTGCGTCCAGCGGATTGGAGACGATGACGAGCACGGCATCAGGAGAGTGCTTGACGACCTCCGTCACGACGGCGGTCATGATCTTCATGTTGGTAAGCAATAAGTCATCACGGCTCATTCCGGGTCGCCGTGCGATACCCGCCGTTATGACCACTACGTCAGAGTTGGCAGACGCTTCATAGCTGTTTGACCCGGTCACACTGACGTCAGCACCTGACACAGGTGTGCTCTCTGCCATGTCCAGTGCCTTGCCCTGAGGCATGCCCTCGACGACGTCAACCAGCACTACATCTGCCAGTGCTTTGTCTACGATCCTTTGTGCCGTGGTGGCGCCAACGTTTCCGGCGCCAACCACCGTTACTTTACTCCGCAACTTGCGTTATTCCTCTCGTGGGACTTGTGCGTCGGCCCGTCGCTACCGCCGCAATCAAAATTGATTGCTTTCAACAGTGTCGACCGGTCTCGGCGCCCTTTCGAATTGCTTGCTCATCCAGCGAAACGCATCTGGCTACGCTGGTATAGATCACTTGGATCATAGGGGTATGTTGCCGTGCTTCTTGGCAGGCATCGTGTCTGTCTTGTTCCGTAGCATCTTCAAGGCAGCAATGATCTTCGGCCGGGTGTCGACCGGGTCGATCACGTCGTCCAGATAGCCACGATTAGCCGCCACGAAGGGGTTCGAAAACCGCTCTTCATAGTCCGCAACAAGCTCTTTACGTTTAGCGTCCGGATCATCGGCGCCGGATATCTCTCTGCGCCCGATCACGGCCACAGCACCATCAGCACCCATCACGGCGATCTCCGCCGATGGCCAGGCGTAGTTGATATCGCCCCGCAAGTGCTTGCTGCTCATGACGATATATGCACCGCCGTAGGCCTTCCGGGTGACAACCGTTACTTTGGGTACCGTGGCCTCTACATAGGCGTACAGCAACTTTGCACCACGCCGAATTATGCCGCCGTGCTCCTGTGCCGTTCCCGGCATAAATCCGGGAGTATCCACGAGCGTGACTATCGGGATATTGAATGAGTCACAGAAGCGGATGAACCGTGCCGCCTTCTCGGAAGCGTTGATGTCCAGGACTCCGGCCGCCTGAGCCGGTTCCTGGGCGACTATTCCGATCGACTCGCCGTTCATGCGGGCAAAACCAACAAGGATGTTCGGCGCATACTGCGCCTGGACCTGGAAGAACTCTCCGTTATCAACGATGGGGCCGATGACGTCCAACATGCTGTAAGGCTGGTTCGGGTTCTCCGGGACTACAGAAATAAGGGATTCGTCTTTACGGCCCGGATCGTCGGTTGACTCCACCGCAGGAGCATTCTCGACGTTATTGGAGGGCAGGAAAGAGAGAAGCTTGCGGACCGACTGGAAGCACTCCTGTTCATCAGGAGAGACGAAGTGAGCCACACCGCTGATGCTGGCGTGTGTCTGAGCGCCGCCCAGGTCTTCCAGCGATACGTCCTCGCCGGTCACGGCCTTCACAACACCGGGGCCAGTGATGTACATCTGCCCGATGCCATCGATCATGAATATGAAGTCGGTTATGGCAGGGGAGTAGACCGCGCCACCCGCCGTTGGCCCGGCGATGACGCTAATCTGCGGAATGACCCCGGATGACAGGACGTTTCGGGTGAATATTTCCCCGTACCCGGCGAGAGAGGTGACACCCTCCTGGATGCGTGCACCACCGGAGTCGTTCACGCCGACTATCGGGGCTCCGATTCGTACGGCGTGGTCCATGATTTTGGATATCTTGAGTCCGGCTACCTCTGACAAAGATCCGCCGAGTACGGTGAAGTCCTGAGCGTATGCGCAAACTGTACGCCCGTCTACTTCGCCATAACCGGTCACAACTGAGTCGCTATCGAAACGCTGGCTGTCCAGCCCGAGATCGGTCGCCCTATGAGAAACGAATGTGTCGATCTCGTTGAAGGTACCGGGGTCGAACAGTAGGTCCAGCCGATCCCGCGCCGTTAGCTTGCCGCGCTCCCGCTGAGCGTCGATACGTCTCTGGCCACCACCAAGCAAAGCCTGTTCACGACGCGCTTCTAGCTCAGCCCTCTTGTCTACAGGCTGGTCGGATTCCGGCGATTCAGTATCGGTCGATTCAGTAGAGATTGCTTTGATCTCCGGGGATTACGGGTTGGTGTCACTCATGCCGAGCACGAGTGAGAAGCTGGCTCGCGGGACGTACGATCACGTCAACCATTTCCGAACGGCAATCGTAGCGCACGGTAGTGTCGCTCGCAATCAATCATCGGCGTTTCTGGGACCAGTGCGGTGATAGCATTTCCGGGCCTTAAAGAACATTGGCTCCCGGACTCACAATCACCGGGCGCTATTGGCCACGTCGAGCCAGCTTTGACACCCCAGATAAACCCTGTCCATGTCGAATTCACGAACCCTCACAATCGGCCAGCGTAACTTCGCCTGGGGATCCAGGACCTTCGTGATGGGCGTTCTGAATGTGACCCCGGATTCGTTTTCCGGAGATGGCACGGGCCGGGACTTGCAACGGGCGGTAGATCAGGCGCTCCGGTTCGAGGATGAAGGTGCAGACATCATCGACGTAGGCGGCGAGTCGAGCCGACCGGCGTCCTTCTACAATGACGCTACTCCGGTGCCGGTTGATGAAGAGTTCACCAGGGTTATCCCGGTGATCGAAGCTCTCGTTAAACGCCTTAGCATTCCGATCAGCGTAGATACCCAGAAATCGGCTGTACTCAGGTGCTCTGTCGAAGCGGGGGCCGTTATGGCGAATGATGTTTCTATGTTTGGAACCGACCCCGGTATGCCCGCAACAATCGCCGAACTTGGTGTCCCGGTAGTCATTAACCACACGAGAGCCACGAAGACGTACCTGACCGGTGTGGCGAATGAAGTTGTTGCCGATCTATTACAGGCCGCCCGATCCGCGGAGGAAGCCGGTATTCCGGCGAGCAACATCATCCTTGATCCAGGAATCGGTTTTGGAAAGACCCCGGAACAGAGCATAGATATGCAGCGCGATCTGTCTCTGCTTGTTGAGCAGGGTTACCCGGTGTTGATCGGGACGTCTCGCAAATCATCCATAGGCCAGGTGCTTGGAGGCTTACCTCCGGATCAGCGCGTGGAGGGAACCGCAGCCACGGTTGCCCTCGCCATTGAGCGTGGAGCAGACATCGTCCGGGTCCATGATGTCAAGGAGATGGTCCGGGTATCCCGCATGAGCGATGCCATCGTACGTGGTTGGAGTCCCGGGGATTGACCGGACTAATCGTAACGGCCTACGTCGGTCTCGGTTCCAATCTGGAGTCTCCGCTGGGCGACAGAGCACGACACCTCGAACTCGCCTCCGAGTCCTTGAGTGGAGCGGGGAGGGTCACCAAATTATCGTCCGTGTTCGAGACCACCCCATGGGGCGTTGAGGGAAATCAGCCCGATTACCTGAACCAGGTCGCAGCGCTGGAAACGGACCTGGATCCCGCCGGGCTGGTTAGCAGGATGTTAGGCATCGAGTCCGATCTTGGACGGGTGCGGGCCGAGCGGTACGGGTCCCGGATAATCGACCTTGATGTCCTGCTGATGGGCGATACCGTGATAGACGAGACAGATGTACAGGTACCGCATCCAAGGTTGCATGAGCGGGCCTTCGTGCTGGTCCCTCTCACGCTGATAGCTCCGGATGCTATTCACCCGATCCTCGGAGCCACAATGAAGGAGCTGCTGGCGAGGGTTGATAGCTCTTCCGTCCGGCCATTCACTTCAAGCGACTAGCTCGATATAGCCGTTTCGAATATCCCCTGCAGCACTCCGGCGAGTAGGAAGACGATCACTCCACCCGCAAGCAGGGCGTTATACCCAAATAGCCAGGACAATCGCTGCGTCACTCCGGACCGTGCTTCGGGAACGAATCCCGCCCTTCGCAAACTCCACACGAGGTAGAACATCCACCCGGCAAGCACTAGCTTGACGCTGAGTACGACGAAGTAGGCGACCGTGGCGTCGTCTCCCGTCAGCCGTTCGAACATGAGTACGAGGCCGCTCACGACGAGGGTGACGATAGAAGCGTCTACCAGCTCCCTGTACGGGCCAGTAATCCGACCAACAAATTGTCCGATCCCATCAGGATCCACACGCTGCACCGGCCGGACGATTAGCGCGAAGAACGCGCTCCCGCCGATCCAGGCGACTGCGCCGAGGGCGTGCAGCCATTGCACAAGGACCAGCAGGCCATCGCCCAGGTCGCCAACCTCACCAAACACAGCGGCGAGCGGAATCTCTGACGTCATCCCGAGAATCATTCCGGGATTATCTCAGGCCGCTCGCCGAAATTCGTGGTTACTCAAATGCTCTATGAGCCAGAAATGTTCTGAGCCGTTCCGGAGGCGATCGTAGCGGTGATCAGCTCCTCGATCGAGTCCTCAGTCAAGATACCGGCGTGCTTCTTGACAACATTGTGGTCACGGTCGATGAAGATTGTGGTCGGGAAGCCAACGACTTTGTAGTCTCTTACCATCTGACTTTCCGGGTCTGCGCCGGACGGGTAAGTAATACCAAGTTCATCCAGAAATTCTTGCCCTTCTTCTGCAGAGTCCAGTCCAAGAAGTTGAACACCAATGAACTGGATGTCTTCTCCATGTTTTTCGTACGCGGTCTGGAGATCAGGCAGTTCGGCTCGGCAAGGTGGGCAGGACGGGAACCAGAAGTTGAGTAACACCGGCTGCCCTTCAAGTCGTTCCAGGTTGAAGACACCGTTATTCGGCGACGATACCTCGAAATCGGACGCTTCTCCGGTCGGGCTGAGGACCGCACCTGATGTCGCCGTTGGGTTCTGGCCATCAGGGTCGTCGGCCGAGGAAGCGGCGCTATCGCCGGTACCACAGGCGATCGAAACCACGGTTACCACCGCAATCATGCCCAGGATCCACGGCCGTATGTTCCCACCAGAACGCAGGCCCACCACTCCCGTGAGGAAGGCTGGTACCTGAAATGCCCTGGAGAGTGTCGTTCTATTCATGGTCCGGTCGTCTCCGTAATCACTTCCCGCTGTGGTCCAGGATCGTTAACCGATCTTTGCACATCTTTCTTGCAAAACCGTTATCCCTTTGATGATTGATACGCCCAATCAGGTCCACGTGGTTTCGCAGGGTTCACGTGGTGCTAGCCCCGGGATGCCTCACGAATTTCGTCCAGTTTGTCGTCCAGTGCGGCCCTTAATCCTTCGATAGGCACCCGGATCTGCTCCATCGAGTCCCTGTCACGGATAGTTACCGCGTTATCTTCTTCTATGGTCTGGAAGTCCACTGTGACGCACAGCGGCGTGCCGATCTCGTCCTGTCTCCTGTAACGACGCCCGATGCTTTGCGTATCGTCGAACTGGGCGTTGAAGTGTGTCCGAACCATGTCGTACACCTCCGCCGCCTTCGGAGCGAGTTTCTCGTTTCGGGACAACGGCAGGACGGCGACGGCCACCGGAGCGATATCCGGGTGGAAGTGCAGGACCGTGCGTTTCTCTTTGCCCTCGCCCTCCTCGTCGTAAGCGTCCGCCAGGAAGGCAAGCGCCGACCGATCTGCACCCATCGCCGGTTCAACAACGTAAGGAACGAACCGTTCCTTTGCGGCATCGTCAAAAAAGGATAAGTCGCGTCCGCTGCGTTCGATGTGTGCCTTGAGGTCATAGTCCGTGCGATTTGAGATCGTCTCAAGCTCACCCCAACCCCAGGGGAACTCGTACTCAATGTCCGCAGAGCCCTTCGAGTAGTGCGGCAGCTCATCGGCCTCGTGTTCTCGAACACGCAGCTTGTCTGTACGCAGACCAAACTTTTTGAACCAGTCGTCCGAGAAGTCGATCCAGTATCGGTGCCACTCTTCGTCAGAGCCGGGCTTGCAGAAGAACTCCATCTCCATCTGCTCAAACTCACGCGTCCGGAAAATGAAGTTTCCCGGCGTGACCTCGTTGCGGAACGACTTACCAATCTGCGCAATCCCAAATGGGATGCGCTTGCGGGTGGTTGTCTGGACGTTGTCAAAATTAATGAAGATGCCCTGCGCCGTCTCGGGCCGCAGGTACACAACTGCTGCGTCGTCCTCTACCGGACCCATGAAGGTCTTGAAGAGCAGGTTGAACTGACGCGGCTCTGAGAACTCTGCGGCTCCACAGTGCGGGCAGTTCTCCTCGACGTGGTCCGCCCTGAACCGTCGGTGGCAGCTCCCGCATTCGACAAGCGGGTCAGAGAAGTTGTCGACGTGACCACTCGCCATCCACACTTCCGGGCTCTGGAGGATCGCCGAGTCGAGGCCGACGATGTCGCCCCTGTCCCGGATCATCGACTTCCACCACATGTCCTTGACATTCCGTTTGAGTTCTACCCCAAGCGGGCCGTAATCCCAGGTGCTTCCCAGTCCGCCATAAATTTCGGAGGCCTGGAAAACAAATCCACGCCTTTTGGCAAGACCGACTATGGTCTCGAGGTCTGTGCTGTCGATAGTTCGTGAGATAGGTGACATCTGTATCCCGTGTTTCCGGGGCGCGCCACGATGAAGTAAACGTATGAATCGATTGGCGCGGATAAAGGGTGACGGCCCGGCTGGCTGCCAGGGCGAACCATAAGTCTAGCGAACGGCGGGAGCTGATGAGCACCGGATTGACCAACGATTCGTCGCATGACGTTGACACCCGGTTAATCGCTGCCTACATTCCCGGCATCTTCACCCCAATTCGGAGCGAATCATGAGCGAAACTTCGGCGGAACAGTTGAAGGGCAAAGTCGCCTTCGTAACGGGCGGCGCACGCGGCATCGGACTCGGCATTGCGACCGTACTGGCCGAACGCGGTGCGACAGTCGCCATATGCGACCTGGCACAGAGTGCATGTGACGCAGCGGTGTCGGATCTGGGAACGGAGGGCTATACCGTTCTGGGCACGGCCGCCGATGTTACCGACAGAGATTCTCTGGAAGGCGCTGTCTCCAACGTCATCACCGCGCTCGGGCAGATAGACATCCTGGTTGCGAACGCCGGTGTCTGGGCCTCAGAGGGGTATCAGGACCGCCCGGAGTACAACGACGCGGACTGGGACCTCACTCACTCGGTAAATGTTCGAGGTGTCGTCCACTCGGCTGAAGCTGTGATCCCTCATATGAAAGAGCGTGGCAGCGGGAAGATCGTCAACATCGCATCCCACGGCGGCCGCAAGCCACGTGGCACTGCCACGGGCCGGACACTGGGATTGCCTTACAGCGTGTCCAAGGCAGGCGTGATTCAGTGGACGCACGGCCTCGCCATTGAGCTGGCCCCATTCAATATCAACGTGAATGCCGTGTGCCCGGGTGAGCTGTGGACCAACATGATCGAAGGTATCTACGCGAACCGACAGAACCTGACTGATGGCGGTTCGGGCGGCTCCGTCCGCGAGGAGTACGACGAGTCGATGCAGAACACGGTGCCCCTGGGACGAGGTCAGACACCCAGGGATATCGGCAACGCTGTTGCGTTCCTGTCATCGGACGACGCGTCGGAGATCACAGGCCAGGCGCTCAACGTCAACGGCGGAGCACGGATGAATTAACCGATCGGTGACCGGATCTTTATCGACTACGAAATTCGACTCGGAGATAAGAATGACCGACGCGACCAATCTGGATGGTGCAGTAACCCTGATAACCGGTGCCGGCCGCGGGATAGGGCAGGGGATCGCCGAGGTGCTGTCCGAGCGGGGCGCTGTAATTGCTCTTTCAGACCTGGACGCCGACCGGTCGCTGGTAGCGGCGGAAGCCATCAAGGAGAGCGGAGGCAACGCCACCCCGTTTGGCGGCGACACCACGAACCAGGACTCGATGGACGGGCTGGCTGAGGCAGTTATCAAGGTGTTTGGTCGTATCGACATCCTCGTGTGTAACGCCGGTGTGATCGGCGCGCCCGGCTACCAGGATCGCCATGAGCACACGGAAGAGGATTGGGACGCTACGTATGGGGTGAACGTAAAAGGATTCGTCCACACTTCAAATGCCGTCGCACCTCATATGCAGTCTTTGAACGCTGGACGCATCGTCAACATAGCCTCGCACGGCGGCCGAAAACCCCGTGGTGCGAAGGCGGTTCTCGGGAACGTGCAATCGCCGTACTCGGTTTCCAAGGCGGCGGTGATCCAGTGGACCCACCTGCTGGCGATCGAGTTGGCACCGAACAACATCACGGTGAACGCCGTCTGTCCGGGAACTCTCTGGA
The DNA here is from genome assembly GCA_018650185.1 of Chloroflexota bacterium. Taxonomy (GTDB): domain Bacteria; phylum Chloroflexota; class Dehalococcoidia; order Lucifugimonadales; family Lucifugimonadaceae. The sequence continues at coordinate 13,249 of JABIGL010000055.1, forward strand.
CACCGATGTGGGAGAAGATCGCCGAGAACCGCAGAACGGCCGATCCCGAGATCGCTGAGTTCAGCGCCCGTGAGGTGTTCGAGATGAGCGTCAAGGAACGCATGCCGATGGGCCGGGAACAGACGCCACGTGACATCGGTAAGACGGTGGCCTTCCTGGCGTCCGACGATGCATCAGAGATCACCGGCCAGGCGCTAAACGTTAACGGCGGGGCGGTGATGAACTAGTCGTGAAATTTCACTCACCGGAGTTGTTTTTTGCCTGACTCGTATGACGTCGTCGTAATTGGTGGCGGTGTTATGGGCTGTGCCGCGTTGCATTACCTGGCGAAGATGGGCGTGACGAACACGCTGCTTCTTGAGCGCGACACGTTGGCAGCCGGATCTACAGGTCGGTCGATGACCATCCTCCGGATGCATTACTCGAACGCGATCACGACGATCATGGCGAAGGAAAGCCGGGACGTGATCGCTGACTTTGAGTCGGAAACGGGTCATCCGAGTGGCTTCGTTAATACCGGCTATGTGTTCATGGTGGAGGAAGGACAGGAAGACGCCCTCAGGACCAACTCTGCGCTCCAGCGTGAGTATGGAGTTGATTCTCAGGTCTTCACGCCTGAAGAGGCATCGTCCCGTTGGCCGGAGATCAATTTTGAAGGTGTTCCGGTTTTGGCGTTCGAGCCGAACTCCGGGTACGCGGATAGCTCAGCCGTTACAAACGGATTCGCCCTCAGCGCTCGTGAACGAGGGGCGAAAGTTCAACTTGAGACCAACGTCACTGGCATCGTTGTCGAGCATGGGAGGGCGGTCGCGGTAGAAACGGACCGGGGCCGCATTAACGCCGGGGCCGTGGTGTTGACCGCCGGGCCGTGGATCCCGGAGTTCCTGAAGTCCGTCGGCGCACCTTTGGATCTTTCATGGGTACGACATCAGGTCGTAAAGCTTCACAGACCTCTCAACAAGATTCCAACGCATCCGATCATCGCCGATACATCGAACGGCATCTCATTCCGGCCAGATGCGGGCGATCTAACGCTGATCGGTATCCGTGAGGATCCGACGGACCGGGACACCTATAACCAGTCGGTCGATTCTTCAACTGCGGCCGATTCGCTTGAGTACCTCGTGATGCGCTACCCGGCGTTCGACGAGGCAGGTTGGGACGGTGGCTGGTCCGGATTGTTCACCATCACGCCGGACCACCACCCGGTGATTGACCTGGTCCCGGGTATCGAAAACCTGGTGGTTGGAGCCGGTTTCTCAGGCCACGGCTTCAAATTGTCGCCGACCATCGGGCGGGCGTTAGCCGAGTTGGTGACGCAGGGTCGTTCCACCAGCATCGACATGTCACCGTTGCGGTTCACGCGTTTCGCAGAGAACGATCTGCTGGGATCGGCATACGGCGCGTCGGTGTTCGCTTAACTGTTTATCGAGGCTCTGGAAGGACCGGGAATCCCTGAAGGTGAAGATCCCTCGACTACGCGCTCGGGATGACGGAGTTACCGTGTCCTGAGGCTCTCTAAGCCTGTGCTGAGCTCGTCGAAGTGGACCGGCTTCACCCTGAACGCACGTCTGTAGGCCCGATCACCATCGGCCCCTTGACGGATACGAATCCGCCCCTACGGTGCAGCGTATCTACCAGGCCGCCTCGTACACGACTCCCACTACCAGTCCGTACACGATGTGCAAGACAAAGAAACCCATCACCGTCATGCCGGGTAGATTCTTAGCAAACGGGCCCGGGGCAGCTAACTCTCCGGTCTTCATGAGCGGGTGCATGCTGCCAATCATTCCTAGGCCCATCCCGGCGATCACCCAGTGACCTGCTCCGAAGATGATGCCCCAGATAACCAGATCGCTGTCGATATCAAACACCTGGAACAGGGCCGTGTGGATGATGGCAAAGATCACGCCAATCATGAAGTGCATCATGAATCCGATGGCGTAAGACGGACCCTTGGCACGGGTGAGCATCGTTCCTTCCATCTGGAGAATGTTCATTGTCATCTTCTCGGGAGCCATGGCCCGGCCCATGTATAGAAGCGCCGTCATTACGCCGGTCGCTACAAGTCCAGCCAGTACGGCTGCTCCAAAATCCCAGTCCATTAGTCGTGCCTTTCGTCCATCAGGGTCCGTGCTAAAAACGCCGATCGCGCCTGATATCTCACGTCTACTCCGTTACGCCCTTGGATGTGACAACCGGGAAGCCGATGCGAAACGTGGTGAGACTGGTCAATTGGCCCACATTCACGGATGGATCCCGCACGACGGATATTTGACCGTCATTCAGACGCCGCAATAGACTCGCTACGTCCGGTTTACTGAAACGGCGTTTTTACGGCCTTTCTTAACAACCAGGCATTGATCTGAACGGATTAGCACCCTTACTACAACATCAAACTGGCTGGTAACGTGCCCCTCAAGACGCTCTTCGTTCCCGGTCCATACGACGCACTGTCGTCCCGACTCAAGGGTGCGCTCGGGCCTGACGCGAATCTGTCATCGCTCGATTACTGGACGCCTTCGGACAAAGCGTCGCAGATCGCTGGTCGTTCCGATGTCCTGGTTCTGGGTCCGGGCGCCGAGGCTGCATCTGAGCTTGCATCTGCGGACAGCGGCATACGTCTCGTCCAGTTCACCGGGTGCCACCAACCGTATGAAGACGTTGGAACATTACAAGCCGACGGACTAACGGTTACGAACGCCGGTCCGGCGCTCGCACCGTTTGTCGCCGAGAACACCATGGAGCTGATTGATGCGGCGCTGAAGTCAGCCGGGAACTCGACCCCGTCCAACGATCTCGTGGTCGGGATCGTTGGACTCGGAAACGTCGGCATCGAGGTCGCACGCAGGGTGCACAAAATGGGCGCTCGTATCGTCTATCACGACATTCGGACTGTTCAGCAGGGCTTCGCCGCCGAAGTTGGTGCCCGAAGACAGAGTCTTGATCGTGTTCTCCTGGACTCTGACGTCATAACCGTCCACGTAAGCGATACACCACACACACCGGAGATGATCGGCGATCGAGAGTTCAAGCTGCTGAAACCCGGGGCCGTCCTCGTGAACTCCAGCCTCTCCTCGGCTCTAGATGAAGATGCTTTGATTGCGGCACTTGCATCCGGAAAGGTTGGTGCGGCGGCACTGGGAGTAATCACACCGTTCCCGGACAATCACCAGAACCCGTTGCTTGAACATCCCTCTGTAGTTACAGATCTCGACCTGGCAACCGAACGTGAAGTCGCACTGAAGGCGATTGCCGCTTTGGTGGCCGACAACATCAAGCGATTTGAAGTGGGTGAGCAGCCGGTCGGACTTATCGAGACAATCGGATTTCCTGGAGTCGGTGACCCGGCTTTCTGGTCATCCCATCTAGCACCCCGTCAGACCGATTAGCTTTTCTTTACTTGCCCCGGACGCCCTTGCCTCTATACTTCGGCCCTCTTCATCATCCGAACAACCAAACCAACCCGCCGAAGGAGCCCCTTCCCGAATGGCCCTTAAAGTCGTCAACGTTTCACGCCCCATGTCCGACACCAGCATGTTCAAGGCTGCGGGGATCGAGCTCTCACAGACCCTCGTCGATTCAACGACATCCAAAGCCGACTACATCGACATCCTACGGGACGCGGACGGGGCGATGATCGGCACCCTGCCTCTCACGGATAGGGAAGTGCTCGAGTCCTGCCCGAACTTGAAAATTGTCAGTCGGTCCGGCGTAGGGGTCGACTCCATCGACCTACCCGCGGCCACGGAACTGGGCATCCTCGCCTGTAACACTCCTGGCATCAACACCTCAGAAGTAGCTGACCACGCGATGGCGTTGCTGCTGTCGCTGACACGCCTTGTGCGAGAAACAGACGGAGCGGTGAAGGCGGGCAAGTGGAGCGACGACCCTGCATCCATCGCTGCGTTCCGACCAAACCTACGACGAATCGCTGGCAGCACCGTTGGGATCATCGGCCTTGGCAACATCGGAAAGGCGTTTGCATCCCGGATCCGAGGGTTCGGTCCGGAGCGAATCATCTCGTACGACCCGTACGTCCCACAGACGACCGCAGACCTGTACGGCGTGCAGCTTGTGACTCTGGAAGAACTGCTGTCCTCATCCGACTACATCACCATCCACACCCCCTCAACCGCCGAGACGCGTCACATCATCGACGCTGTAGCACTGGAGCAGATGAAGCGAAACGCTATCCTGATCAACTGTGCTCGGGGCCCACTTGTCGACCCGGTTGCGCTACAGATAGCGCTTCAGTCGGGACAGATTGAGGCGGCCGGATTGGACGTCACTGAGACCGAGCCTATCGACGCTGAGGACCCACTTCTGGGCATCGACAACCTGATCGTCACGCCACACATCGCCGGGGCCTCCCCGGTTTCAGGTATTGAAGGTGGCCGAAAGCAGGCGGAGAACGTCCTGCTGGTGCTGACCGGACGGGCTCCACACGGTCTCGGAAATCCCGAGGTCATCAAGCAGATCGCCGTAATGCGGGCGACCGATGCTGGTCGATGGGAAGGTATCCCGGACTTCTCTACGGCGCTGGCTCTTTAAGGTTCCTGGAAATGGGCGGGGCTTGTTGCCTCGCCCGTTTCGCGTCTAAGACCGCCAGGTCACCTTCGGTTCCCAGCCGAGAATTCGCCTTGCCTTCTCGATGCTGATGGCCGACTTGAATCCCTCCAGATCGCCTTTGATTTCGGCATCAGGATAGGCCTCTCGCACGAGGTCGATTGTTGGAATGGTTGAGCTTGTGTCCGGGGCGTTTATGAAGAACGCCTCGTGGCCATCCCAATCGACTTCTATGGCGAGCCGACATGCGACCGCTGCTTCGTCCAGGTCAACCCAGCCCCAAAAATGCTTGGGTGCGTTCTCGTCTGGAGCTCCGTCATCAGACCTGACTCGCAATTCGCCCTGACGATCCTGCGTTAGCAAACCGTGGAACCGCATCGACGCGATCTGCAACTCACCAGGACGACGACGCACAAATGCATTCGCCATCTCCTCGCCCAGCCACTTGCTTTGAGAGTAGGCGTCTTCAGCGAAAGTCGGTTGTTCTTCGTCGATAGGGAAGTAAGGCCGAGGTGTTAACCCCTTCGAGAAGACGGCTCCAACGGCGTTCACCGACGACGCCATAACAATCTTGCTGATCCCATGCATCTCCGCCGCTTCCAGAACCGCCCAGTTCGACATCATGTTCACCCGAAACACCTCCGCCTCAGACGCCATACGCGGATTCGGGATCGCCGCCATGTGGATAACGGCATCGCATCCCTGCATCGCCGAAATCACCTGTCCAGGGTCGGTCGTGTCCACAAACTTGAACGACGATGCACCGGCCTGACCTCGTGTTAAAGGCGCGTCCATCGGCGCAACTCGATCTGCTCGCACAACTTCATATCCGTGGGCAGTCAAGTCTTTCGCAATCGCCATACCGGCCAGTCCAGCTCCACCGGTTACAAGAATTTTCATCTGTGGAACGCCTTATCTATCTAAAGCCGCTAGTTGGCTTGAATCGTATCGGACCTTCCATCCTAAACTGGGATTAGCCCTCGGACTCGTTGACCGGCAACCGAAGCACTCCTACCATGCGTTCACGTTCGCCAAGGAAGCCCACCCGGCACATCGACTGGAGCCAATCATGACAAGTGCAAGTACAAAAGTCCCGGCGACCTCCGCCGAGGCCCGTGCCGAGTTCCGAGAGAATCGACTCGCCCAGCCTACTTCAGGGATGGCGCCGGGCTCTGTGCAGGCGAATCTAGCGATTCTGCCGAGGGAGTCCGCCTTCGAATTCCTGCTGTTCTGTCAGCGCAACCCGAAGCCATGCCCGGTTATCGAAGTAATCGAGGCCGGAAGCGTGGAGCCTTCGATCAGCGCTCCCGGGGCTGACATCCGTACTGATCTCCCACGATACCGGGTGTATCGCGACGGCGTGATGACGGAAGAACTGCTTGATTTAAAGTCGATCTGGCGGGACGACCTCGTTAGTTTCCTGCTCGGATGTAGCTTCTCGTTTGAACACGCCCTGCTCGACAACGGAATCACGCTTCCGCACTGGGAGACCGACAAAAACGTCGCCATGTTCCAGACGAACGTCCAGACGACACCGGCGGGACCGTTCTCCGGCCCGATGGTCGTTTCGATGCGTTGGATTCCGCAGGACAAGGTGGTGCGTGCGGTACAAGCGACGACACGATTCCCTAATACGCATGGCGCGCCGGTGCACGTGGGCAACCCGGAGGCGATCGGTGTGGCCGATCCGATGAAGCCCGACTTTGGAGATGCCTGGGAGCCGCAGAGTTCGTCTGATGTCCCGGTGTTCTGGGCATGTGGTGTGACGCCGCAGGCTGTTGCGATGGCATCGAAGCCACCACTCATGATCACGCATGCTCCGGGTCACATGTTCCTGACAGATATCAAGGATGAAGACCTGGCGGTTCTTTAGTGGATGATGCCGAATTCAAACGGCAAATTAATGCCATCTCGCAAGGTATAAGCCAGTCCGAAGGTTCCTACGCGGCTTGGCGCGAGATCAAACCGATTGATGAACGAAGGAAACGTTTGAACCGATGGAGAGGATTTTTCATCCCGGTCCAAGAATCACTCCGGCAAACTACGCTTTTAGGGATAGCTCGCGCCTATGACGGGGATGGTCGCACCATGAGCGTCCGAAACTTAATCAAAGCGGCCGTAGCCGATCCGGCATTGACGCCCCATGCCAACGCGAAACAGATCCAAGAAGTGGAAGCTCGTCTCGACAAGATTGAACCTGAGCTAAAAAAACTCGCCCGCATGCGCAATCAAGAATTGGCCCATCAAGACGCCGCTCCAAATAGGAAAGAGGTGCTGACCACCGAAGAATTTGATCATGTGCTGTCGGAACTCAAGGGTATTTTGAACGATCTTTCAAGAGCCCATGATCAATCAATTTTTGACTGGCGAATGATTGTTGAGGACGCAGAACGCGACACAAAGTTACTTGTCGACGAACTAACTATCGGCGCCAAGGAACACAGCCGCAAAATATTAAGTGATTCTCAACAAACCCTACGCGACATCCAAGGCGAATCTGAATAAGTGACGCTCAATCGGTCGGAGCGGTTGTGTTCGTATTTGATCGATTGAGCGGACTCGTTGAAATCCACACTCAATGACTGAATAGCCCATTGGGGCCATCGGAGAGTCATAGATGACCACCATCGAGGACATCATCCTCCAGAAGGACGGGCGCAACATCTCGGCGCTCCGCCCATATCTCCCGAGCAACTACGTTGAGGAAGCGGCGGACCTGATCCTGGCGCATCCTGGTAAGGCGTTGATCGTCACCGGGTTCTACATCGTTTACGCCAGTGCACCAGAGACGGACGGACCCCCCGGAGCGGCGGCAATCGGGGAAGCGCTCTCTCGAATCGGATACGAGGTCGCATACGTCACAGACCAGTACTCGATGGACGCCATGAAATCGGTCGCCGGTGATAAGCGTGTGATCGAGTTCCCCGTGGCGGGCCACAAGGAATCTGCTGACGCAGCGCGCCACATTCTGGAAACCGAAAGCCCCTCAGTGGTGATTGCGATTGAACGCGCCGGGTTGGTAGGAGACGGCACCTTTCGGAATATGCACGGCACGGATATATCCGAGTACAACGCCAAGATTGATCACCTGTTCGATCAGCACCCGTACAGCGTTGGGATCGGCGATGGCGGCAACGAGATTGGCATGGGCAACCTTCGTGATGAGGCGGCAAGCATCGACCGGCTGCCCGACGACCCCTGCGTAACGACCACGACGAAGCTGATGGTCGCTTCGGTTTCCAACTGGGGAGGACTTGGCCTCGCGGCGGCTCTATCAATCAAAAAGGGCGAGAACCTGTTGCCCAGCATCGAGACGGAAAACGGATGGGTCCACGCTACCTACGAGTCCGGTGCGGTGGACGGACCGACCGGTGAGCATCGTCCATACGTGGACGGATTCGCACTGGATGAGTACAACTCATGCCTTACGGATCTACATGAGCATGTAAACGCGGCGCTTTCTTAACTATTGGATCCCAGAATAATGCCGCTATCAATTCGTAATACGATCTCACAATTTTTCTGCACATTGTCACGCTTTTTCAGATAAATATTAAGCTGCGTATGCGAGATAGTTATTAACAGACAGAGGAGTACGCATGACCGGCAAACTTGACGGCAAGGTAGCGATCGTTACAGGCGGCAACAGCGGCATCGGGGAGGCGACTGCGCACCTGTTTGCACGAGAGGGAGCGAAGGTTGCGCTGATGGCGCGACGTGAGGAGGAAGGCGTTCGCGTTCAGGACGCCATCCGTTCCGAGGGTGGTGATGCGACCTATATTCAGTGCGACGTCACAGATCGAACTGCAGTAGATTCAGCGGTCGAGAAAGCAGTCCAAACGTACGGCGGCGTAGACGTTCTGTTCAACAACGCGGGTCACGGTGCCAGTGGTAATTTCCCGGATGAAGAGGATGATGCCTGGGATAGTGTGATTGAAGTGAATCTGAACGGGACTTTCTACATGTCACGCGCCGCCTGGCCTCACCTGATCAAGTCCGGGACGGGCGCTGTTGTCAACATGTCGTCGATCGCCGCAGTGATCGGTTTCAGCAAGAACATGTACGACCTTAGCGGTCGAGGCGTTCCTTCGTCTTCTTACTACGTCGCCAAGGCAGGGGTTGACGCATTCACGCGCTACTGCGCCGGTAGGGGTGGGGAACATAACATCCGGGTGAACTGCGTCCGGCCGGGGCAGATCATCACGCCGGGAGCGACCGGTGGAACCGATACACACGTGTTCAAGGCTGTGTTTGATGCCACCCAGATCCTTGACGGTCCGGGTTATCCCGAAGATGTCGCAAACGTCGTGCTTTTCCTTGCTTCAAGCGACGCACGTTTCCTGACCGGAGAGATCATTAATGTCGACGGTGGATCACCGCGTAAGTTGTAGAGGATATATTGGAAAATAGATCTGTTAACTAACGGATCTATTGGCTTAATATTCGATCGCCTTTGACGCACAATTCGACCCACCTCCACCCTCCTAGGGAGGAGGCTTGTTGTTACGCGTTGTCATGTGCGGGGTTCAGTGACACCAGTCCCTACAGCAGACCACTCACGGCCTACGACCAGTACGTCTCTTGAAGTGATCCCATCTCGCCATCACCGGCCCGCCAGGCGGCGCCGTTCGGATCCCACGGGTTCGCCGCAAGCCACTCTTCGTTCATGTCCACACCGAGGCCGGGTAACTCCGGCACGTCAAAGAACCCGTCCTTTTGGATCGGTAACATCCCTGATGTCGCATCCTGGAACCACGGCTGTAGACCACCTTCCTGGATCATGAAGTTGGGCGTGCACGCATCAAGTTGAAGCGCCGCGGCCGTGCAGATCGGCCCATACGGGTTGTGAGGCTGGATACCTACGTAATGGGCCTCCGCCATCGCACCGATCTTCTTCAACTCCAGAATTCCACCTGCCTGCACGATATCCGGCTGAATCATCGCAACGATCTGTCGTTGCAGCAGGTCGGTGTAATCCCACTTCGTGAACAGTCGTTCGCCCGTCGCCAGTGGAATATTCACCGCCTCAGCGACACGCTGCAGGGCATCGATGTTCTGCGGCGGAACCGGCTCCTCCATCACGAATGGCCGGTACTCCTCGATCTCGTTCGCCATGTGGATCGCCGCTGCCGGTGCGAGCCGACCGTGGACCTCGAGAAGTAGCTCCACGTCCGGGCCGACGGCTTCACGCACCGCCTTCATCTTGGCGATTGCGTGTCGTTCAGCATCACGCTGCAAGAAGATGCCGGTGTGATCAAATGGATCGCCCTTGAGAGCGGTTAGACCCTGCTCCACAAAACCTATCGCCCGTTCCACGGCCAGTTCCGGGGTAGCACCGTCCCATCGACCGTAAGTCCAGATCTTGTCCCGCATCTTGCCGCCCAGCAGTTGATACACCGGGACGCCGAGTGCCTTTCCTTTGATGTCCCACAGTGCGATCTCGATGCCACTGATCGCCGACATCTGGATCACTCCACCACGTACGTGGAAATGGTGATATAGCCGTTGCCAGTGCTCTTCAATACGTCCCGGATCCTTGCCGACCAGGGCTTCGCCAAACTCGTTGACCATCTCCACGACCGCATATGGCCCGCAGGTGGCCTCACCCCAGCCTGTGATCCCTTCGTCGGTTTCGATCTTCACATAAACGTAGTTACGGCTCCCGAACGGTGTCTTCGCCGAGCTCGGAATCGCCTTAACGCCGGTGATCTTCATGTAATTGATTCTCCGGGGTTAGCTGACTTGAAATCGATGTCGATGACTTCAGGTCGTTACGCCCACTCGGTCTGCTGCATCGATGGCCAGTAGGCGGCGCGTGCGTAACCTTCAGGGGTAACGTTTTCGACCGGAGGGTTAGCTCTGAGCACAGACTCGTCCATTTCGATTCCAATGCCCGGAGCGGTCGGCAGGTCGAAGAATCCGTCCTTCTGCTTCGGGAACTCTCCCACGACCACGTGGTCATACCAGTTGGCGTGTCCGCCTTCCTGGATCATGAAGTTGGGCGTGCAGGCGTCCACTTGTAGAGCGGCCATCGTGTTGACCGGTCCGTACGGGTTGTGCGGCTGGAAACCGACGTAGTGGGCCTCGGCCATCGCTGCGATCTTCTTCAGCTCAAGAATTCCACCGGCGTGACCAATGTCGGGCTGGATCATGGCGACAACTTGCTGCTCTAACAGGTCTGTGAACTCCCACTTGCTGTAGAGCCGTTCTCCGGTCGCCAGCGGGACGTTAATCGCGTCAGCCACACGTTTCATTGCTGCGACGTTCTGGGGCGGGACAACTTCTTCAAATACGAACGGCCGGTACTCCTCGATAGCCAGCCCAACCCTGATCGCTGCCGCCGGTGCCAGGCGTCCGTGCGTCTCGACCAGCAGTTCTATGTCGTCTCCGACCGCTTCCCGGACAGCTTTCAACTTCGCCACGGCATCGCGCTCGGATTGCACCGAGCTGAACAATCCCTGGTGTCCAAAGGGATCGCCCTTTAGTGCCGTCAGTCCGGTGGCGATCTCACGCTGGGCGTGCTCAACGCATTCTTCCGGCGTGGCACCGTCCCAGCGACCGTAAGTCCATATTTTCTCTCGCATCGCACCACCCAGCAGCTCGTACACCGGTACGCCAAGGGCTTTTCCCTTGATGTCCCAGAGGGCGATTTCGATACCGCTGATCGCGGCCATCTGAATCACACCACCCCGTACGTTGTGATAGAGGTGGTAAAGCCGCTGCCAGTGCTCCTCAATCCGGTGTGGGTCCTTGCCGATCAACGTTGCGCCGATCTCGTCGACCATGCCTGACACGATCAATGGGCCACAGGTTGACTCGCCCCATCCTGTGATTCCCTCGTCCGTCTCGATCTTCACGTAAACGAAATTGCGTCGATTGCCCCTCATGTCGACAATCGGAGCGGCGGTTTGAATACCCTCGACCTTTGTGATTTTCAACGTTCAATCTCGCTTTTTCTGGTGTCAGACGGTTGTTACCGGTTGAAGCCGTAACCGGGTCGGCGCAAACTTACGCCAACCGGAGGATGTACGCCAGTCTGGTGTGCATGCATATAGGCCACCCAACGTAGCCCCTGCACGGAGATTCCTCGCATATGTACAAGAAGATATTGGTCCCAGTTGATGGATCGCCCGATTCCGAGCGCGTTCTGGACTGGGTTAAGCCATTCGCCCGGCTTGGCGCCGACATACACCTCGTCACGATCGTGGATTCGCGACATCTGGCCCAAGCACATGAGTTCGCCCAGTTAACCGAGTCGATCACCGAGTGGGCGGACCAGTATCTTGCGGGGCTTCTCAAAGAGGTTCAGCAAGAATTCCCGTCTGCATCTGCCAGCCGTGGCACGGGTGGTCCGGCCAGAGAGATTTTGCGGATCGCCGGGGAGGTAGATGCAGACCTGATAGCGATGGAGACGCATCGCGGCTCTGCTGTCGTCCGGGGCATCGTGGGGAGCTGTACTGACGCGGTAGTACGGTCAGGGAAGCTGCCGGTGCTGGTACTTCCGCCAGGCGGGGCCTCTGTGACAGCACCCGACAAGCCATCCACCATACTTGTCCCGCTAGACGGCTCCGACCTTGCCGAACACGGGTTAGAGCTTGGAATTGAGTTGGCTAAGGCGTTTGAGGCAAACCTGTCCTTGGTACGAGCGGTATCGGCCAATGCCTACGGCGGCTCCATATACGGGATGGACCATGGTTTTGACGCCAGTCAGGCCTGGAGTGATGCGGTCCAATCCCAGGAAAAAGAAGCCGGGGATTACCTGAACACGCAAGCCAATCGCGTTAAAGCCGCCGGGTTGTCCGTAATGACTGCGGTACCCACGGACACCGGAGCGGGGTCCGTGATCGATGCTCTGGACGACTCACCATCGACGATGGCCGTGATGGCGACGCACGGGCGAGGCGGCATCAAACGACTGGTTCTGGGTAGTGTCACCGACAAGGTCATCCGCTCGTCGAACGCACCCGTGCTGGTTATTCCCGCAAATTCGATATCGGATGCCAACGAGGCCGAGACCGACGTTTAAGGGTTAGAGGTAAGTCGTTATGGCCGGACAGATGACTCTCGAAGAGATAAACGAGTTCCTGAGCACCCCGGTCATAGCGCGCCTGGCCACGATTCAACCCGGCGGAGCGCCTTACATCGCTCCGGTGTGGCAGCAGTGGGACGGCGAGACGATGTACATCGTGGGACGCGCCGGGTCACAGTTCGTGGAACACGTTCTGTTGGAACCGAGGGTGTCAGTTTCCTGCGCCGATGATGTGAATCCTGAGCATGCACGTGTCCTTATTGAAGGGACCGCTGAAATCCTCGAAGGCCCCGCTCCTATGGCCGGGAAGATGCTTCAAGTCGCAGAGGAGATGGCCGTGAGGTACATGGGGCCGGACGGACCGATGTACGTGCGTAAGACGGTGGGTAGGCCGAGGTGCCTTATCGCCATCAAGCCTGATTCAATCGTCTCGTGGTCGGGCGGCGACTGGCATCCACGTTACGTCGACGACCAGTAGATCTCTGCCAGCTCTCTAACCGCCGCCGCTTGCGCGTGCCCGACGATACAGGGCGTACCAGATCCGAATACCGTCAGCGTGCTCGTCGTAGTGGAGAGACGTTCCGTCGTCCAGCTCTTTCCTCAGCGAAGACCCGCTGCTGAACAGTTCCGGCGCTGACGCGTCTATGGCGTCCCGAAGTGCCCGGTGGGTGGCGTCCAGTTGGGTGCTGGCCTCTGCAACGTCCATATCTTTATGACGCTCCCGCTCTACTTCGTCGAACCCATCCGGGTCTTCTAGCGCCGGACCCGGTTTTCCGGCTAGCAGGGACGCCGTTGAACGTGTCTCCCATGCGGAGACGTGAATCAGGACTTCCTTGACCGACCAATCCCCACACACGCCCGGCACTTCCATATCAGCCGAGGTGAGCGGCTCTAGCGCTTGCCTGAACGAACGCCAGGAGTCATCTATGGCTGCGCGTACCTGTTCCTTGATCAAGTGCGTCCTCGGGTTCATGGGTCGATGGTGATCGTGAAGCGCCGCATATCTTCGCATGTTCGGCATCATCGATCAGTATGTTCCTCCACGGGTTGACTCTCGGTAAACCCCGTCGTAGCTTCTCGCCAGCTACGAAAATGGGCCAGACAGGCCAATCTCAGTTGGAGTGTTCTCATGACAACCGTCGGCACCGGAGATCTAAAGTTTGAGCTGGATCCAGACTGGCCCCGTGGCATGCCGGAAGGATGGGAGTTCACGCTAGCGTCCGGAGTTGCAGTCAACTCCCGTGACGAGGTGTACGTATTCTCACGAGGCGTACACCCGATCACGATGTGGAACACTGACGGCGATTTCATCACGTCATGGGGCGAGGCGTCCTGTCTGGATCCCGCAGACCGTTACAACGGCACCTTTCGCGACCCGCACGGAATTTACGTCGGGCCGGACGATTCAATCTGGCTGACCGACACCCAGACGCACACCGTCACCAAGCACACACGTCTCGGCGAAAAGCTGATGGAGCTGGGCAGACGTGACTATGCCAACGTCGCAGTGTCCCAGACCGGGGACCATGGGCTGCCGTTCAACATGCCTTCCGGCGTGGTGATAAACGATGCGGGACAAATTCTGGTATCGGACGGTTATGCGAACCGCAACGTCCACACCTTCTCACCCGGTGGGGAACTGCTTGGTTCATGGGGACGGGCAGGGCAGGGACCGGCTGAATTTGGGATGCTGCACAACATTGGCATAGACAACGCAGGCCGCATCTACATTGCGGACCGACCGAACTCTCGGGTGCAGATCCTTGAACAGGACGGGACTTTTGTTACCGAGTGGACCGATGTCATCAACCCGGGTGCGTTCTGGTACGGGCATGACGGGTTGATGTACGTGGTCGAACAGGGCGCACCGACCGGTGTCAGCGTGTTCACGTTGGACGGCGAGCTTGTGTCTCGATGGCGTGGGCCGGAGAACGGAATGGAAGCACCTCACGACATCTGGGGCGATTCCAGTGGCAATCTGTATGTGGCGGAGATTGGCCTCGAAGGACACGGGCAACGCGTGCAGAAGTACAACCGGATCTAGAGGTTAAGGCACGTATGAGCGTATGCCACACGCTCATACGGAGTGGCAGGGCG
>JABIGL010000119.1 GCA_018650185.1 Chloroflexota bacterium
AGAAACACGTCCCATGATCGGCATCGCTGCTGTGTATCCGATCAAATAACCGGTGACGGTCCACGAAGCTCGGTCCAGTTCACCCGGGCCGATTCGAAAGTCAGGGAGCAGTTCGGGCAGGACGACAACGATCGACGTCTGATCGTCTGCGGCAATGAACACCCCGGCACATACGGGTATGAGCACGGCAAATGAGCGAAAGTCCTTGAGCCAGGCGATCACGCGTGCCACCCAGACCTAGAGTGGGGGAGCGATAGTGATATCTGAGTTGAATGCAAAAAGGCGCACCGTGCGTACCAGATCATCGGGTTCTTCTGCGGTCGCTCGGCCAACGATCCGGGCTTCTACGGGGAACAATGATGTCCCGTCTATCGTTACCCGAACGGCCAACGGTGGAGCGGTCTCGTCGACCCCACCCGTCAGAGTTGTAAGAGCGATCGCAGGCAACTTGCCATCGATAGCATATGTGCCGCCTGCAATTTCTGATGCGGGTGTCGATGTAATCTCGACCACTTGTCCAAGAATACTGCCGACCAACGACACCGGATCAAACGTCCTGAAAGGGCTTGCTTCTGGCTCCAGTAATTGCCACCCGCGGGTGATTGGGTGGGTCATGTAGGAATCATCACCGATAACTACGACCTGGGAATTCACAAAGAAACCAGAGACCAGCGTGTCCGCATCAAGCGTGTAGCTGTCTGGGATAGTGGCGGTCCCTGACGCCTTCTGCACCTCAATCCCATTGGTCAGGACGGTGTTTCCCTGATCGTGGGAGAGGGAGAACCGGAACGTCGACATACCGGACATGGCTTCAGATGACCGGGAGACGACTTGTTCCGGGGTGAGCGGTTCCAACGCTGTGAGTAGCTCGTCTGAGCCATCAGAAGAACAGGCGACCGCCAGAAGAGCGACCATCGAAAGTGTCAGCCCGATCCATCGCCAGCGTAAAGCCGGGAAATCAGGGGTCAGAGCAGTCACGCATGAAACCACAAACGTCACACCGTAACTTGCAGTGAAGGTCAACCATCTCGTTCCCGCACAGATCGCAAACGTAGATCGATGGAGCGGGTTTGGGAGTTGCTTTGGTTTGATCCATAACAGCGTCTCAGAGTGTTATCTGACAGCGCCGTAATTATACCAACCGAAGACTACCGGCCCTCAGAGACCAGAGCAGGTTACGGGTACCTTCTCTTACTGCGGCGTGCCTTCAAGGACCACCAGGTCGGATGGGAGAACGGATCCTCCGACCGGTTCTACGGTCACGGAAGCGCCTATGTACTCCGTAGCATCACCACTGAGATCCAGTTTGACGACGGCGTAACCGTTCCGGTCCACCGTGAAGGTTCTACCGGGAATCACGATGCCTTCGTAGGTCAGCCACACCTGGTACTCCATCCCGACCGGCGCCGGGGCGAGTCCGTTCACCATCAGAAGCGCTTCCTCACCACTTGCGTGCGTGATCAGCATCCCCTGCGGGGCCTGCGGCTGCTGGCCTCCAGAGAAGAAGGATGGCGTGCTCCATGCACCGGTCGAGGTCACATACTGGAGCCATCGAAGATCGTTGACCTGTTGTTCCAGCGTGTCGGCAGACTCTTGAAGCAACGATACTTGCTGGACCTCGTCGTCGAGTGCTCGTTCAGCGTCAAGTTCCATCCCGGTGAGCGAAGCGGACACGGTATTGATGTTGCTGTCCTGGATGGCGACCTGCGCCTCTAGCTCATCGACGCGGTCATTCAGCTGAATCCCGGTGACAGCTGCGATGGCGACAACACCGACGAATGCAGCGGCCAGTCCACTGGACACACCCCACGCCAGACGCGGACTTGCGTACCACGGAGTCCTACGAGGAGGCGCCATCGTGAACGCCGGTGGAGTTATCGTTTCCGGGGTCGCCAGCGCTATCTCGGCGTCGATAACCGTGTTGATGCGGTCAGCAAGTGCCGCCGGTGGTGCCACTGGAGGCACGGCAAACGCCAGGCTGGCAGCGCCTTCCATGAGCTCTTCAAGCTCAGACGTACATTCGGCGCACTCAGTCAGGTGCGCTTCCACCAGATCTCTCTCCTCGTCCTCAAGCGCATCTAGCGCGTATCCGGCGAGGTCCGGAGATATAGCTTCGTGGTTACGTGGATCGGTCATAGTTCCGGCGCCCTCAGTTTCGAGGCCAGCGCGGCACGGAGCTTTTTCAAGCCCAGGCGCATGCGGGTCTTCACCGTGCCAAGTGGTTGATCAAGTTTTTCTGCAATTTCGGCTTGCGTAAAGCCACCAAAGTACGACATCTCTATGACGGTTCGTTGTGCATCAGGTAAGTCCATTAACGCCTCACGCACGGTCGCATATTCCGAGTTGGCGACCGCCGCGTCGGCCGGTTGAACGTCCGCAGACTCCAGATTCAAGAAGTCGTCCACGTTCTGCACGCTGCGTTGCTTGCCGCGCGTTCGTTTGCGTAGTTCGTCGATCGTCCGATGATGGGCGATACCAAACAGCCACGTTGTGAACTTGCCTCGTCCCTGTTTGTAACTTGCGGCCCGTCGCCAGACGTTAAGAAAGACGTCCTGTGTCACCTCTTCCGATGCCCCCTGGTCTGAGAGCATCCGGTAGGAGAGTGAAAACACTCTTGTGCTGTAACGTTGATACAGGCACTCAAGCGCCAGTCTGTCTTGCTCGACGATCTGGGCGAGCAGCGCCTCGTCCGTAAATTCTGTGTATTCCAAAGCGGGCCACCTCGTGCAGCGGATCGGTCCGCGGGAACACCCGTCCAGGCCGGTGCGCGCTGCGCCGGTCCATTGTGGTGTTCTCCACATAGGATACGGTCGATGCGCCACACCCGGATTCACTCAACGACGGGTGGATTCCCTCAATTAGGCTGCTACCCGAAATACCATCGGTGCCGCTACCTGATGTAGCCGGACCCTACTGGTTACGCGGAGATTCCCCGACAGAGCCACCTGCTCCCGCTGCGTCCGCCTCTGGACCGGAACTACGTTCGCTGACGACGCGATTACGTAATTCGGAGAGGGCGGCCTTTGCGGATTCAAGATCGTGACCTGTTGGGGCGCGCTTCAGGTACGTAGACAACGTCTCGGCCGCCGCGTTAAAGCGACCCAGTTCTGTTTGGATGCGCGCCAGGTCCGCGAGGTTATGCCAAGAGCCGGGCTCAACGGTTCTGATGCCTTCTGCAACCTGCAACGCCCGATGGTAATCATCTTTATCAAGGTAAATCTGTTTCAGATTGCTCAGGGTGCGACGAAGGATCCCACGCTTGCCGGTGGGCCGCATGAACGGCGCCGCCTCTTCAATGCTCATCGGCACTGACTTACGCCCGGGGCGACCGACAGCCTTCTGGACGAGGTTGATGCATTCCCGGCGGCTGAGAAGTCCACCGGCGTCATATGGATCAACGTAGAGGGCTTCAGATCCCTCACCCGCTCGAATGATGAAGTGACCGGGAAGACCTATGCCGTGGAAGCGATATCCGGCGCGACGGCCGACCTCCATGTAGAGAACGGAGAGGGTTATCGGGTTTCCCAACCCACGGTCCAACACGTCCGGTATATAGCTGTTCCGGGGGTCGTAGTAGCGTTTTTTGTCGCCACGTAATCCCAGGTCGTTAAACAAGACTTCGTTTGTGGCGTGGATGGCGTCGTAAAGGCCATGTCTGCGGGGAAGTTTTTCGCGGACTCGCTCTGCGAGTAGTGCGACTCGACCGCGCTCGGCAATGTAATCCATGTCTGGATACTCACCGGCGGCGATTAGCAGGGAAGCGGAAAGGAGGTCTATCTGGGACGCCGGAACCGATACTACGCGCCTGAATGCATCGGACAAGTTACCGGACGTGCTGCTCACGTTAACGAAGCCCCTCTATTGAGGTCTTCCTGTTGTATGGCGTGAGGCCTGAGATTTTGATGTCCCCCGTGCTGGGCGTTCGGGTTGCATGAACAGTTAGATCCGTGCACCCGATTCAAGTTCCGTGCTCTGGGCATGATTCTAATGACGCAAGTCCTGCTCCGCAATCCTATCTTGTATGCAATAGTTTGGCCCGAATGTCGTACATCCAAGCAGGGATATGGACGTAGCCGGGACTTTGATATCGGTAGTCTCAAAGCCCGTATTTTGGCGAGGATGTAGCACGTTAACGTCAGATCGCCCCACGTGTTGCGAAGCCTCCCCAAAGAGCTAGATCAGACCGTGCGGTACGGCTTTCCGGAAACTACCGGTAAAAGGGTGATCGCCTCCGATGGAATTCCTAGAGATACTTCATCCCCCTCCCGTAACTCCGATCTTGCGTCATCGGCCAGAACGACGGACACCAGCTTGCCTTCACCGATAGCGATGTGGACCTCAATTTCCCCGCCACGGAATTTTCGGGCTTCCACTACTCCATCCAGACTCGTTCCGGATTCAGACGGTGGCCTATGTCCGGACTTGATTGAGAATCCTCTCTCGTCGACAACTACGAGGACATCATCCCCAATCCCCATTCCTGCCGGTAAAGGCCCACCTGTGAGTAACGTTCCGACGGGACATGCGATTTCGACCGAGTCGGGTATTGAGTCGGAGGCGCGGTCGATCTTCCCTTTGATGATGTTTTTGAGTCCAAGTGAATGTGCTATCAACTCATTCGCCGGTGACCGGAAGAGAGTTTCCGGGGGGCCGGTTTGTGCTACCGAGCCACGGTCCATGAACACGATGGTGTCAGCGATTGCGAACGCTTCGTCTTTGTCGTGAGTCACGTATATCGCCGTGACTCCCACCTCCTTGAGGATCGACCGGACCTGAATTTGGAGGGATTCACGCAGTACTCGGTCCAGTGAGGCAAGCGGCTCGTCAAGCATCAGCAACTTGGGCGCTGGAGCTAACGACCGCGCCAATGCAACTCGCTGGCGTTCTCCCCCGGAGAGTTCATGTATTTTTCGCTTGCCGTAACTTGAAAGCCCAACAAGATTCAACATTTCATCGACGCGATCGCTGATTGCGTCGTTCGACAACCGCTGCATTCGGAGACCGAACCCTACGTTTCCTCGCACGTCCATATGCGGAAACAGGGCCAGGTCCTGGAACATAAGTCCAAATCCCCGGGCACTGGGCGGTACTCCGTCAAGGTCCGTACCGTCGAACGAAATCGTCCCGGAGTCGAGTTTTTCGAGTCCAGAGATAAGCCGGAGAAGGGTGGTTTTGCCACAACCGCTCGGGCCGAGCAGACACACCAGTTCTCCGCGATCAGCACTCAGTGACACGCCGTCAATCACGAGGGTATCGCCGTAAGAGTTGTATACGTCAGATAGCTCAAGTATCGGCATCAGAACCCACCTATATCGCGATAACGGAATCGTTCAATAGCCACGAAGCCCAACGCAACCACTGCCATGAGCATCGTACTCATAGCGAGGGCCTGTCCGATGTTCGCTTCACCCGGTTGGCCAAGCAGCCGGAATATGGCGACGGGGATCGTAGTGAATTCTGGTCGTACGAGAAGCAATGAGGCTCCGAACTCTCCCATGGAAACGGCAAACGCAAACGTGGCTCCTACAAGAAGTGCGCGGGTGATGATCGGGATCTCGATGTGGATGAAGACGCGTAACGGTGATGCGCCAAGTACGGCAGCCGATTCCTTCAAATGCGGGGGCATCCCGCGGAGCACCGGCAACAATGTGCGGATTACGAATGGGTACGCTATCAATGAATGAGCGATCACGAGTATGAGCCACGAACCTCGGAGATCAATGGGCGGGCGGTTGAAGGCCACCAGGAAGCCAAACCCGAGCGTGACCGCCGACACAACGAGCGGCAGCATGAACAGGGCGTCCAGAATTGAGGACCGTCTACCAGGCCTGGCGATGACGTAGGCCGCAGCGGTTCCGACAATCATGGCGATAACGGTGGACGCTAACGCAAATCGCACTGAATTCCAGATCACTTGCACCGGTGAACGGTAGAAATACGATCCGCTATCGTCTGTGAACAGGGCGGTGAAGTTTGTAAGCGAGTAACCGTCCTGGGTCGAAACAGCTCGCTCGATCAGGGCCAACAGTGGGGACAACACGACGACCAACGCCGCCACTATGCCCACGACGATTAATGTGTCCCGCATGCTCCTGTGTCGGCGCGAAATCACTTCAGTCGGCACCAGACTGATAGGAATTGCGGCCCGCGCCTGGGTACGGGAGTACACAAGCAGGAACAGGTAAGTGAACACAAGCTGAACGATCGCAAGTGCGCCTGCGATTTCCAGTCGGAACAACTTCACCGTTAACTCGTAGATCGTGACTTCCAGGGTGGCGAACTGCGGCCCCCCTAAAACCAGGACCACGCCGAATGAGGTGAATGAGAACACGAACACGAGGATCGCTGAGGACCAGATTGCCGGTAGTAGCAACGGCAGCGTTACGCGCATGAAAGTTTGAAAGCGACCAGCTCCGAGCATGGCAGCGCTCTCGCCGAATTGTGGGCTCAGATTACTCCAGTACGCCGAGACAATCCTCACGACTATCGAATAGTTATAGAACGCGTGCGCCAGAAAGATGATTGTCAGCGTGTTGGTAATTTGAATCCGTGGACCGCCACCACCGAACAAATTCGACAGTCCCGTATTCACGAGACCCTGGGGACCCAGAAGCGCAATGAAACCCATAGCGACCACTATCGTGGGCATGATGAAAGGGAGTGTAGTCAGAGCCTTCAGAATCGTTTTGCCGGGAAAGTCATGCCTGGCGAATAGATAGGCGACAGGAAGGCCGAGGATCAGGGTCAGTACTGTGGAAATAGCGGCTTGCCATAGCGTGAACCAGATACGCCCGAGGTAGTAGGAGTCGCCCAGCAGCAACTGGAACGGCTCAAGCCCGAGGGATCCACCACCGAAACTCCGGGCCAGGATGGCCACCAACGGGTACAGGAAAAAAACGCCGAGGAAAGAAAGAGGCCCGAAGACCAATAATCGACCAGCCGTCATCTGCTTCCTGTTCGCCGCTTAATGATGAAATCCCGCGCAGGGGAGAGTGGTCCGCATGAGGACCTCTGCGTCTGTATTACGTTCGACGCCGGGATCCTTCCGCGTTTGTTTCAGGTCCGAGTAAGTCTGGGAATCCCATAGTTACCGGCCTGATTGAATGACAGCGCTGATCGCTCGGTGACTCAATCAACCGGTAACCATGTGGATGATTAGCGAAGGATGGCCTCGGTCCAGGCCTGAATCCAGTCTTCTCGCTTCTCTCCTATTTCCGTCGCACTGATGTCAGACGGTTGGGCGGGGACTTCGGCGAACTTGAAGAAGTCAGGTGTACCGGCATTTTCGTTGACCGGATACACGAACATCTTGTCCGGGAAATCCTCCTGGAAAGTCTTCCCAAGGGCGAAGTCGATGAACTTCTTGGCCAGTTTTTCACTGTTGGCCCCCTTGAGAACTCCTATGCCTTCGATCTGCAGGAATGTGGCCTTGTCTATCAGGATGTTCCCCGTTGGAGGTTCATCAAGAGGCTCTTCAGAGAAAAACACCTCGGCAGCCGGGCTGGTTGCATAGCTAACGACGAGGGGCCTGTCGCCACCGTACTTCGTGAAATCAGTGTAGTAGGAGTCACTCCACCCATCTTTGACGAGCAGATCGTTTGCTTTCAGATCAGTCCAATAGTCGATGTAGTCGTACTCATCGTCCTCACCAAAATAAGCGATCGTTGAGATCAGGAAAGCCAGACCAGGCGACGAAGTAGCCGGGTTCTGCACGACCAGCCGTCCCTTCCACTCCTCGTTCGTTAACTCCTCCAACGTTCCAGGCGGAGAAATACCTTCTTCAGCCAGGAACTCCACATCGTAGTTCAGGTTCACATAGCCGTAATCGATAGGGATTACGTGATTGGTACTGTCGAATTTGAATCTGTCGGGGACTTCGTCCAGGAGATCCGGGCTGTAAGTCTCGAAAATATCCTGCTCGAGCGCACGTCCCAGGTAGGTGTTGTCGACACCGTACAGCAGGTCTGCGGACGGGTTTCCTTTCTCAAGGATCGCACGTACCAGGGCCTCACCGGCGTCACCGGCTTTCTGGATGACGACGGTTGCGTCGTTCGCCAGTTCGAACTCCTCAATGACGGATTCGCTTATGTCGAAACTGTCATGAGTCATGATTACGAGCTCTTTATCCTCTTCGTCCTCCCCGCAGGCAACGACGAATAGGAGTGTGAGCATCACGGCGGAAATCATTGGCCATCTTGTCATGATGTACCTCCAGGTCACTGTTCTGATCTCGCACGTTCTTCGAAAAACAAAAAAACCGCCCAATCTGGGCGGTAAAGAAAGGTGCGAGTCCACTCCCTCCGCTGGCATTACCCAGATCAGGTTAGGGGTCGACAGCGTGTGAACTGTCCTCTCAGCCTGGCTTCCCAAGCTCCCCCGGGGCGTATTAAGTTTTGGTCAGAGTATTCAAGGATCCATTCGATGTCAACAAACTCTGAGATAACGAATTGCGAAGTGGCGGTGGCCCGGAGATAACAATCAGTTCGCTAGCTCGGATGACCGCCTTCGGTCTTAGATGATCGGTCGGCCCTTTAAGCCGGAGTCTGCGACGCGGTGGACCATGCCGGTGCCGTAAGTGATGAACAGTTCGGCGTATCTGTGACCGCCGAGTAAGCAGTTGGTCGGCATATCGGATGGGGTCCTCTGCGTTTCGAGGACCCG
>JABIGL010000120.1 GCA_018650185.1 Chloroflexota bacterium
ACCAACCGGGAGCGATCTACGCACGGGACGGTGAAGCGGGTACCGGTATCGCTGCGGCCGAGTTGCTTCACGGTCGAGCGATGTCATACATCAACTACCTCGACGCGGACGCAGCCTGGACCTCCGTTGCGATGCTTCCGTCGACCGCTGTCTCTGTGGTCAAACACGCCAATACCTGCGGGCTGGCGATGCACGAGGATCAGACCGAGGCATACAAGCGTGCGTTTGAGGGCGACAGCGTCTCCGCGTACGGCGGGATTGTCGGCTTCAACAGACCGGTAACCGCAGAGACCGCAGAAGCGATGCGACCGGTGTTCTACGAAGTCGTAGCGGCACCGGACTACGAACCCGAAGCGCTCAAGATACTCAAACGAAAGTCTAAGAATCTTCGGCTTCTCAAGGTTAAGCCGGAAACTTCGCACGGGCTTGGCCTCCACTCTGTGTCCGGTGGTCTTCTGCTGCAGGTCGCCGACCGGGCGGAGGACGATCTCGACGCCTGGAACGTGGTCACGAAACGACGGCCGACGGATCAAGAACGAGCGGATCTTGAGTTCGCATGGCACGCCGGAAGGCTCATCAAGTCCAACGCCATTGTTCTCGTGAAGAAACAGGCGATCGTCGGCATGGGCGCGGGCCAGCCGAACCGGGTGAACAGTGCATTCCTGGCGGTCAGGGCAGCCGGTGACAAAGCGCCCGGCTCAGTACTGTCTTCCGACGCCTTCTTCCCGTTCGCAGACACCATCGAACTTGCAGCGGAGGCAGGCGTTACAGCGGCCATATCGCCTGCGGGATCGATCCGTGACGATGAGGTCATCGAAGCCGCTGACAAGCTCGGAATGGCGCTCATCATGACCGGTAACAGGCACTTCCTCCACTAGATGACGGCCAGCGTTGACATAGTCATCCCGGTCCTCAATGAGGAAGTGGCGCTGCCCCGATGCGTCGAGACTCTCTCGGCATTTATCGAAGAGCACCCGGGACGTGAATGGCAAATCACGGTGGCTGACAACGGCTCCACCGATCGAACACCGGAAGTTGCTGCTGAGCTTGCGGACAAGGGTTATCCCATACGAATCACCCGGTTGGAGAAGCGTGGCCGGGGCCGTGCCCTCAAAAAGGCCTGGCTGGAGAGCGAGGCGGACATCCGCTTCTACATGGACGTCGACCTCTCGACCCGGCTCGACGCGCTCTTGCCGTTGGTCGAGGCCCTGGAATCAGGCCAGTATCAGGTCGCAACCGGCTCTCGATTGATGAAGGGTTCGGAGGTCGTGGACCGCAAACTGATGCGTGAGATCACTTCACGGGTCTACAACCTGATGCACCGCGTGATGTTCTTTTCGCCCTTCAAAGACGCTCAGTGTGGCTTTAAAGGGATCACCAGAGAGGCCGCGGAGGCGTGTGTTCCGCTTGTGAAGAACAACAACTGGTTCTTCGATACAGAACTACTGATCATCGCCGCGAAATCCGGATACAAGATCAAATCACACCCGGTTCACTGGGAAGACGACCCAGATACCCGCGTTAACGTGACATCAACGGCTACCGAAGACATCAAAGGTCTGCTCAGACTCAGGTTCGGTGGAGTGCCAAAGGCCGACCGGCAACTACCGACGGACGAACCTTGACCCTTATACCTGCGCCTCGATAGAGTGACGCATCCTTTTCCGGGCAGACGCCGTAGCGGATGACGCTTCGACGACACAGTTCCCGGCATCGTGAAATCACCTGAACCGTACGGGAATCGATGACCAATCGCGATCCTGAAATATCCCGAGCATTAGTGCTCGGCCATACGGCCGACATTGAGCTGCATCGCGCCCGGGAAATTCTGCGCAACGAATCGATCAATCCCGAGGTGGTGATGGAGTTCTCGCCCGAGAAGGCGGGAGTGCTTGCTGGCATCAACGATGTGAAATCGCTGCTCAACCGAAACCTCCCTGAGACGGGGCGAGAGGTGTGGGCGCTCGACGAGGCCAGCAGCTTTGACGAGAACGAGGTCATACTCAGGGTGCGTGGACCGTACGCATCGTTCGGCCTCTACGAAACCGCCATCAATGGGATGCTCTCTTCCAGCGCCGGTTGGGCCACCGCAGCACGGGAGTGCGTTGATGCGGCCGACGGTGTGCCGATTGTTTCGCTGGGTGCACATCATGTGCACCCCAGTGTGGTCGGCGTAATGGACTACTGCGCCGTCACTGGCGGAGCTGCGTCCTGCTCATCCGTGTTAGGGGCGCGGCTCTCTGGCGTTACCGCCTCGGGCACGATGGCGGCGGCACTTGTGTTAGTGATGGGCGACACTCGATCAGCCGTTGAGGCGTTCGACCGAAACATGCCACCAGAGGTGCAGCGGGTCGCCGTTGTCGGAACTATAGGCGACGAGGCGATAGAGGCCGTCGAGGTCTCACGAATGCTACGCGACAGACTGCGTGGAGTTCGGTTAGAGACAGCGCCGACACGTGGCGGTGTCACACCTGATCTGGTGCATGAGCTACGGGCACGGCTTGATCAAGCCGGTTACAACCACGTGGACATATTCGTAAGCGGAGATCTGACCCCTGAAGAAATACAGGGGTTCACCGACGCCGCTGCCCCGGTGGCTGCATTCGGAATCGGATTCCACATCGGCGCTGCACGACCGATCAAGTTCCAGGCCCAGATCAAAGAACTTGAGGGTCGACCCGTTGCCCGTCGAGGATACATCCCCGGAATCACGCTAAACCCACGCCTGACCCGGGTACTTTAGACCGCTTCTACAGGCCCTCGGCTCGGACACCGAGACCGATCTTCAACACTCGTTCGGTATCCGGAGTGACACGCGCCCACTCTGCGATCCGCAGTCCGGCAACCCACGCAATCCCGCGGTCGTTTTCGATAATCGGAACCCGGTCCCGCCATGACCTCGGGACTCCAGCGTTGACGAACAGATCCTGCACACGTGTATCGGACTCCATACCGAGCGGTTGGAACCGATCGCCATCACTCCTGTTGCGGAGCGTGACGGTCCCGCCGACGGCGTCAGCATCGGCGTACTGGAAGGTTTCGGATGTCGTATCAAGGTTGTTCGGTCGGTCGACCAGCTCCAGTTCCAGGGCCTCTCCGCCGACGAATTCGAAAACACCGGGCGCCGAGATGCTTACGGGCTCCAGCGGCGCGGGGTAGGGCGAATCTTCGAGGCCACTCGGGGCGAGCATCACCGTGTCGGTCCGGGTCTCGTAGCGAATTCCATGCGGCAAATCTAGAGACCGACCAGCGCCGGATTCGGCCAGCTTGTCCATTTCTGTGATGTGCGACCGTTGCAACTCTGTAGTCGTACCGGCAGCTTCGACAAATGCCCTGCGCAACAATGAACGCCTTAGCGCTGGTCGGGTGATCTTGAGGAGCCTTCGATCAAGCGTGACGATATGGGTGTCTTCGTCCGAGTTGTCCAGCACGTGTTCCCACAGCTCATCTACCACCTCCTGAAGCGCCTCGAACTCTTCTGCCGCGGTGTCGGACAACCGTGTGATCGATTCCGCTACTCGAGGATTGATCGCCTCCAGTTCCGGCATCACATTCAGCCGAAGTCGATTCCGGGCGAATGTCGTCGACTCATTGCTCACGTCGAGCCGCGGGATGATTCCGCGCTCCCGGCAGTACTCCTCGGTGTCCTCTCGCCGCAGCCGCAACAGAGGTCTCACCACGGTCAACGTACCGCCGCCCCAGCGTCGGGGTGTCTGAGATACAAGACGCATCCCGCGTACGCCTGAAAGACCGGAACCGCGCACCATGTGCAGCAGGACCGTCTCCGCCTGGTCGTCCAGCGTATGCCCGGTGATCGCCGCCTGGGCACCCTCTTCCTGCGCTACACGACCCAGAAACCCGTAGCGCAATCGGCGTGCGGCGTCCTCTACGGAAAGTCGTTCTTCCCTGGCATATGTGGCGACATCTGCACCTTCTCCGCGGTACGCAACGCCAAGCGATTCTGCCGCCAACCGGACGTATTCCTCATCAGCATCCGAATCCACACCGCGCATCTGGTGGTTGAAATGACAGGCGATTACGGTAGGACCGTCCGCATCGGATATAGCCTGCATCGCGTCGAGGCCGGTCATGGAATCCGCGCCACCGGACACAGCGACCAGCACCGGTCGTTCTGGCTTAACTGCGGCCTCACGTAAGGCTGCGTTGATCGTGTCTCTTACCGTGATGACGTGTTCGGGTTCGACCCGGTCGGCTCCGGAATTGTGCTGGGTCACAGGACGGGAGTTGCCTCCGCCAGCGTCACCCAGCGCCTCGCCCGGACTCGCACAATCTTGTTACCCATCATCTCAATAACCTGAAATCTCACTGGTCCGGATCTGACGCGGTCACCTACCCGGGGCAGCCGCTGGAGACGGTCCAGGAGGAACCCAGCAATTGTCTGGTAGTCCCCATCAGGGATACCCAGTTCAAGCCGGTCGTTTGCGTCTTCGATGGATAGAGCGGCGTCCAATTCAAACGTATTGGCGTCCAACGTGATGAATCGGTCATCCGGCCGGGAACCTTCCTCGCCGGTAGCGCCGATCGCCTGTTCCACAATCTTGGTCAGCGTGACGAGACCGGCGATCCCACCGAATTCGTCGACCACAAGCGAAATCTTGTGACCTGTCTCCTGCATGTCCTGAAACAACTCGTCCTGTTTTTTGGTTTCCGGCACGAACAGTGTCGTGCGCATGAGCCCGGTTACGGGCACGTCTTCTTGGAGATTACCCTCGGCGATCGACTGCAGCACGTCTTTGACAGAAAGAATACCGACCACGTCGTCATGGTCATCGTCAAATACCGGAAAACGCGTGTGCGGATTCTTGGCGTAAGTCTCCATGAATCCCTGGATGTTGGTTCCGACCTCCACCCATTCGATCTCGTTCCGGGGCGTCATCACATCGCGGACTTCTGACTCACCAAATCGGAAGATGTTTTCAAGCATCTCCCCCTGGCTCTCCTCCACGGTTCCTTCCGCCTCACCGACGTCGATCAGCATCCGGAGTTCGCCCTCCGTGATGGTGGGCGTCATAAACGCATCTTTACCACCGAGCGCGTGTGTGAGCACCCTGGGAACTAACGTGAATATCCAGACAAGTGGCCCGGTCAGTCGCATCAGGAGCAGGACCGGGCGTGACACGACGTGGGACCATCGTTCGGAGACGACGACTGCCAGTGCTTTCGGCGTGAGTTCGGCCGCGACAACCACCACAACGGTCGCACCGAGTGTCGCTATCGCCACCACACCGGCGGAGTTGCCCCACAACCTGATGACTAGCGCCGTGCCGACCGCAGTGATGATGATG
The DNA here is from genome assembly GCA_018650185.1 of Chloroflexota bacterium. Classification (GTDB taxonomy): domain Bacteria; phylum Chloroflexota; class Dehalococcoidia; order Lucifugimonadales; family Lucifugimonadaceae. The sequence continues at coordinate 5,307 of JABIGL010000120.1, forward strand.
TTCAGGGCGTTGCCGATGAGCAAAATAGTTCCGAAGAACTTGTTGTACTCGTCGGTTATTTTGACGATCGCTTCCGACGATACGTCACCCTGTTCTGCGCGATGACGGACCCGGAACCGGTTCACCGAGATTATTGCCGCCTCGGACGCGCTGATCAGAGCGCTGCCGATAACGGCAGCGACGATGATCAATATCGACAGAGTCATCCCGCGGCTTCTCCTCGTGGGCCGTCATATCGGAGTGTCCGACAACGACCGTGTTACGAAGAGTTTATCGCAGTACGAATAGAGGCCCCTTCCTGCGAAGGGGCCTCTAAGTTTGATTCGTAGTCGCTAGAGACTATTCGTTGCTCTCGTCCTCGGACTCATTTGAGTCCTCAGAGACGACCGCCGCCGGTGATTCAACTGACGGTTCCGCCGGAGTGTTCTTGGCAGCTACCGCAGCCCGAATGGCGGAGTCGATTTCGTCGCGGATAGCGGGCTCACGCTTGAGGAAGGTTCGTGAAGCCTCACGTCCCTGGCCAAGGCGTGTGTCGCCGTAAGAGAAGAAGGACCCACTCTTCGTGAGGATACCGTGCTCGACACCAAGGTCCAGCAGAGCGCCTTCCTTACTGATGCCCTCTTTGAAGAGGAACTCAAGCTCAGCGACACGGAACGGCGCAGCGACCTTGTTCTTAACCACTCGTGCACGAACGCGGTTTCCGATGATGTCGGTACCACTCTTGATCGCCTCCATACGTCGGAGGTCGATCCGCACGGAGCTGTAGAACTTGAGAGCGCGCCCACCCGGAGTCACCTCCGGATTTCCAAAGACGACGCCGACCTTTTCTCGAAGCTGGTTGATGAAGATCAAAGTAGTGCTCGTGCGGGCGACAGATCCGGTGAGCTTCCGAAGTGCCTGGGACATCAACCGTGCCTGAAGGCCGATGTGGGTGTCGCCCATCTCGCCTTCCTGTTCAGCCATCGGCACAAGCGCCGCAACCGAGTCCACCACGATCACGTCCAGAGCACCGGATCGGACAAGGTAGTCGGTAATCTCAAGCGCCTGTTCGGCGGAGTCAGGCTGCGAAACAAGCAGGGTGTCGATATCAACCCCCAGCCGCTTCGAGTAGGCCGGGTCCATCGCATGCTCGGCATCGATGTAAGCAGCCGTACCGCCAAGCCGCTGCGCTTCTGCGATGACATGGGACGCCAGCGTCGTCTTACCGGCAGACTCTGCGCCGAAAATCTCGACTACCCGGCCACGGGGCAGTCCGCCTACGCCCAGTGCGATATCCAGTGCGATCGACCCGGTGGGGATGGCGTCTACGTCCTGCCCACCCTGATCGCTCAACTTCATGATTGCGCCGCGACCAAATGCCTTGTCGATCTGTGCTAGAGCCAGCTCGAGCGCTTTCTCACGCTCGGAACCATTTCCGTTGGCGATGACATTGACCGGTTTGGGGGCTTTAGCGGCGCGGGCTGCGCACATATCTCTGCCTCTTATTCTGGACTGTGACTGGTCGATCTGAGTGGTTGGCTAAATTGGCCACCGGCCGAACGCTTCACTAATGGTGTCCGGTTCCGGCGGCGTGAAAGACGCTAGCACGGATGTTCTAATATCGCAACAATACTATGTCACATGGGCGTATTCACGATGCCAGACGAGTGTATGACCTTCCCGGAGATTGGCCTACCCCGGCGAGAACACGGCAGGCACGGGACAACACCGGGTTGCGTTGAAGCGACACATCGTGGGTACGAATTCGGATCCGCGCTCGGGCGGGCGAAAACCCGCCCCACAGCGCCGGTTCCATATCCACCCTCTAACCCAGCAACTCCGAGGCCCAACCAAGCCCGTCTTCCGTCACTCCCGCGGGCTTGTACTCACATCCGATCCACCCGTCATACCCAAGTCCGTCGATAAACGAGAACAGGTAGGGATAGTTGATCTCTCCGGTGCCTGGTTCGTTACGTCCCGGGTTATCGGCTAACTGAAAATGCGGTATGCGATCTTTCAACCGCTCGATGGTGGGCGCAAGATCGCCCTCCATGATCTGCATGTGATAGATGTCGTACTGAAGCCAGGCGTTCTCGTGTCCGACGGCGTCCAGAACGGAGATGCCCTGCGCACTGGTGTTCACAAAGTATCCGGGGATGTCCCGCGTGTTGATCGGTTCCAGCAGCAACTTCGCCCCGGCGTCTGCGACCAGCGGCGCGGCGAAAGCCATGTTGTCCACCAGCGTCTGTGTCGCTTTCTCGGGATCGGTTCCCTCCGTAGGTATTCCCGCCAGGCATGTCAGCAGACCGCAATCAAGCGCCTTCGCATACTCGACAGCCACCCCGACTCCGTCCTGAAACTCTCCAACCCGGTCTGGCAGCGCGGCAAGACCACGATCACCTGCATTCCAGTCGCCTGCCGGAAGATCAAAAAGCACCTGCTTCAGCCCGTTCTGGCTGAGCTTCTCGTTGATCTGATCCGCCGGATAGTCGTACGGGAACAGGTACTCGACGCCCTTAAACCCGGCCTTAGCGGCGGCCTCAAAGCGCTCGAGCATGTCGACCTCGTTGAACATCATCGAAAGGTTGGCTGCGAGCTTGACCATGGGTTCTCCAGAAGGGTGGGTATTGTCGGTAAGAAGTAGTGCAGAAGAGATTAAACCACCGCACGGCTGTAACGGTCATCGAAACGTCTTATTGCGAAGATCAGGATCGAATTCCAGCGCGCTTTCAAAATAATCACGGTTTGGGGTTTATCATCCTCGCCATATGCCGAGCGAACGTGTACAGCGACGGATAGACGGGCTGCTCGATCAGGCCGAAGAGGCTGTCGAGGCTATGGACTGGGCACGCGCCCTTGAAGCCGCCCGAGCTGTATTACTGGTAGATCCAAGTAACGAAGACGCAAAATCCTTTGTCACAATGGCGGAAGGCAGCCTCGGTACCGGCGAGCCCTCCCCCAAGAACCCTGTAGGGGCGGATAGCGATCCACCCTCGGGTGGGCCACTGCCCACCCCTACGCATGACAGCTCAGACGCGCCTCCTTTCCCGGTGGGAAAGGACCCGGCAAATAATCCAACTCCCACCTCGTTCGCAAACGACCGCTACAACGTCTCCAGATTCCTGGGCGAAGGCGGTAAAAAACGTGTCTACCTCGCGCACGACACCCTGCTGGACCGAGAAGTAGCGTTCGCTCTTATAAAGACCGACGGCCTCGACCAGACATCGCGTTCCCGGATCACCCGGGAAGCCCACGCAATGGGACGACTCGGCACGCATCCCAACATAGTCACCGTTTTCGACCTCGGCACCGAGGGCGATTCCCCGTACATAGTCACGGAACTAATGTCCGGAGGAGACATCGAGGCGTTGCTGGAGGGTGCCTCGGCAATTCCCCCTCTCCCAACGGGAGAGGGCGGGGGTGAGGGAGAAGATGCTCCAGCGAATTCCGGTACTTCGAGAATCTCAGGACACGGCGCCCTGCCCCTGGACCGCACCATCGAAATCGCCAGGGCGGTCTGCGCCGGCCTCCGGTTCGCACACGAAAAAGACATAGTCCACCGGGATCTCAAACCCGCCAACGTCTGGATGACATCTGATGGCGTGGCCAAGATCGGCGACTTCGGTCTGGCGATGATGACTGACCGCTCACGGCTGACCAGGGAAGGCTCGATGGCCGGCACGCCGTACTACATGCCGCCGGAACAGGCCGTCGGTGGCGACATCACGCCGAAGGCCGACCTCTACTCACTGGGAGCCATGCTGTACGAAATGGTGACCGGCCGTCCCCCGTTCCTGGGCGACGATGACATCGCTATCATCGGTCAGCACATCAACACCGCCCCGGTCGCACCCACCTGGCACAACGGCGACTGCCCACGACCGCTCGAAGCGCTCATCATGCGGCTGCTTGCCAAAGATCCATCAGAGAGGCCGGAAAGCGCACAGGACGTGTCCAACGCACTGGAAGCCATAGACCTGACCGCCCGAGGCGAGACCGTGGAGCGCGAGGGCACGTCGCTGGAATCGCTCGCAGGTGGAGTTTTTGTCGGACGGCAGGCGGAAATGGACCAGCTCAAATCAGCGATCGAGGACGTGCTTGGCGGCAGTGGTCGGTTGGTCACACTGGTCGGCGAACCCGGCATCGGCAAGACGCGTATCTCCGAAGAACTCGCCACATACGCTGCGCTCAGGGGTGCAGACGTGTTGTGGGGTCGCTGCTACGAAACCGGAGGACAGCCGCCGTACTGGCCCTGGGTGCAGGCTATTCGCTCTTACGTCCGAGAGGCTGAACCGGAAGAGCTGCGTCGGCAAATGGGGTCCAGCGCATCGGTGATCGCCGAGATGGTGCCAGATGTGAACGACCGATTGTCGGACCTGCCATCGCCGCCTCATATGGACGACCCGGACAGCGCCCGATTCCGTCTCTTCGACGCGATCACAAGCTTCCTGAAATCTGCCAGCCAGGCGAAACCGCTGGTTCTGGTGTTGGACGACCTCCATTGGTCGGACCGACCTTCGCTCACCTTCCTGGAATTTGTGGCGCGGGAGATCGGCCAGTCACGCTTGATGATCGTCGCCACATACCGCGACATGGAACTGAATCGCCGACACCCACTATCGGTAACGCTGGGGGACCTGTCACGGGAACGGTTATTTGAGCGAGTTCTACTGAGGGGACTGACCGAGACCGACATTGGCAGATTCATAGAGATCGCCTCCGGCGTAACACCTCCCCAGACCCTGTCGGCCACAATCCGCCGCCACACGGAAGGCAACCCTCTATTCGTGACAGAAGTCGTGCGTGACCTGGTGCAGTCGGGCGAACTGACCAAAAGCGTAAATTCCGGCAGCTCAACATGGTCCGTGCGAATTCCGGAAGGCGTCCGTGAGGTCATAGGCCGACGACTCGACCGCCTATCAGAACGTGCAAACGAAGTCCTGACGACAGCAGCAGTAGTAGGCAGAGACTTCCGCCTGGACACCCTGAAAGCACTATTGGGGCCAGTCGGGAAAAACCCTGTAGGGGCGTATGGCAATACGCCCTCGGGCGGAGCAAGCCCCGCCCCTACGACAATCACAACAGGTTCAAATGTGCCCCCTCACCCCGGCAGCGACGCCATCTCCGAAGGCCAGCTCCTCGACGTACTGGATGAAGCGCTCCAGGCCCGGATCATAGAAGAACTCTCGGACGGCATCGGCCACTACCAGTTCACACACGCCCTGATGCAGGAAACCCTCACCAGCGAACTGTCCCTGACTCGCCGGGTCCGCCTCCACGCCCAAATCGCCGAGACACTGGAAAACCTCTACGGGGATCGAACCGAAGCACATGCGTCGGAGCTGGCCTACCACTTCACAGAAGCCGAGGCGGTTTTAGGACCGGAAAAAGTACTTCAGTACACGGTTGTCGCGGGCGAACAGGCAATGGAGGCAAGTGGACCGGAAGAAGCACTCGATCACTTCGAACGGGCGGAAACCACAATGGGCAGGGCAGAAACCTTGTTGGCGGGTCGAATATGGTTCGGACTGGGAATCACCGGCGCCGCCGTGTTTGGTCCCACCCGGGCGCAGAAATCATGGGACTACCTTGTCCGAGCCTTCGACTGATTTATCGAACGTGGAGATCATGATTCTGCGGTGGCGGTAGCGACTTACCCGGTGTCGATCATCGGCTCTTCAACCGGCACTGCGGAACTGTTCAGGAGAGGTCTCGAACTCGTCGACCCGGACTCCCCTGACGCGGGCTGGCTCAATACGCGGCTGAGCATAGCGTTGTACACGGAAGAAGATGATTTCGTCGGCGTTCGCCAGATGGGCGAACGTGGATTGGCGATAGCGCAAAAGCACAACGACACCAGGATGGAGGCTCGTGCCAACTACGGGATCGGATTTGCGAACATCCTCGATGGCGACTTCTCCGCGGCCCTGAAATCTGGAGAAACGTCTCTCGAACTTGCGGAACGCCTCGACGACGCGCAGTCCGCGATCAGGGGACTCATTGTGGCGTGGCCTTGTGCGGTGGCCGTGGGCGATCTGGCAAAAGCTCATCGACTGGCTGAGGTATTTGAAACATATGCGGCTCGGGATCATGATGTGCTGTGGATGCAGGTTGGGGAATCTCACCGGCACGATGGCGCCTGGCTTGCCGGGGAACTTACAGCCGAAAACCTGGAGGGAGTAGAGATCAGCGGAGGCCCCAATAGCTTCTCGTGGCACGCTGCTGAGTCGGGAGAACCAGGTGTATTAGGCTCATTTACGGAAAATCTGGCGTCGCAGGTCAAAGATATGCGCCCTCATGGATTGTTGAGCTTGATTGCGAGGTTGGCGGGGATGGCATACACGATTCGGGCCGATAATCTTTGGGATTCGATAATGTCGACAACGGACGTGCGAGGGGCGCACGTTGACCGGGACGGACGGCCCGGCTCAGTGATGGCCCTGACGCCGCTCGCGCTGGCAGCAATCCGGATGCGAAACGCGGATGCTGCATCTGAACACTTCAAGTCGCTTGAATGTTTGTCGGGAATATTCGAACCCTGGGCGCTCGTGTCTTACGATCGAATGCTTGGCCAGATGGCGGCGGTATTTGGCAATCAAGAATTATCGGACAAACACTTTGAGGCAGCGCTGGAATTCGCCGACAAAGCCGGGTACGTCCGGGAGACCGTCTGGACGCAGATGGAGTACGCGGAGGCGTTGCTGGATCGATCAGAAGCGGATGGTGCTTCGAGAGCCTCAGCACACGGTTTCGACGAGGATCGCCAGAAGGCCATACAACTCCAGGACGCCGCGCTGGCGACGACCCAGGAGCTGGGAATGGGCCTCCTCACCGAACGCATCCTGGCGCGTCGGGACATCCTGAGAGCCTAGTCCGGACTCGCAAAGACCCAGAGCTGCTAGCTCATCGCTCCCGCTGCTTGATGTTCTTCTTGTAATACTTTGTCCGACCTCGCAGCCGTGCCCGCTCTTCCGCATACGACGCCTTGTCGCTCTTACTTCGCTCGTGCCGGATCTCTCCGCCGAGCTTAAGGAACGACTCGAACCGTTGAGTGGTCAAATCACCACCACGTATCGCAGCCTGCACTGCGCAACCCGGCTCGCTCCCGTGGCGGCAATCCCGGAACCCGCACTCCTCGGCAAGATCGTTGATATCCGAGAACGCCTTTTCGAGTCCTTCTTCGGCGCCCTGCAACGTGAAGGTCCGCATCCCAGGCGTATCTATCAGCACACCCCCGCCCGGGATTGGCAAAAGGTGTCGTGCCGTCGTCGTCTGCTTGCCTTTGCCGTCGAATTCCCGCACATCTCGTGTGGCGAGTACTTCGTTACCCAGCAACTGATTGGATAAGGTGGATTTCCCAACTCCGGAAGCGCCGATAAAGACGACGGTCCGGTTTCCGGTCAGGTACTGGCGTAGTTCATTGACCCCGTCGCCTGTCAGACTGCTCGTCAGGTGTACACGCAGGCCGGGCGTCGTCTTTTCGATCCGGTCCAGCACGGCGGAAGGATCCGCTACGAGATCGGACTTGGTCAGCAGGGCAACCGGCGTCGACCCACTCTGTTCGATCTGGGCGACCTCTCGCGCGAGCCGCGCTGTGTTTGTTTTGACCGCGGTATGCGTGGCGAATACAAAATCAACGTTGACCGCTATCACCTGCGTTTTAGAGATAGCGGATCTGCTGTCGGAGCCGCCACGAGTCCGGGCCAACGTCGATCGCCGTGGTAAAACCACTTCTATGGAGTCGGTGTCGTGCCGTGGTCGCGGGAGCAGGCCCACCCAGTCGCCAACAGCAGGAAGGTGCTCGGTTTTGGACGTGAGCATCATCTCGGTCGATGGTTCTGCCCGTACCGACCCGGCATCGGTCAGGATCAACGACGAGATGCGATCAACGCGGGCAACACGACCCGGTTTGAGTCCGTTGTCGAAATGTTCTGCGAAATCTGCTGAGACGCGTTCATCCCAGCCGATGGAAGTGAGAAATGGGGATGCCGATTCCCCGTGGTTTTCAGAATTCAACTTTGGGTCTCCCCGTAAGAATGAGATACCCGAAGTGGGACGCTTGTCTAACTTTGTGCGTTCAGGGTCGGCGGGCAAACATCCATAGAAATGAGGCGTGTGGAAGTACGAATAGTTAGAACTTGCATACCGTCTCCTCTCGATGCGGGATTGATTGCCGCAAGATATCGGCGATTACAGGAGTCTGTTGGTTCGGTCACAATACGTCAAGCTGGCAGACGGGTCAGCGACAACCATCGGCAGAGACGGTGCATGCCAATTACGAATCAAGAACAAGACACCAAAGACCTGTTCCATCGATTTCTTCGAGAAGTCGTGAACCCCGGCGCTCCTGAGCGAATGGAAGAGTTCGTCGCCCCGGAATACATCGACCACTCGTCGGATGCCCACGGACCGTCAGGCTACAGGGACAACCACCTAAAAATCCTGGCCGCCTTCCCGGACTTTCATGTCGAGATAGAGCATCTCATCGCCGAGGGCGACACTCTCGCATTTCACCTGACCTATAGCGGCACCCACAGCGGTGAATTCAGGAGCATCCCTGCAACCCTAAAAAAAGTCTCATGGACGGCAATGCAGTTCCGACGCGTAGAGAACGGAAAATTTGTCGAGAGCTGGGGCGTGTCCGACACCGACGGTCTGCTGGAATTGTTGAGAGTAGAGTCGTCGGAGTGATCGAGTAATCCGCCGCCAGTTTCCTAATCCAAAAACGCAGGGACACAACCACGTATGTACATCCCACCGTACTTCAAGATGGACGACCCGGAAGCCATCCAGCGAGTTGTCCGTGAGAACGGACTCGCCATGCTTGTCACGGCGTCATCGGAAGGTCTTAAGGCCACGCACCTGCCCCTGCTCTACACGCCTTCACCGGACGGCGGAGAGATAGCGGGTCACATGGCCCGGGCAAACGATCACTGGCGCGTGTTGGATGGCGAGGCAGAGTCGTTGGCCATCTTTCAGGGACCGGATGCCTACATCTCGCCCGAGTGGTATGAAACCGCTCCGGCAGTGCCCACGTGGAACTTCGCCGTCGTCCACATGCGTGGCCCGATAGAGCTGATCGATGACCGTGAGTGGCTCTCGTCTCATGTCGACGACATGGTCCACTTCCACGAATCCCGAACCCTGGATCATCCGCCAGCTGCGCCGGATTCAGATCTCAAGGCATCGCTTCTCGGCGGAATAATGGGCTTCCGTATGACCGTCCAATCGATCGAAGCCAAGTTCAAGCTCAACCAGAACCGCAGTGAAGGGGATCGGCTGGCGGTGGCTGACCAACTGGATACATCTGGCAGCCAGACTGCTGTAGAAGTAGCGGCGCTGATGCGTGAGCATGGTGAGGGTTAGTCAAGCGTTCGGGTGTATCAAGTCTCAAAAGGCTTCTGGGGCGTACTATCAGCAACGAATGTCTCGAAATAATCGAGCGAATTAACGGCACCTTGTCTTTTTGCTTGAAGGGGTGAGCAATGCAGATGATTCGTCGGGCGACCGCGACCCGTAAGCGGAAAACTATCAGCGCCATCGCACTGGCTATTGCGATTGCGGTCGCCATCCCTGCGTTTGCGCTGGCATGGTGGCTCTTTTCGCCGCTCTTCAACAACGTCACCGTGGATGAAGAGTTCCCGCTCACCGTCGACGCAACCATCCCGGAGGGTGTCACGCGTGACGAGGCGGAGTCGATGATGGAGACGGCCGCGAAGATAAACATGGACGCTGATGACGCAATGACGCCGTCCATGGCTGCGGCGGATGCCGTGGAGATATCGACCGGCCAGTTCGAGGACGAGGACTTCATCCACAAGGGAAGCGGCGACGCCACGATCTACAGGCTCGGAAACGGTGCCAACGTGTTGAGACTGGAATCGTTGGACGTGACAAATGGTCCTGACCTTCATGTTCTCCTGCTAAAAGATCCAGAGGGCCGCGATAAAACACAGGGCTACTTAGATCTAGGTGGGTTGAAAGGGAACAAAGGCAACCAGAATTACGGCATCCCGGACGGCGAAGACGTTACGGAATACAAGTCCGCGATGATCTACTGCCAGCCGTTTCACGTGATATTCAGCATAGCCACCCTGACGCTCGTGGATGCGACCGGCACATAGCGTCGTAACAAACCGAGTTACGCGTAGCACCGATGCGCCGATTGCTGATTCCGCATAGCGTATGAACTATGAAATCCACCGCGAGGCTATTCCCGTTACTCGCAGCGATCGCTCTGCTGGCGGTCGCATGTTCGTCGTCAGGTGTCAGTCTCCCGGGCCCATTCAGCGAACCCGACGTGTACGAAGAAGTCTGGTCGCAGACGTCAGAGTTCGGCACAAGCTGGGAATACAAGGTCAACTGCAGCGGTGATCCGACGACGCTGGAGCCGTGCTTTCTGAGCGATCTGACGTTGGTACGCGTTCTGACCCCGGACGGCGACGTTGTTGATCTGGAGAAGGACTTCAACGTGAACGACTACTCGGGAGAAGTGACCCGCCGATGGGTCCTCTACGGGCCGCAGGAAGGCTCTCCGCCAGCATCAGGTGAGTACACATTCGAGTACCTGCAGTCGGACGAAGTAATCAGGTCCCACGCCATCGACTACACACAGAGCAACATCGCGTACCCGACCGAAGTGAAGTGGCAACGGAACGGCAACGACATCGCCGTTCAATGGTCCCCGCCCGCCGGGGTCGAGAAGGGCATGTGGTACAAGGTCATCATCGGGAGCGAGGGTGACACCCCCGCGGCGTTTGTGTCACAGGTGTTTGAGTGGGACGCGGAGTCCGCCGTCTTGCCAGATGTGCCCCTGCTAGAGGACGGCAACTACTACATAAGCGTGCCGGTGTTCTACAACGGTGGGTACGCCTACGGCCCGGACAAGTCATTCGTCTGGTAGCGGCCTTGTAGACGGGCTGTCTGGCTCGCTGATCAAGACAATCATCCTCCTGTACACACATCAAGGTGTATCCTGCCGACCCGCGTCCTATTGGACTAGGTCAGTCGCAACCGGGAGGCAACCGAATGAAAGCCGCCGTCTACAAGGGGAAGCAGCGTTTCGAGATCGAAGAGATCCCGACTCCATCACCCGGACCTGAGCAGGTTCTGGTCAAGGTCCACTTCTGTGCCATCTGCGGTACCGACGTACACGCATTTCTTTACGACATAGCGCCGCCGGGGACTGTGCTCGGCCACGAGTTTGCGGGGGAGGTCGTCGAAGTTGGTTCGACGGTAACAAAGTGGCAGGTCGGTGATCGGGTTATCGGAGGTGGCGGCGATCCACCCCCCGGCCAGGAGTCGCCGACCCGCTCTCATCCCAGGTATAACTACCGCACGATGGGCTTCCCGGAAGGCAGCATCCGCGGTTACGCCGAGTTCGTCCTAATGGAGGAGTGGCAGCCCATCCTGATTCCCGACGGCATCACCGACGAAGAGGCCGCGATGTGCGAGCCCACCGCCGTGGCCGTGCACGCCGTCCGTAACTCGGACCTCAAGCTTGGCGACAGCGTCGCCATCATCGGTGCCGGGCCGATAGGTCTGCTAACGCTACAGTCCGCAAAAGCCGCTGGTGCAAGCGCTGTCTATGTTTCAGAAATTGCTCCGGAACGTGCACGCGTTGCGCTGGACCTTGGCGCAGACGCCGTCATCAACCCGCTTGAGCAGGAGCTGCAAACCGAAATAGACGCCCTGACCGACGGACGAGGCCCAAACATCGTATTCGACTGCGCCGGATTCCCGTCCACGCTGGACCAGGCGTTTAACGTTGTTCGGCACACAGGCCAGGTCGTCCTTGTTGCGGTCCCCTGGGAAGAGCTGCCGCTTAAGCCTGTCGACTGGATGGCCCGAGAGATCAGCTTCAAAGCAAGCTGGGGTTCACTCCCGGGAGACTGGCACCGGGCGATGGACTTGATGTCCTCCGGGAGGCTGACAGTCAAGCCGCTGATAGGCGATGTAGAAGCAATCCCGCTTGAAGGCATGCAAGAAGCCTTCGAAGGCCTCACAAAACCAAGCAACGAGCTGCAGTTGGTGGTGCGACCTTAGGGGGAAGCACCGCGGTGCGGGATACCCCCTCTCTCAAACGGGAGAGGGCTGAGATGAGGGGTCGGGGCTGAAGGCTGAAGGGGCCAAGCGCGTAAATCCGGCATCGCGGATGTCAACGTTAAAACCCACACCTACGCTCGGCAGCAGTCCGTACCCGGGAGAATCAAAAATGGCCGTAAAAGTTCTGGCGTGGCGATACGACCATACCGGTGACTGCAACCGTTACGGCAACTGCGTCGACCACCCCTACTACGAACGCCCAACCTTTGACGAATTAGCGCACTTCCCGGACCGACTCCCCGACGCCGCATCCGCTCTACAGTCCGTGCCATCAGATGTCGTGACTCTCAATGGCGAGCCGGAAGAAGAGTCACCGTCCGGATACGATACCCTTCGAACCCGGGCCGACTACCTCAGAGCCGCACTTGGAGAAGCCATCCACAGATTCCAGCGCGGCCACCCGGAAGACGTAGAAGAAATCCTGGAATCAGCCGGAAGCGCCTACGACCGAGGCTTTTAGTAAAAGGGGCCATGAGATGCCTCCTCCCTCCCAGGGAGGAGGTTGGAGGAGGGTCGCGTCAACTCATACACAGGGGAACATGACGTCGTCACCCGTTACTAACTGACTAACTCAGTGCGGCCGGTAGCGCGAGGCGATCGGCATACGACGGTCTCGCCCGAACGCTAGCTGGGTGATCTTCACGCCGGGGGGCGACTGTCGGCGCTTGTACTCGTTGCGGTCCACCAATCCCAGAACGCGTCGCACCGTCTCCTCATCCCCACCGCCCAGACCGGCCTCTTCAGAGATGATCTCGTCGGCATCCCAGCGATCTTCTATGTAACGCTCAAGAATCCGATCAAGCACCTCGTACGGCGGCAGTGAGTCACTGTCCAACTGATCCGGCCTTAGCTCGGCACTTGGCGGCTTGTCGATCACCGAGCGCGGAATCGGCGCGCCCGGTCCGGCCTCATTCCGGTACTCGCACAGCCGGAAGACCAGAGTCTTCGGCACGTCCTTGATCACTGCGTACCCGCCCGCCATATCGCCGTACAAAGTGGCATATCCGGTGGCGAACTCCGACTTGTTCCCGGTGGTCAGCACGAGAAAACCGAACTTGTTGGAGATCGTCATGATCACGTTCCCGCGCACCCGGGACTGCACATTTTCTTCCGCGAGGCCGATCTCGGTCCCGCGGAACTCATCCTTGAGAATCTCCTCAAAGGCCGCGTGCGCAGGTTCGATAGGCAGATTCCAGAGCTTGATACCGAGCCGTCCGGCCAGGTCCTCGGCGTCCGTGACCGAGCCGTCAGAGGAATATCGGGAGGGCAGGGCGACGCATAGAACGTTATCCGCCCCCAGCGCGTCCACGGCGATCACCGCAGTGAGTGTTGAATCGATGCCGCCCGACAGTGCGATGACGGCCTTCTTAAATCCCGTCTTACGAGCGTAGTCGCGTGTACCCAGCACAAGTGCCCGGTACACCTCGGCCTCTTCTGTAAGCGGCTCGGATCGACCGTTCAGATCGGCGGTAGCCGACTGGTCAACTGCAGGTCGTGCAACGGACAGGTCGTTCGCGTGCCCGATGGCGTTCAACTCTTCCGCCGCTGGCGCTACCCACGGCGAACCAGAGCGCACATCGTCCACCTGCTCCAGATCAAGATCCACGACCAGTAGATCCTCCGAGAACCGCTCGCCTTCAGAAATAAGCGTTCCATCAGGGCCGTACACGAGACTAGTGCCATCGAACA
>JABIGL010000072.1 GCA_018650185.1 Chloroflexota bacterium
AAGCCGTCACCGGAGAGTAGAAGCCCGCCCCCCAACATAGCGCTGGTAGCATTCCGCCGAACTGGCGGACACGTCTGCCGAAATCATCACCCCACCTGAAGGACTCTCAGCACATGCCCGACAGCGATATCTGTTTCTCGCCCGCTACCGAACAGGCCCGTATGGTCCGTGATGGTGAGATATCTGCTGTCGAGTTGATGCAGGCGCATCTTGATCAGATCGAGCGAGTGAATCCAACGGTCAACGCCGTGGTAACGCTTGTAGCCGATGACGCGTTAGCCGGTGCAGCAGACGCCGACGCAGCGCAGGCTCGTGGTGATGAACTCGGACCTCTACACGGACTCCCGGCCGGGATTAAAGATCTCGTCGCCACCGCCGGGATTCGGACCACCATGGGATCACCGATCTACGCCGATAACGTTCCTTCGGCCGACGCAGAGATCGTAAGTCGAATGAAATCGGCCGGTGCTGTGGTCCTGGGAAAGACCAACACCCCGGAGTTTGGCGCAGGTTCGCAGACCTTCAACCAGGTGTTCGGAGCCACGCTCAACGCCTACGACACGTCACGGACGTGCGGCGGCAGCAGCGGTGGGTCTGGCGTGGGACTGGCCTGCGGGATGTTTCCCACGACGGTCGGCACCGATCTTGGCGGCTCTTTACGCAACCCTGCTGCATGGTCCAACGTGGTCGGGCTACGACCGTCTCCGGGACGTGTGCCAGCCTCAGGGCCGCTCCCGTGGACGTCTATGAGCACGGCCGGGCCGATGGGTCGGACCGTCGGCGACGTTGCTCTGCAATTATCGGTACAGGCCGGGCCAGACCCGTTAGTCCCGTCTTCCCTTCAGGAAGACCCCGCTTATTTCGCTGGATCACTGGACAGGGACTTCGCCGGAACGCGCATCGCATGGAGCCGTGATCTTGGCGGACGACCGATCGAGCCGGTGCAGACGCAGGTTCTGGATGCCCAACGACATGTGTTCGAGGACCTTGGCTGCATCGTCGAGGACGCCGAGCCTGATCTCTCGGAAGCGAGTTCAGTCTTCCAGGTGCTAAGGGCCTTCTCATTTGCGCACGGCCAGGAATCACACCTGAGGGACCATCGTGATCTACTCAAGGACACGGTGATATGGAACGCCGAAGAGGGGCTTGAACTCAGGGCGCTGGATGTGGCGAAAGCCGAGGAGACCCGGACCGAGCTATTTGGCCGGATGATCGCTTTCTTCGACCAGTACGATTACCTGGCATTGCCTGTGACAAGCGTCCCGCCGTTCTCGGTCGATATCCCCTATCCGACCGTTGTGAACGGCGTCGAGATGGAGACGTATATCGACTGGATGTGGCCCTGCATGGACATCACAGCAATCGCCTGCCCGGCGATATCGGTACCGTCCGGGTTCACACCAGACGGCCTACCCGTAGGGCTGCAACTCGTGTCAGCTCCACGAACAGACTTCGCGTTACTCCAGCTAGCACATGCGTTTGAAGGTGCGACACAGTTCTGGAAGCAGCGGCCGGGAGTCGTGAGCTAAGGCCTGTCCTCTCCGGGCGAGACAGCGACAGGGTGAATGCGAGGACCGCTGACCCCCAAACCCACCCTGAGGCTCTCGAAGGGTCCGTCACACGACGACGACCTACTGCCGAAGTAACTCCTCGCGAAGTCGAGCAGCCACAATCTCGGGCTCACCAGGTTGCATATTGAAGGCGTTGATCTCTAGCTCGTTGTAATCCGGATCGAACCTGATCCCGATTCGCGGGTCGCCCTCCATTAGGGCCGCACGTACATCAGGCCCTGACGGTCCGTTCCACTCCGGAGTCAACTTCACAACGACGTTCGGAAGGAAGAACCGGAAGTCATCTTGTCGGATGGACACTTCGAGTCCTGCGATGCCTTCAACCGCCTCGAACACCGGCTCCAGCGCTGCCCGGTATCCAGCGATCTCAGCCTCTTCGTCATGCTCGACGTACAGCTTGAGCGCCATCCACAGACCGACCATCTCTTCACGAGACACTTTGTGGGGTCGGCCTATGGCGTGGTTCGGACTGTGGTTAGCAAGCGCTGCGGCCACGAGATCTTTGCGTCCAAAAAGCATCCCGGTTGCCTGTGGACCCCGGATTTCCTTACCGCCCGAGACCGTCACAAGGTCCGCACCTTCTGAGATGTACTTACTCAGATTGCTACGTGGCGGCAACATCGCTGCGGCGTCAACGATTACCGGTACGCCGCGAGCGTGAGCTACTTCCACGGTTTCGACGAGGGTCGGGCCTCGTCTACTAACCCGCGGTGCAAGTAAAAACGCCACGGCAGCGGTGTCGTCATTTATCTCGGCGTCAATCTGTTCAGCCGTCCACGCCTGAGCATCGCCGACCTCCACCAGTGCAGCACCGGTGAAGGTGTACATGTGGCTGTATCCGCCACGGTGGGCCTTGGCGATAATGATCTGATCCTTCATGCCACGTGTGTTCGGCAACTGAAGAATCCTGGCAGCGTCCAAGCCGGTCATGCAGGCGGCGGCCGAGAGCACGATGCCGCTGCCCGCCCCGGCGGTGACCATGCCGGCCTCTGCGCCCGTAATCTGTGCGATGAAGTCGCCGATCTTGCTGTTCAGCTCGGTTATCGGCACGTAGGACTGCGAAGCCTGGGCCATCGCCTCAATCACCTCAGGCCGCATACGGGAACCGCCGTGGTCCGTATTGGTACCACCGGCGTGGATCATCGGCCGAATACCAATCTCCTCAAAAATGGGATTGATCGGCATACGTGACTCGGTCATCGGTTCACTCCAGTTTCGCCAAATACCATCAAGGCTCCACACCGAGCCATATCTGCATCTCAGAAACGCCAACCTCGAACTCGCGGTCGGTCTGCCGTGGCAACGTGAGATAAGCCTTGGCCCGACGTATGTCGTCCACCTGGTAGATGACGATCATGTACTCAGGGGTGTCGCCGTCCACAAACACGAGCGCTCCGTTGATGCCGACCGCTGCCCGCTCCCGGGCTGACGTGTCGAACATCCGCTTCCAGCGGGGCTGGTCGGTCACCTGGAAGCGCGTTACTACGGCCGCCAAGGGTTGTGCCTCACAGTCGTAAGACGAAGTAGCCTATTTAAGAGTTGTCGCTGGATTGAGCTTCTCCCTCACCCTGGTATATCTGGCCTCTCCAGCTTGGATAGGGATCCTTGGTTCACCCGACGAGGCCTTGTGATTTACCGGTCACCCACCGAACCGTCCTGTTTGATCGGCGTTGCGGCTTCGATGTCCTTGTCTTCGAACGGCCATTTCTTCAGGCCCGACTCTGACAGCGTAATGCCTAGGCCCGGTCCCGTAGGAACCGTCAGGTAGCCGTCCTTCAGCTCGATCGGGTTCTCGATCAGGTCCACCTTCGGTTCCATGTGTTCGCCCGTGTACTCCTGCAGAGCAAAGTTCGGTATGCAAGCATCAAGCTGGACACACGCCGCCGTGCTCACCGGGCTAAGTGGGTTGTGTGGAATCACCTTGACGTGCTGCGCCTCGGCCATCGCCGCAACCTTCTTGCTACCGCTTAGTCCGCCGACCAGGCACACATCAGGACGGACATACGCAGCGCCCTTGTTTTCGAGAATCTGCTGGAACTCATATATCGTCGTGAATCGTTCCCCGGTTGCGATAGGGATGTTGCACTGCGCCTGGACATCGCCCATCCGTGCCGGGCTATCCGGGAGCATCGGGTCTTCATAGAAGTAGGGGTCGAACTGCTCAAGACGTCGTCCAAGCCAGGTCGACTCCGCCGGGTTCATCTCCCGATGAATCTCCACGCATATATCGGCGTTACGGCCAACAGCCTCCCGTACGGCACCGACACGTTCGACTGCGTTGTCAGCCCACTCCGTGTAAGTGTGGAATGACGGGTAGTCGTGTTGGAACGCAGCGAACCGCACTGCAGTGAAACCATCCTTAACGGCCTGTGCTGCGTCGCTCGCCAGGTCAGCCGTGTTGTCGCCATTCACGTGGATGTAGCAGCGAACCCGATCACGTGTCTTGCCACCCATAAGCTCCCAGATCGGGACACCCAGGCGCTTGCCCTTGATGTCCCACAGGGCGATATCGATTGCCGACAGCGCCGCATTTACAACCGAACCCATGAAGTGGGAGTTTCGGTACAGGAACTGGAAATGGTGCTCGATCTGGGACGGGTCCTTACCGAGTAAGTAAGGCTCCATAGTCTTGATCATCGTCTCGGTAGGCCGTTGCCAGCCGTGCACCCCGGCCTCACCTATTCCAACGGTCCCATCCTCGCAATGAATCTTGATGAGCAGCCAGCGGCTCCAGAGGATAGTCTCAATGCGTTCGATCTTTGTGGCGTTCAATGACTGCTCCGGTCTTAGCGCGTGGTTCGGATTAGCGACGCGGAGACGTTACGACGAGGCCGAAAGTGATGCAACCGTTGGATTGCGGTGATATAACCCGACGCAATGAATACTTCACAAGATAAATTCGACCTGATCCTCCGCGGTGGCACCGTATATGACGGTAGTGGTGGGAACCCGCTCAGAGCGGATGTTGGCGTTACCGGAGACCGGATCACTGCAATCGGAGATCTATCCGGGGCCACGGCGACCGAAGACGTAGACGTGACCGGTATGGCTGTGTCACCAGGCTTCATTGATGTCCACTCGCATGATGATTTTCACGTTTTGGCAAGCCCCGATGTCGAGCACAACACGCTCCAGGGCATAACTACGGTTGTAGTTGGAAACTGCGGCTTCGGCGTTGCGCCTTACGACACGGCTGCGGCGCGGATGGGCGTTCTCTATGAATTGCCGCCCGAGGTGAAACCGTGGGACGGTTACGCGGGCTATCTGGCGACTGTCGATCAGGTCAAACCTTCGTTAAATGTCGCTGCACTTGTCGGCCACAACACACTCCGACTGGATGCGATGGGGGACAACCAGGAGGTTCCGCCCTCCATCGATCAGGTGACACATATGGCCGGGTGGGTTGCAGAGGGTATGGACGCCGGGGCGGTTGGGTTCTCGACCGGTCTCGTGTACGAACCTGGTCGCTACTCCACCACGGATGAGATAGCCGCTGTAGCAACCGTCGCCGGTGGATACAGCGGCGTGTACACCAGTCACATCCGAAACGAGGCCGGAGGGTTACAAAAAGCGATTGAAGAGGCGCTCGTTATCGGCGAGATGAGCGGTTGTTCCGTACAGATCTCCCACCACAAGGCCTCCGGCGCCGACAACTGGGGAGACATCGAGCGTTCGATTGAGATGATCGAAGCAGCCCGTGACGAAGGGATGAACGTCACCGCTGACCAGTATCCGTACGTCAGCGGAAGTACCCGGTTGACGGCCGTTTTGCAGAACGGTGCGCTTGTTAACGGAATCGGTGGTTTTGGTCTGGTGCAGGCAGAGGACATCGTGATTGCGACCTGCGCAGAGCGCCCCGAGTATGAAGGCCGTTCCCTTGCCTCTTTTGTGGATGAATGGGACCTTGTTGCTGAGGATGCGGCACAGAAGATCATCGACGAGGGCGGCGAACACGTTTACGCGGTGGTCTTCATGATGGACGAGGGCGACGTCCGCAGGGTCATGGCGCATCCGTCCACCATGATCGGTACGGACGGCATCCCCGCCGGTTCGAAGCCGCACCCTCGCGCCTGGGGCACCTACCCTCGGATACTGGGGCGCTACGTCAGGGACGAGGGTGTGATCAGCCTTTCCGATGCCATCCACAAGATGTCCGGCATGCCCGCGGACAAGTTCAACCTGGCGGGCCGGGGTTACGTGAGGGAAGGCGGTTTCGCCGATCTAGTGGTTTTCGACCCGGAAACGGTGATCGACGAGGCGACGTACGAATATCCGAAAACTCCACCGATCGGAATGCCACACGTCATAGTGAACGGGAACTTTGTTGTGCGGGATGGCGTTCATACACATGCAAGGGTCGGTCGTGCGTTGAGGCGTGGCCGAGAGTAGACAACCTGCAATGACGAAGGGCGATGTGGCGGGAGGAATGATTTGAAGCGGAGTGTTTGGTGGTTGGTGCTGCTGATCCTAATTGCATGTTCAAGCGATACAGACACTTTGCGGCCGTTGGATCAGCAAGTAAGCAATTTCGTGACGGAACTAGACGTCCACGGCATCTCCACCGAGAGATCGAAAGTCAGTGCCACCGGTGAAGCCTGTTTGGGTCGGTACCAATCTGATTTGCACGTTTTTCATGCCCCACCCTTTGAACGCATAGATTTCTACTCGTTTAGCGACGAGTCACTAGCAATCGCCGCGTCAGACGAGATTCCCGCCGATGCTGACTGCCACGACGACGGCGTAGTTATCGATTGGTCCGAAGAGTTCCCCTACTTCCGGTGCGGCGCACTGATCGCGTTCATCCAGAGCCCAGATGATGGGCTCCAATCCGCGTTCGAAGAACTGTGCGGTCCACCATTCGCCGTGACAGTGGCGCGATTCCCGGCAGTACGTTGAGCAAACGTGATTAGTAAGGCGGCGCAGCCTTGTGATGCTCCGTCCTCGCCTGATACTCATTTGCCACCGCTAGCAGCCGAGACTCGGTCCAGGCGCGGCCCGTGAACTGTAGTGATGTTGGCATGCCACGATCACCGAATCCGTTAGGGACAGCTATCGCAGGTAGTCCTGCGAGGTTGCCGGGTGCGCCTATTGGTGCTGATGTCGTCGGGCGTGAAGAGCGGTCGAGACCTGTCGTTAATAGTGGCGAGACGTTGCCCGTAGTTGGCCCGACAATTGCGTCGTACTCGGCTGTGATGCGGTCGTAGGCCACGGACACTTGCCGTCGCACGCGCATCGCTCGCAGGTAGTCACGGGCCGGTAGTGTTGCGTACACGTGCGGCTTCACCCGGCAGCTCGGAGCCTGAAGCTGCATCACTCGCCCGTCTTCGATGATGTCCTCGAATGCCGATGCACCCTCTGCAGCAATGATGATCCGCGCGGCCTGAGGCGCGGGCATCTCCGGCAGGATCACTTCTTCTACAGACCCAAACTCCCTGAGTGTGTCCAACGACTGCTTGATGTTGTCCACGATCTCCGGCTCCGTGCCCGCGTCCCATCCAGCGGGAATGGCGAACCGGAAACCATCTTTGCGCTGGTCTCCTGAAATTTTGGGAGGATGTTGGAACGTCCGTTGGACAGACGTCGGATCGTTCGCGTCTGGACCGGCAATAGCGTCCAAAACCAGTCCGCAATCCTCGGCAGTGCGACAGAGCGGACCAAGCTTATCCAGCGTCCACGATAGTGCCATGGCACCGTATCGACTGACCCGTCCGTAGGTCGGTCGAAGCCCGGTGATCCCGCAGTAAGAAGCAGGCGTCACAATCGACCCAAAGGTCTCTGATCCGATAGCAAACGGCAGCAATCTAGCTGCAACTGCTGCGCCTGAGCCGGAAGACGAGCCTCCCGCCCAGGAATCGTGGTCCCAGGGATTGCGACCCGGCCCCGTCCATGCCGCATCAAGCTCTTCGTAGCCCATTCCACCGGCCAACTCCACCATCGCCAGCTTCGCCACCAGCACAGCCCCGGCCTGCTCCAACCGTTTCACCGCCGTGGCATCAAAATCAAACACCTGATCACGAAAAGGAGTGGCTCCCCAGGTGGTTGGTGCGCCCACCGCTGCGAGGAGATCTTTGGCGCCCCACGGGATACCGTGCAACGGCCCTCGGTCGTGCCC
Source organism: Chloroflexota bacterium (assembly GCA_018650185.1). GTDB lineage: Bacteria > Chloroflexota > Dehalococcoidia > Lucifugimonadales > Lucifugimonadaceae. The sequence continues at coordinate 7,684 of JABIGL010000072.1, forward strand.
CGCAGTCAGTTCAGCCTCGGCACGCTTCGCCTCACGCATTCCACGTTCTTCCATGATCGCGGCCACAGCGTTCATATCGCGACCGGTCGTATCCAGTGCGTCCATCGCAGCACGTGCCAGTGCCGTGGGTGTCGTCTCACCTGACCGAAGTTTCTTTCCCAGTTGACCTATGGATAGTCCGAGAAGTGGATCAACCGCCATCAGGAGTCCTGCCCATCGATAGCGCTGAAGGCGGTGTCCGGCTCGTCACCGTTTGTCAGCTCCCACTGACGCAGATCTTCGGCCGCGTCTTCAAGTTGCTGCGCGGTCTTGATCAGCACCGCCCGTTGTTCAGTATTGAGCCTGTCACCAAAGCGCTGTATCGCGGCTGTGGCCATCGGCGGGATCTCAGGGATGTCTGCCATATTCATTCCTAACGTCAAATCACCACCGGAATGGGCTAGCGAATCCGGTCGTAGTCCTCGTCGTAATCGTCGGAATCACCCGTTGGTTGATCGTTCTCACCTGATTCAGATTCGGAGTCCGCAGGCAACTCCCAGGGATGAATCTGGGTCCTACGCCGCCCGAAAGGGTCGCCGATCAGACCGTCGACCAGCCCATCAAGCGTCCCTGCTAGCTCGCTAAGAAGACCAGCCCCCAACCCTGCAACGTCTCCTGCCGTCTGTGCGACATCCCGACCCACGCCTCTAACATCGTCTGCCACCGAATCTTCAGAGCTGTCGCGTTCCTGTTGTGCATTATTTCTCTTGTCGGGCATTTTCGGCTCCCTTGTGTGCGTCCGCAGGTTAGCATCCGTTATCTAGCTTGAGCTACGGATGACAAGATGAAGGAACCGCACCTTGAGAATCACAGACATCACCATCGACGTCGTCAGCCGAGATGTCGGCGGCACGGGCCTAGAGTCTGATCTCGGGCGATTTGGTGGTGAAGTGTCTCAAGGTCTTTTGCGGATCAAAACCGATGAAGGCATTGAGGGCAACTGCTTCATCGGCGATTTCCGGAGCGGTGGACGGAGCTTGTTCGATCCCATCCTCAAGGCACTCAAGCCAGAGCTGATCGGAAAAGACGCCAGCGTTCGTGAGTGGTTGTGGAATAGGCTCGGCATTCTTGGCGCACGACGGGGAGTTACGTTTCCAGCATGGGCGCCAGTAGATGTCGCGCTGTGGGACCTGGCGGGAAAAGCTGCCGACATGCCGGTCTTCAGGCTGCTCGGTGCGGCCAGTGAGGAAACGAAGGTCTACGCCACCTACCCACCTCGACACGAGGCTCCGGGCGGATATGTGGAAGAGGCTCGTGACATCGTTGGGCGCGGTTTCCGGGCCTACAAGATCCATCCCGGGATGCTGTCCACGTCAGACACGGTAAAGATGGTCGAGGCCGTCCGGTCGGAAGTCGGCGACGACATCACTTTGATGCTTGATCCGAACAACAATTACGACTTCAGGAAAGCGCTCACGGTGGGCCGAGCGCTGGACGCCAACGGTTTCCACTGGTTTGAGGATCCGGTGCCGTGGGACGACTTCGACGCCGTGGTGGAACTTTCCAGCCGACTCGATACCCCGCTCGCCATGAGTGATCTTGCGGGGTACCTGTTCCGGGAACCGGCACATTACATCCGCCTGGGAGCGCCGCGAATCCTGAGGGCTACCGCACGTAAGCACGGCATCACCGGGATGAAAAAGATCGCCGGAATGGCGGAAGCGTTCGGCCTTAACTGTGAGATCGGAACTGCTGGCAACCCACACATGAACGCAGCGAACCTGCACACGATCTGCTCTATCGGGAACTGCGATTACTACGAGTGGTGGATGCCTGCCGAGGCACACCAGTTTGGTCTTGTAGATCACTACGGTCTGAACGACCGTATGACGCTGGAAGCGCCTGAGATGCCGGGTCTTGGCTGTCAGTTGGACGAGGACTGGATCGCAGCGCACCGTGTGGCAACGTTGGAGTAGTGCATCGCCGGGGAGCGGTCATGCATCGAAAACGGCGGCTCGGTTGGCAAATTACACTGTGATTCGGTCTGAGCGAGCGTTAAACTGCGACTAGTTAATTGGCAGCACGGCAAGCCTCAACGACAAACCTGTTTTCGAGATTCCCAGTAGTCAGATATGACGCTCGCTCCACGACGACTTCCGATTCGACTTCAGCGCGGCCCGACGATGCTGCTATCGTCAGTCCTGCTCGCTCTCGTTTTATCGATTTACTTTGGTGCGTGGGCGGTGTCGGCGAACGTCGACGCCCGGTCATTGCGCTCCATAAACGACTCCGGACTGACGCCTGATGCACGGGCAGCGGCCCTTGCCGACGGTGAACAGACCGGGGTCGAGCACACATTCCTGTTCCTCTGTCCATTCCACTAATCACATGAGTACGAGCCACCGGCGATCGCGATACGCCAGGCTGGCCAACTCTGGAGACATCCGCTGAGTACTGAAAACGGCGCACCGGAGATTGGGCCCGGCCCGCCTACGGCTGTAGACCAAATAGCACCCGTGGCGTTCTTCCAGCACACCTGGAAGCACTACGCCTGGGTGATTGTCATCGTCGCCGCTGTTGCTCAGATGGTCGGCAGTTCAATACGCATGGCCTTCGGCGTATTCATCGATCCTCTTGTTGAGGGATTTGGATGGAGCCCGGGTACCGTCTCGCTCGCCTACTCAGCCAGCACCGTCGTGACCGCTGTGTTCTCACCTGTAGCCGGATATGTGGGGGTCAGGTACGGCGCACGAAAAGCGATGCTCGCCGGGACCTTCCTGTTCTTCATCGGGATGATGGGCACGGCGCAAATGACGCAGTTGTGGCACCTGTATCTCTGGTACGGCGTATTCCTGGGAGCTGCACAGGCTCTTTTCCTTATTCCCGCCATGCCGGCCGTCGCCCAGTGGTTCCGGCGTCACCTCGGACTTGGTTCCGGCCTCGTGATGATTTCCTGGGGACTCGGTCCCGCGATCATGGTCCAGGCGATGGCCTTCCTTATCGAATCAACTGACTGGAAGGGTACGTTTCAGATCACGGGCGTAATCGGCACGATCATCATGCTCGGCCTCATTGTCCTGTTCAGAAACTCTCCGGCAGACAAGGGTTCAAAACCGTACGGATGGATCGAGGGCGATGTCCCTCAGGTCACGTCCGGTCGCGTATTCGTCGGTAAGGCCAAAGAATTTCAGCGCCACATCCGTCATACCAACGCCTTCTGGAATCTGATCAACATCCACTTCCTGGGATGTGTGGGTCACGCAGTGATTCTCGTGATGGTGGTGCCCTACGCTACGTCGCAGGGCCTGTCGGCCACCACGGCCGCAGGTGTGCTCAGCACCCTGTCCGCCGTAAGCCTGTTCACAAGATTTGCCACGCCCGTGCTGGGAGACCGGATGGGTAGCAAAGGCGTGATGTTCGTGTCTTACCTATTGCAGGGTTTGACCGTCCTGTTGTTGCTCGGCGCTGACAGCGTCCTGGCGTTCTACGTATTCGCGTTTGCGTTTGGCATCGGCTATGGCGGTGAGGGCTCGGTATTCGCGGTCATTAACCGCCAGTACTACGGACAGGCACCGCAGAACTCTACATTTGGCTGGCAGCTCGCCGGTGCAGGTCTTGGCATGGCACTTGGGGCGGCGTTCGCCGGATTGTCCTACGACCTGACTGGCTCCTACAACACCGCCATTGTTCTATCCGCAGTGTTCAGCCTGCTGGGTGCAGTGTCCATCGTTCTGCTTGAGCCCACGAGACGCATCCTTATCCCGGACTGGGATAAGGCAATGTCGGACGCTTCGGAGGAGAGTCCCGGCGCCGCCGAGGGATCACCGGTCACGGCCGGAGACTAGATCCGCGCTCATCCTCTAGACGCGATTTTCCGTTCAATATCGGCGACTATCGGGAAGCAGGTCGCGTGCATGCCCAGAACCGAGATACCCAGGTTTTCGGCAAGGTAACCGGCCGGGTACAGCCCGGGGATGTCTATCGACTCGAAACTGTGGTCATGCACCTTGAGTTGCGGGACCTGCAGCCGGTAGTCGTCACGGCCTTCGAAAAGGCTTAGCTCGCCCCAGGGCTTTAGCAATTCGTAATCGGGCTGTGCGCCGATCTCGATGATGACGTGATCGACTTCCACCACGTCCTCGCCTGAGTCACCTTGTAGCACCACCCGCCCGCCATCTTCAAACGATTTCACCGTGGTCTCGTATCGTGCGTCGATGGAGCGTGACTCGCCATCGAGGATCGACTGAAGACGAATGTAGTACGGCAAGTGCTGGCTGTTACCTATCAAGCGCAAATGCCGCTCATCAGGCTGACGCATGACATAAGTGACATCCCGACCGGCGTCGTGCAACTCGGTTGCCGCCCAGTCCGCAGACCTTCCTCCTCCGACCACCATCACGCGCTGGCCGGGGTAGTCATCCCAATGGTCGTAGTGGCGTGAGATATAAGGCTGATCGAACTCGCCCGGGACATCCAGTCGACGTTTTATAGTCCTCGGTCCAACCGCGTAAATGACGAAATTCGCCGACAATTCTTTCGTCACACCATCGGACACTCTGGTCGCAATGAGATGGAACAACGGGCCGTCTTCTGATCCACCCGGAGTGATGGAAGACACCGTCCAACCCTCATTCATACGCGACGCTAGGCCGAGTTTCTCGGGAACGGCGTGGTAGTAAGCAACGAGGTCTTGTTTGATGATCAGATCGTTCGGATCCTGATCCTTGCCTTGATCAGCGTAGAACTGCGCCAGGGGGTAGGCCGAAAGCTCCATCCAGTGCGCGGGGGATAGCGTCAGCTGGTTGCGAGGCACACCGTTCCACAACCCACCGGGGGGTACGTCGGTAAACAACGCCCAGTCCATCTCCTGACGACGTTCCCAGCGCATCGGGTAGTTCTCAAGACCCTTGTAATCGCGCTGTGGATGGTGGAGCAACCGGAATGTGTCGTAAGGACTTACAGGAATCTCTGAGACCCCCCTCATGTCCATGCTCATCAGGTCGTCCCGTGCGGCCTCAACAAACGGAGCGAGGGATGGATGTCCTAGTGGCTCGGGCACGGCACCTTCAAGACGGGGGCGCCATCCGGCCAGTAGTGATGCAGCACCAAGGCCGGCCACTCCACCGCCTACGACGATTACATCATGGTGTTCTCGAGAGCTTGTCGTGGCACGACTCCGGTCGAATAGATGTGGACATAACGCTAGACGCAGGAACGGCCCGGTGAACGATTTTGACGTCATATGCCGGGCCGATGCGATGGAGGGTCGCTCGAATCCGAGCAGCCCCACCGACGTAAGAGTACCCTAGCCCGGCCTGCTCCCCAAATTAGGTTCCAGGAGTCGGTACTGGCGTTCCGGGCGCTCCCTTACAAGAAACCGCATGGAGGCGATAAGACATGGCGAAATCACCGATCGTGACCAGCGTTGAGATCATTCAGATCGAGTACGAGATTCCAGATCTCGCAATCGAACCGATCATCGGCATTCCCATTTACCAGAAGGGCTCTTCTATTACGCCTAAATCCCATGTGCTTCGTATCAACACTGACGCTGGTATATCGGGCGAGTATTACGGCGGAAACGCGGTCGAGTACGCGGCCATTCCCGGTCTCGCCAGCCGACTCATTGGGAAGAACGCTTTAGACCGAGAGCTGTTCTACAACGACGCTAAACAGGCTCTTCGTCAGCAGGCCGGCATGGGCCGATCGCAGATCGACATCGCCCTGTGGGACATTGCCGGAAAGCTGTTCGACGCGCCAGTCCACCAGTTGCTCGGCACCTACAGGAAAGAACTTCCCTGCTACGCCAGCACATACATCGCCGACTTCGATCCCGATGGTTTGTCCAGCGCTGAGGCGATGGCAGACTTCGCAGAGCAGTGTTTTGAGCTTGGCTACCCGGGCTTCAAGATCCACCCGTGGATGGGCCAGCCGCTCGACAAGCAAATAGAAATGGTCGCGGCCGTTGGGAAGCGCATGGCCGGCAAGATGGACCTGATGCTTGACCCCGTCTGTACCTACGAAACCTTCGGCGATGCTGTGAAGGTGGGCAAGGTCTGTGACGAATGGGGCTACTACTGGTACGAAGACCCGTTCCGGGACAGCGGTGTTTCTGCATTCGCACACAAAAAACTGCGCGAGATCATCAGCACCCCTATCCTCCAGACGGAGCACATCCGAGGACTGGAGCAGCATGTGGACTTCGTTCTTGCGGACGGTACCGACTTTGTACGAGGCGACCCGGACTACGACGGCGGCATCACCGGGTTGATGAAGCTTGCACATGCGGTTGAAGGACTTGGACTGGACCTTGAGGTCCATGTTGCTGGTCCGGACCGCCGTCAGACCATGGGTGCGATGCGCAACTCGAACTTCTACGAGATGGGTCTCGTCCACCCGAAACACCCGAGCATGAGGCCACCGGTCTACGCAGACGGCTACGTCGATGATCTATACGCCATCGACAAGAACGGAATGGTCTCCGTCCCGGACGGGCCAGGTCTTGGAGTCCCGCTGGACTGGGACTACATAGACGCACACACCACAGATCACGCGGTGTACGACTAATCATCGACTAATGACCGGGCCGGGTGGGAGGGTTCATCTGAGATCCACCCGCCCGGTTCGCGCCGTTGATCTCCGCCGGGCCGTGGTGAGGCACTACGCGCTACCACCTACACGGTACCGGTGGTTCGTTCGCGCTCCCAATCGGGGATTCAATCGTAAGTGCTCTCGCAAAATGCCCCATAAACGCTCGCGCTTTTCCTTGGTGTTGCAAGCCCCCTTTGGCGCATATTTAAGGACAGTAAATATCTTTCCTGGGGGGACCAGAGTCGACGGCGCTGGGGGGCGCTCCGACCCGGTCGGGCATGTCCACGGTTTCAACCGAGAGGCATGACGCGTGAGGGCTTGATTTGCCCTCACGCGTTCCCGACCAAGGCCAGGATGAGCAATAACGGGGGCAACGCCTGTGGGCGAAACTTTGGTGCTGGGCAGCGCTTTTTTGTGGGCGTTTGCGACGGTGCTGGCAAAACCGATGATCGGACAAATACGTCCGGGGACCATCGTCGCCATGCACGCGTGGGTCGCAGTGCTGGTCGGGATAGTGCTTCTTGTAGCGCTGGGTCGACTCAGTGAACTTGCGGCAATCAGTCCGGCGCAGGTCCTCCTGCTCGGCCTATCCGGCACTTTTGTTGTTGTTGGCGATATCTTCCTAGTTCGTAGCTTCACCCACCTGGACCCGGGTAAGGCGTTCACCGTCGCCAGTGGTCTCTTCGTGCTCTTCACCCTGCTCGCCAGCTGGCTGTTCATCGGCGACCCTGTGACACAGGTAACCGTTGCAGGTGCAGGGGCGATCATGTTCGGCGTCTACATGACACGCGGCGGTGCGCACGATTCACCCACCACGGCAGTTCCGGGTTCAACGATGACCGCAACTCCAACCGTCCTGCTGGCCGGATTGATGTGGGCCGCCGGACTAATCGGGTTCGATATTGCGATCGACCATGTGGACCCCATAGCGGGTTCAACGGTTGGATATCTGTTCCCCGCCCTCGCATATATCGTGTGGGCGACCCGCGAACAGAAATTCGAACTGCTTTCTCTAGACACCACCAACCGACAGCTCCTAGCCGCAAGTGCCGTGTTTGGTGGACTTGCACTGGTTGGCTACACGCTCGGTATCCGATATGCACACGCGGGCATCGTCGCCATGCTTGAAAGCACAGCGCCAATCTTCGCCATCCTGCTGGCAGTAGCGTTCTTCAAGGAGCGACTAACCGCCCGAACGGGCACAGGCGTCGGATTCTGTGCCATCGGAATAGCTGCCCTGGTCATTTAGGGCAATTTGACAGGACTGGACAGGACTCGCCTCCGTTCCAGATAACCAAACAGGGCAGCCTTTACCGGCTGCCCTGTTTTAATTTCCGCTACCTGTCCACCGAGTCTGACTAGTGGTCGTGCCCGTGACCTGCACTTGCTTCCGCGTAGTGCTTACCCAGCATGTCGTCGCCCCAGTCACTGATGTAATCACGCCACACTGAGTGGATGTGGTTCGAATCGTTCTGCGTGTTGTCGTACTCGATCAGGAATCTTGGCCCCTGCACGGCGTAGTAGTGGGGGTCGCCGACACTCGGTCCGCCCTTCCAGGCAAACGTCACCGTGTCTAGCCCGTCATCCTCGATCTTCTTCCACTGGTTGGTCGCTATCTCTTCCGTCATCCGATCAACGTAGACGTGAATCAGATCGACCAGCCTGTCCCGCTGGGGATCGTCAAGAGAGGACAGAGTGATCCCGACCGGTTGACCCGGTGTCACTCGTGCTGCACTGTCCGTCATGATGTCCGATGGTGCAACGGGGTCCGGGAGAGCGATCTTCTTCTGGTCATCGGTCAGAGCGTGCAATAGACCACGCCCTACGTCTTCCTCTTCTGGAAGTGGCCGGAACCCGGCGTTCGCTCCGTGGAGTGACCGGGCAGGGTTGGAGCCGAAAAACGTCGGCGTAACGGCAACGTACTCACTATCCACGATGGTGTAATTGAGAGAAACGTGGTGTCCATCAACCTGCCAGCCCCAGGGCTCGTTGCCGCCCGGGTTGCCGTAGACAACGAAGTAGTAGCGCGCCGGATCACGCGGCCGTCCTGCGACTCCGGTGCCGTCCAGCGCTTCATGGTCTGCAAGGGTCGACTCCATCGCCATGATCGAGTTCGCCTTCTCGTTAGCGCGTGCCCCTACGCTCACCTCCAGTAGCCGCATGGCTGCGGTTCGAGCGGTGGAGCTCATGTCCATGAGCGGGACTCCGGCGCGTACGTGTGGCCGGTAATCCCATTCCAGTCTCTGCTCGTTGCCGAACTCAAACTGGAACCTGTTATCCCCGCCGATCTCGGCCACAAGTGCCTTTGCAGCCTGAGCCATCGCAGCTGCGGTCTGCGGAGCCTTCGCCAGCGTTGGGCGTTCTGTCGTCGTCATATCGCCACTCCTGTAACTCTTATCGGGTCTGACCCGGTTTGCTTCGTCTAACGCCGGGTCTAACTCCAACTGCCGAATAGCGACGTTGCCGTGCCGCCCATCAACTGGTCTCGATCCCCTTCAGAAATATCGGGGATCTGATCGATAATCTTCGTACCTTCAACATATCCTCCGTGACTTTGAATCCACGGAAAATCGGTGCCCCACATGAGCCGGTTGGCTCCGTAAGCATCGATCAAGGCCTTCACCATAGGCCACGTGTCCTTGTGCGGCAGTGCCTCGTCGCTCGGTCCCACGAATCCGGAAACCTTTATCCGAAGTTGCGGGTGTTTTGCGAGCGCTAACAGAGCATCAAAGTCTGCGTTCGATCCCGGTGCGCCGTCCGCAACTTTGCATCCACCGAAGTGGTCGATGATCGCCGGTGTCTTCGGCAGATCTCTGAGCAGAGTGTCTACTTGGTCAAAGAACTTTGGCGAAACCATAAAGCCGACCGGAACGCCAAGCTCCCCGGCTTTTTCGTAGATCGCCCTGCCGGCATCGTCATCAATGTGCTGCATCTGGCACTCAGCACACGTCTTGAAGTGTTCGGTCCGTTCCGCCGGGCTAAGGCTGAGATGTTCAATAACCCCGTACACCCACATGGCGGGGTTGAACCGGACGCCTCTGTATCCCTGCTCCGAAACCAGGTGATCAAGCTGGTCAACGGCGTCCATCCGCTGCGGGTTGATAAGGGCCATGCCTTTAAATCTATCGGGGTGTGCGGCGATGGCTTCGTTCACGTAACCGTGATCGAAGCCATGGAATATCGGCTGCACGATCAGCGCACCGTCTACCTCTGCCTCATCCATGGAAGCAAGCAGCCGGTCTACGTCTCCGGGAACATTCGGAACCCGGCCCGGAGGCATCGGGTAGCGCTCGTCGTCCAGCGCCCAGACGTGGAGATGGGAATCGATCTTGGCCAAGCGTTTTTCACTCCAGAAGGTTGATGAGCCGCTATGGTACATTCCCGCGGCCAGATGTGAATTCCGTCCGTAAACCGATGTTTAATCTTCGAGAGGATCCAGAATGATCAAGCTCGGACTTCAGTCCCTTTCTTACCGGGACACATTCATCGCGAACGAGATCGATATGTTCGATTTCCTCCAGAAGTCTGCCGATATGCAGCTCGACGGCGTCGACCTCCACTACACGCACTTCGAATCGACCGACGACGATTACCTGGAAGAGATCAAGCGGTTCTGTCTCCGGAATGGTCTGCATCTGTCTTACATCGGGGTCACCAACGATTTCGGTAAGAAGGGCGAAGAACTGGAAGAGCACAAAGCGCTCGTCAAGAAGTGGATCGACGTTGCGGCGCGCATGGGCATCCCGATGGTGCGTAATTTCGGTGCGTGGATTCCAGAGGGTGAGCCGGAAGAGGATGTGTGGAAACGTCTCATCGGAGCGCAGAAGGAAGTGACGGCTTACGCCCGTTCAAAGGGCGTCTACATTGGTCTGCACAACCACAACCACGGCTGCGTTCCCGCCACCGGTGAGCAAACGCTCAGACTGCTTGATGCGGTGGACGACGATTACTACACCCACATCCTGGACGTTGGACAGTACCGCGGCTCTCCCGGTGCATCAGGTGCCCGAGGAAAACCGGATCCCGCGTACGACTTCTACGGGTCAATTGGGGCATCAGCGCCGCGAGCGGTACACGTCCGAGCCAAGATTTACCGCATAGCGTCTGGCGAGGAGAAATGGCTGGACTACGACCGGATCATGCCGATCATCAGAGATGTCGGTTTCAACGGCTGGATGTCGATCGTGTTCGAAGGACAGGATGAGGTGGACGAGCCAACGGCAGTGCCGATGGCGGTCAAGTACATCCGGTCGATGCTGTCGAAATACGGAATGTAGTTACGGAGTAACAAATGACACGCATGCGAAACAACTACGTCCGAGAGAAATTGCTTCGCGGTGAACCTTCACTTGGGGCCTTCCTTGGCTTGCAGAGTCCGAACGTCGCCGAGCTATTCGGTCATCACGGTTTTGAGTGGCTCTTGATCGAAACAGAACATAACGGCCTCGATGCAGCTGAAGTCGAAACGATGGTGCGGGCCATCGAAACCACTGAAGCGATTCCCCTCGTCCGCGTCCCGTCCCACGACCACGTGCCTATCCAGAGAGCGCTGGATACAGGCGCGCTTGGGATCAAAGTCCCGATGATTCGGACGGCCAGCGAGGCCGAAGCCATTGTAAAAATGACACGTTATCCTCCAGCCGGAACTCGAAGTTGGGGTCCGATGCGGGCCACCGGTTACACAGCTCATGAATCGGATTACTTCGAACGCGCCAACGACAACATTCTCGTTACGTTCATCCTCGAGACCGTGGAAGGCGTTGAGAACCTGGAAGAAATTTGCTCAGTTCAAGGGGTCGACGGTATATCGATCGGACCGGCGGACCTCGGGGCGGCTCTCGGGTACGACCCGCTTGTCAGGACTCATCCAGATATCGAGGGCGTAGCGCAGAAAATGGTCGAGGTCGGCAAGAAGACCGGAGTCGCTATGGGAATCAGCGCCCGCTCTAAAGAGGATCTGCAGAAGCGACTTGAACAAGGTTTCTTGATGATCAACTACGGTGCCGACTACGCCCTATTAGCTGCGCTGGCCGGCGAGGGTGTCCAGACGTTCCGGGACTCCGTTTCAGATCGTCCACACAGATAACCATTACGGGTGGAAAACAAAGAGGGCCCGGTCTCACGACCGGGCCCTCAAAATAATCACGCTGCGTGGTCTTAGGCCTTGGTCTCCCAGAAGATGTCACCGATCTCCTGCAGAGCGGCCTTGAAGGCCACTGCGGTGTCCATGTTGACGCCGATCTTGACCTGAGACCCGAGCTGGCAAGCCTTCCAGACCTTCTCGTGGAGGTCGGGGTACTTCTCGAGGTGCGGGGGCTTGAAGTAGTCGGTCCAGATGACGAGGATGTCGTCCTTCGCCTTCTTTGCGTGCTCTTCCTTCACCAGTACCTGGCGGGTGCGGGTGTTCTGCGCGGCAAGGCTGTTGTCACCTTCGCCCTCAAGCAGCAACTCAGTCATTCGGATGCAGGTCTGTGCTGCCTGGAGTGCATCGTGCGGGTCGTAGATACCGCAGGGGACGTCACAGTGTGCGCTTACGGTAGTCTGCGGTCGGATACGATCTGTCAGGTTCGTGAGCAAGGACATAGTTGAGCCTCCCGGCGTCTCCATCACCACGGCATCCAGACGATGCCATGGGGACGGTCTGTCAAGTGAACGTAGAGCGAAAATGCGCGGTAAATCTAACACACATCAAAGCAGTGTCACGGCTATTCCAGAAGGTCTGACGTGGGAATCTTAGGTCTGCTCTGGCGTCGAGTTGCCGGGCGAAGGCTCGGAACGGTGGTTGTCGTAACCGGAATCAGCATGAATCCAACCTTCTCCGAGGGGGATAAGGCTCTGGTCAAACCGCGTGCATACAGTACCGGCTCCCCGGAGCGGTTCGATATCGTCGTCGTCCGGCCTCCCGGCGTTGATCGGGAGGACATAAAACGAATCGTCGGTCTACCCGGTGAGCTGGTAGAGATTCGCTCCGGAAGTCTCTGGGTGGATGGTGAGACCACAGAGGAACCGCACGTACCTGCCTCGATGCCTGTGGACTGGCTTCACGCCTGGGGCACGATGGATGACGAGTACGTAGTTCTGGGCGACAACCGGGACGCGCCGGGGATCTCTGACAGTCGTAGATATGGGCCACTCAAGCGTGATGCGATCATCGGACCGGTGACGCGTCAACTTACTTGAGCCCTTCGAAGAGAAGTTCCGGTTATGCTTCCGCCACAGTTTTCGGGCCAGTTACCCGATGGCAACCCGACACCTATCTGGCAGGAGATCAATTTGGGTAAGTTCTACGATGACGGCGCACTTCCGGACGAGTTACGACGCGATTTTGACGTGTACGACCGCATCTCAACGCTTGGAGTTGACCTCGGCACTTTTGAAGATTCTGTAGTCTCCCTGGCCGGGGCCAACATCCCCGGAGTTATCTTCCACGAGAGTGGCCTCGTTTACCTGTCCGGGATGGTTGCGGGAACACAGCCGATGAACGACGCCGGTAGCCGCGTTAAACACGGTCAGGACGCCGGAACCGAAATTGCGGACGGCCACCTTAAGCGCCTCCACTGGGCGCTCAGTTGCGGCGGAGAGGGTGGAGACCTTAACGATGTCCTCTACATAGTGAAGGCGCTCGGCATGGTGGTGTCTACCGATGTCGAATTTGGGTCCGGCCCGGCCGTGGTAAACGGTTTCTCCGGTCGATGGCAGTCGGTATACGGCGGAGCGTTGAGCGAATTCGCTGTCGACGGCGAAGACCCGGGCGGTTATTCGGGGGTCCACGCCCGCACAGCAATCGGTGGTTTCACGGGACGTTTCTCACTTGAGGCAGAAATCATCGTCGCGATCGCCCCTGAACTTGCGAAGTCCATCATCCGCAACCGTGGCTGGCTCTTCCCATTGCCGCCCGTGATGTACGACAAAGTCCGGGCGGCACACGGTTAGCCACTGCGACCATTTCAAGTACCCCACACGATAACGACAGGATTACGAATGCACGTAGGAACTCAGGTCGGCGCACGGGACGATTCGGACTTCGAAGTCTGGACGCAACTCGGGCTGAAAAATGTTTGTGCGGATCCGCCGGGCAACCCGCACGACTGGACACTTCAGTCGCTCAAAGACCATCGTGAGAAAGTCGAATCATTCGGCCTCTCGCTGGACATGGTCCAGTTACCGCTTAGCTCACGCCCGGTCGAGGAGAACCAGAGCCAGGCCGTGATGCTGGCGCAGGACCCGGAGCGAGATCGCCAGATCGAGTCCATCCAGAACATCGTCCGGATAGTGTCCGAAGCCGGTATTCCCTCCGTCAAATACAACATGAATTTGATCGGCATACCGCGCACGGATCGGACTGAAGGCAGAGGCGGTTCGTCCAATTCAACATGGCGGTACGCAGAAGCCGACCCCAAGCAGGCGCACACCGTTGCGGGGGAAGTGTCCTCGGACGAATTCTGGGAGCGGATCGATTACTTCCTGGGGCAGGTAGTCCCCGTGGCGGCGGAGAATAAGGTTCGCCTCGCATGCCACCCGCATGACCCCTACACGCCCGACGGTTACATGGGAGTAAATCGCGTACTTGGAACAGTGGACGGCCTGAAGAAGTTCGTCTCGATGCACGAGAACGAGTATCACGGCCTCAACTTCTGCCAGGGCACCGTGTCCGAGATGCTGGACAGCCCGGGCGAAGAGATCTATGACGTGATCCGTTACTTTGGCTCTCGGAACAAAATCTTCAACGTTCACTTCCGCAACATCCGTGGCCGCGTCGGCGACTTTGTCGAAGTCTTCCCGGATGAAGGTGATGTGAACATGCTCGAAGCGATCCGGGCGTACAAAGAGGTCGGCTACAAATACATGCTCATGCCGGACCACGTACCTGACATCTCAGGCCCGAACGCCAGTGGTGTGGCATTCGCATTCTGCTACGGCTACATCGCAGCGCTGTTACAGGCGGTAAACGACGAGGATTAGTCCGGAGACAAGTTCCCGGCAATAGGAGAGACATCTTGCGCACCATCGACGCCATGGCCCTGATACTCAAAAAAGAGGGCATCGAGTTCCTGAGCGCCTTCCCGACGACCTCGGTCATCGAGGCGATAGCGGCGACGGGCGTACGGCCGGTCATCTGCCGGCAAGAACGCGTAGGCGTCCACATCGCTGACGGCTTTGCGCGTGTGACCAACGGTCGCAAGGCGTCTGTGTTCGCCATGCAGTACGGACCGGGCGCTGAGAATGCTTACCCGGGCGTTGCAACGGCGTTCTCCGACGCTGTCCCGATGCTATTCCTCCCATTAGGACACCCGGGCGCACGTGAGAGCGTGACTCCGATGTACAGCTCCCTCAAGAGCTACGACTCTGTGACGAAACACATCGAGCGCATCAATTCGCCAGAACGGGCAGGTGCTTCCCTCAGGCGAGCGTTCTCTGCGATGCGCATGGGCAAGCCGGGACCGGCGATGCTGGAGATACCTGCCGACATCGCAGAGATGGATGTCGATCCGTCTATCGTCGACAAGTACGTACCGGTGAAAACGGCCATCTCCGGTGCAGACGAAGACGACGTGATGGAGGCCGCAAAGGCGCTGCTGGACGCCCGGCGGCCGCTGATCCTTGCCGGACAGGGTGTTTTATATGCCGAGGCCAGCGCCGAACTCACCGAGCTTGCGGAGCTTCTGCAAGTGGCCGTCGCCACCACCATGGCCGGCAAGAGCGCATTCTCCGAGGTCCACCCGTTGTCTGTCGGCTCGGTCTCAGAGGTCATGAACGGTGCCGGGCTGGACTACGTCCGTGAATCAGACGTACTGTTCGGCATCGGGACAAGCTTCACCATCCAGGGCATGGTCACGCCTATACCGGCCGGTAAGACCATGATCCACGCCACCAACGACCCGATAGATCTGCACAAGGACTACGACGCCGATCACCCGTTGCTCGGTGACGCCCGAATCGTTCTGCGCCAGATGATTAACGCCTGTAAAGAATTGCTTTCAACCCGCAATCGGGAGGCTCCAGATACGGCCGGACGGATCGCAGCACTGAGATCTGCGTGGTACGGAGAGTGGGAGTCGAAACTCACCTCAAGCGAATCCCCTATCACCCCGTACCGGGTGTTTGGCGAATTCATGAGTCGGGTCGACCCTTCGGAAGCAATCGTGACGCACGACTCCGGTAGCCCACGCATGCAAATCATGCCTTTCTATCGCTCAGACGGACCACGCAGCTATCTCGGCTGGGGCAAGTCCCATGGTCTTGGCACCGGCCTCGGCCTCATCATGGGGGCG
>JABIGL010000122.1 GCA_018650185.1 Chloroflexota bacterium
CTCGAAGTCGGCCGACGCACTTTTCGTTGCTTCGTCTCCGTCTCGCGACAAGACGACACGTCTCTGCAGGCCAAGCCCGCCGCTACGTGTGTAGATGGCTACACCATCAAAACTGGTGACGGTGAGTATTGAACGGGCGAACGCTTCAAGCGCCGATGCCTCGTCGTTGGCGGAGGCTATCGGCTTCAACCCATCCAGCATTCGGGCGGCACGGGTGTCGGAGTCGTTTCCGCGCTCCGCTGTTCTTCTTGCTGAGCGCTGGGCGAATCGGTCCGATGCTATGAAGCCAGAGATGGCTCCAGAACCGGCGATAACCGGGACTGCAACGGACAGGGAGTCCAGCAGATCAGCGCCCGCAACAACGGCTCCACCGATAGAGGTCGTGATTCCGAGGATTGCGGAGACCCCGGCACCCCGGTACCCGAGGAAGAGGGCGTGCTGTGCGACAAAAAGTGCGGGGATCGTTACGGCCGGTCCTGGTGCTCCAAGGACAGCCGTTGCTGCACCAGCGAAGACCATATCTGCGCCGACCATGCCGTAGATCCAGGCGTCTGA
Source organism: Chloroflexota bacterium (assembly GCA_018650185.1). Lineage (GTDB taxonomy): Bacteria > Chloroflexota > Dehalococcoidia > Lucifugimonadales > Lucifugimonadaceae. The sequence goes on from JABIGL010000122.1 coordinate 556, forward strand.
CTGGAATCGGGGTAGCAGTAGGAACTGCAGTACGGCTGTGTATAGGCCGAAACCCGCCACCAGGGCCGCCACACCAACGATAGAGCCGCCGGTGGACAGGCCAAACGCAAGCGCACCCGCCACGACTGCGAGTCGAATCAGAAGGGTCCGTCGTTCAGACAACCGAAATTCCGCGTGAGTATCCATCGTGTGGACCGTAGCAAATCTGGGTCCGTTTCTTCATTTGTTGGGCGTGACGGATTCCCGTGAGTGTTGCGGCCGGGCAGGCGTCCCGGTGCGAACTCAATCGGGGCGACGGCCCTTTAATTGCATCGCAGTAACGCAGTACCTAGACTGGACTACATTACATGACAGATATAAATAACGAATCAGATAGAAATAACGATAATCCTGACGGTAAAGGTACGCGACGTATCTTGCGCTCCCTTTCTTCATTTGTAGGGCGGAAGCGGGACGACGGTTCTTCCTCTTCGAGAACTTCGCGAAGTTCCGACGCCCGACAGCCGGAAGCGGTCGGACATGGCGGTGACACTGATAAGACCGAAGCGCCTCGATCCGCCCAACAAGCCACCGACGAATCTCCAGCTCCTCGTCGCCGACGCGCGGGTGCAACCACCGACGATGGCAACCGGGCCGCGCCTTTGCGGCGTCGTTCCAGGGGCGGTCGAGGTCGCAGAGGTGATCATTCAGGCGGCAGCGCTGATGTTGTGGTCCCCGAAAACAACGACTCACGACAGCCAGAAGCCACTGCCAGTTCGGATGAAGCACCACGGCAGCGCGGGGCGTCGCGTGGTCAAAGCGATGTGAGCCGATCGGAAGCACCACCCCGGAGAAGGCGTGGTGGCGGACGAGGGCGTGGTCGAGGCTCCGAAAGCGAGACCGCGTCACCGACTCCTATTAGTGAGCGAACGCCGCTGCAAAACGAAGGCAGCGGACTCGGTTCTTACGACGGCCCTGAACGCGGTAAATTCGGCGATATTGATGTATCTGGACCGATCGCCAAAGCGCTTGCGGAGATCGGCTACGAAAATCCATCGCCCATCCAGCTAGAAGCCGTGCCGGGTTGTCTTGAAGGTCGGGATCTTGTCGGTCAGGCCATAACCGGTTCCGGTAAGACCGCAGCGTTCAGCATCCCAATATGCGAACGAGTTGACCCGTACAACCGGAACGTCCAGGCGATTGTGCTTGTACCGACACGCGAACTTGCAATGCAAGTGGCACGTGAGGTCGAACGGATTGGCAAGTACCGCGGGATTACGGTCTGCGCCGTGTACGGTGGTCAGCCGATTCAACGCCAGTTTGCTCAGCTTGAGCGCGGCGCAAACGTTGTGGTCGGTACCCCCGGCCGGATCATGGACCACATGGGCCGTGGAACACTGGACCTTCAGAATGTCCGGGTTGCGGTGCTGGATGAAGCGGACGAGATGCTGGACATCGGGTTTGCCGAGGACATGGAGTTCATCCTTCGTCATACACCTCGGTCTCGCCAGACTTTGCTGTTCTCGGCCACGGTCCCGGGTTTCGTCAAGCGACTGATTCGGCGATACCAGGACGACCCGATGTGGATCCAACTTGGTGCCGAGATACAGACCGTGGACGAGGTGGACCAGATTTACTTCGAGGTCGCAGAGAGGGACAAACAGGACGCGCTGAAGCTGGTGCTTTCAGATGTGACTGACGACTACCGGATGTTGGTGTTCCGTCGAACGCAGATCGGTGTGGACCGACTTGCCGGATCTTTGAAACGCGCTGGATTTGGCGCCATGGGACTTCACGGTGGTTTGGCACAGGGCGAGCGAAACCGCGCTATGGGCGCTTTCCGTGACGGCAATTTGCCGATCCTGGTGTCGACCAACGTGGCGGCCCGGGGGATCGATATTCCTGAGATCACGCACGTCGTGAATTACGACTTGCCGGATAACGTGGAAGAGTATGTTCACCGGATTGGTCGTACCGCTCGGATGGGCCGGCGTGGCTATGCTGTGACGTTCCTGGCGGAGTGGGATTTTGAGACTTGGGAGAAGATCCGGGAGCACATCGGCGAGGACCGACTGATCCAGGGCTCGCTGCCGTTTTACGACTAGTTTGAGCCTGTAGGGAAGGTCAGTGGACCACCCCTGAAGTTGTGGCAAGGGTGACCTTGTGTCACGGTGTTGTGAGTTCCCGCGGATCGCGTGTTCGACCGCCTGTCAGCGGGCACCCTTCACTTTTGATGCAAGTGGGCCTCTCCCGCGTGGGGGAGAGGATTCATGCTTACACCTGAATCCTGCGTGTCGGTGTACAGGTACACCCAACTGTCATCCTGAGTCCGCTGGCGAAGGATCTCCCGGGTATTCTTCCGTCACGAATGAAGTCGTGTGGCACTGTAGCGCGTTCGTCACGAGTTGCGGGAGTGGGGGCGCGTTGACATCTTATTGACCGCGCGTTGACGCTCCACCGGCTCGACCAGGGCCTACGCGACCGGGGGTTGGATTCTCTCCGTGTAGCGCCTGCCGGATGTCCTCCGCCCAGATCACCTCGGCGTCATCCTGAGGCTTGTAGTTCAGCACGCGCCGAGAGTTCTCGATGGACATGAAGCGTCGGGTGTTTTCGCTCACGACATAGCAAACGATAAACGGGACGCCGTCGGAATTGGTGATGTCATCCGTCTCGATGGCCCGTGTTACAAAATGTCGCCAATCACGGGGGCTGATGTAAGCGGCAAGATCCCGCCTGTAGCGGTTCATATCGTCACCGTAATCGGACAACTCCACCGGTCGGGGTGCTCCTATGCGCATGGAAACGACATCCATTTTTCGGCCGACGTCTCCGTTGGCGAACAGGAAGGCGAGCTGCTCGTACGAGAGCTTGGCCCAGCCGTAGAACGAGGCCGGGAACGGGGCGTCGTCCGGGTGGATTATGTCCTGCAGTCGGGGATGGATGCGGTTCTGTTCGGTCCAGCTTGTAACGGAGTTGGAGGCGGCAATAAGCACTCGTCGCACACCGGCCTTGTGCGCAGCGGTCAGGACGTTGAAGGCCATCTGGATGTTTTGCATCTCAATGGGGAAGCGTTCCAGCGGAGGAACGGCGTTCCCGAACATACCACCGGGATTTTTATAGGCGAGGTGGATGACCGTGTCCACGCCTTCGAAAACGTCCTGGTATTTGGACGTATCCGGGTCGATCAGGTCACGGACTACGACATCCGGGCGCGGATCGCCGTCACGCTTTCCGATCGCGTCGACAAGCGAAAAATCGAACTGGTCGGACAACCCTTCACAGAGCATCCCTGCCAGGTATCCGGCCCCGCCAGTGATGAGGACTTTTCGCTTGTCTGCCAAGTTGGTCTCCGAGTGTTTGGTTTTAGATTTGTGGTTAGACGGGTGGGGTGAGAGGGAACGAGTTTTGTGGGACTGGACCCTTCGAGAGCCTCAGGGTGGGTCGTTGCATTTGGGGACGCGGGTTGAGAGAACTCTTACGCTTCTGAGATGTCCCATCCGTCCAGGATGTAGTAGCCGACTTTTGGTAGATCTACGGTTGCTTCCAGACCTTGCGCTCGCTTGAGTCGCTGCACGTTGAACAGGTGGGTGATCAGCTCGAAGTACATGTGACGGAACGTGCCTTCCATCGTTAGGACGGATATGCCGGTTTCGGCGTTTCGGTCTATTCCGGTCGGATGTGCATCGATCATCAGATCCCAGTGAGGACCCTGTTTCGATTCGATGGTGAGGCTACGCATCTGGTCGACCGTGTGTGACTCAAGGGCGGCTTTCGCCAGCGCCAGAGCGTTGTCCAGCGCACGGGTGATGTCAGCGATATCCTTGAACAGATTCTCGTCCAGCGCCCGGTCTGTTTCGGACGCCGCCAGGGCTGTTATCTGGTCGTCGTCCAATCCGGGTCCGTCCGGGAAAAGCACCTGCCCCCAGCGCAATAACATCCACCGATACAGCATCGACGCCTGATGACTGGTCTGTCGTCGGATGCTCCATTTAGCCCACTCGAATTCGTCCGAGGACCAATCAAGCTGCTCATCTGTAAGCCCGGCTATCTCTTGATGAATCTGACCTCCGATGTCCCAGAGTTCCGGGAATAGAGATCGGCCTGTTTCTGGTTGAGAAGTATCGTTGGTCAATCGTCATCGCCTTTCACTGAAACGGGTCGCCGGAGTCTCGGTTGGGTGGGAAGGGCTGTCAATGGCGCATGAAAACGAGCGACGACTGTTTGCCCGAAAACTTTGGTGCGCGTGTAGGCTTGCCTGATGCTAAACAAGGGGCCAAATAAGAACTGGTTCAAGGGCAACCTTCACACGCACACCACTAACAGCGATGGAGATACTGCGCCAGAGCACGTGTCGGATTGGTACCACGGGCACGGGTACGATTTCCTTGTGTTGTCGGACCACAACCATCGAACCATCCTCGACGGTAGCGATGCTGAGCGTGCTGAGTGGCCGCATTTGATACCGGGTGAAGAGGTGACGTCGGCATTCAACGGTGCGCCGATCCACCTCGGAGGTGTCGGCGTCACCGATCTTGTTGTTGCCCGTGATGGCGAATCGCTCGTCGAGACGATCCAGGCCAACATCGACGCCATCAACGAATCCAACGGACTGGTGACGCTCAATCACCCGAACTACAAGTGGGCGTACGGTGACAGGGAGATCATCGCGACCCATGGTGCATGGGCGATGGAGGTGTTTAACGGGCACCCCGGCGTGAACAACGAGGGCGGCGGAGCAAGCCCCAGTGCTGAGTCGATCTGGGATCGCGTGCTGGTGAGCGGGCAAAGGATGTTTGGGGTGGCGACCGACGACGCTCACCACTTCCAGGGCGAGTTCGGGCCTCGCAGGTCTAATCCCGGTCGTGGCTGGATATCGGTTAACGCCGAAGGTCTGTCAGACGAGTCACTACTTGAAGCGATGTCGCGAGGTGACTTCTACGCCTCCACAGGCGTGAAGTTCGCCGAGTTGGAAGTGCGTGGCCGTGAGATCGTAATGGAGGTCGAACCTGATACAGATCTCCAACTCAAGTACACCGTGGTGTTCACCGGACCAAACGGCCGCGAGCTGTGGACCACATCCGGTGAGTCCGCGCGATTCACATTGTCCCGGATCGACGACTACGTGCGGGCGACGGTGTACGCCTCTAACGGCGAAAAGGCGTGGACGCAGCCGGTGTTCGGAGACTAGGAGGAATCCATTTGAAAATCACCGAGATCAAGATCCGAAAATTGAATGGAACGACGGAGTGTGATCCGGAGTTCATTGAAGACCGGGTTGTGATGCCGATCGACGTATATCCGGAGCATCGGCCTCTGCAACGCGCTGGCTTGCCTCGGGTTGACGACACTCACGTGTCGGTCGAGGGCATCTTTGTCCAAATTGAGTCGGACGAGGGGGTTGTTGGCGTCGGTGGACCGCTGCTCGGGGAGCACCTCGGACAGATCATAATTGACCGTCTGGCGCCAATGATTCTCGGGCGAGATCCACGCTCCGTGGAACTCCTGTGGGATCAGATGTTCCGGCAGTCTCCTGACGGACGACTGGGCGACACGCTGATGGCCATAAGTGCGGTGGACTGCGCTCTATGGGACCTGAAGGGCAAGGCGGTCGGAGAACCTGTGGCGCGTTTGATCGGCGGACCAACGCGGGAGCGCATTCCGGCGTACGCCTCCATGTTGAGCTTTTCGACCGATGACCTGGGCCTCGTCCGGGAGCGCGCATCTGAATGGAAGGCGAAAGGGTACCGGGCGCAGAAGTGGTTTTTCAGACACGGGCCCGGTTCCGGTAACGAGGGTGTCGACAAAAATATGGCGCTCGCCGAAACGCTGCGGTCGGAACTTGGCGTTGGTTACGACCTGATGTTCGATGCATGGATGAGTTGGGACCTGCCCTTTTCTCTGAAGATGGTGCGGCGGCTTGAGGATGTCGATCCCCGGTGGGGGGAAGAACCCCTCATGCCAGACCGACTGGATGGCCACACGGAGCTACGGCAGCACACGATGATCCCGATCTCCGGGGGCGAACACACGATGACGCGGTGGGGGTTCAAGTCTGTTGTCGAAGCCCGAGCGATGGACATACTGCAGCCCGATATCTACTGGACAGGTGGCCTCTCTGAAGCGCTCAAGGTAGCGGCGCTGGCCTCAGTGCACGATCTGCAAATTATGGTGCACGGGTTCAATAACCCGGCGAACCTTCAGTTCAGCACGGCGATGTCGCCATCGCTCACGCCTCTGCAGGAGAACCTGGTCCAGTGGAGCCCAATATTCCAACACTTCTTAAAGGAACCAACACAACCGGTGGACGGCGATTACCTGGCTCCGTCGACCCCTGGGATGGGCATGGAAATCGACCCCGACAAGATCGAGTCAGAGACAGTGGTGAGCGCTTAACGAATCTCGGACGGTGGCATGCGAGTGATCAGGGCGAGTGCCGCACCCACAATCGCGACGCCCGCTGTCACAAGGAACACTTCTTCCAGGCCGGGACCGTCTGCGACCAGACCCGCCACCAGTGGACCGGCCAGCACGCCGACGCCGTAGGTCGACTGGTAGAAGCCCATCGCAGTCGCCCGTAATCGGGGAATCGCTGCAAGCGCGGCCAGCGCCATGAGCGCAGCGGAAAGCAGACCATGTCCCAGCCCCGCGATCCCTTGTGTGACCAAGAGCGGGAAGACCGAATCGGTGAGCGTGACGGCCGCAGTGGCGGCTCCGACTACGACTAGCGATGCCGTGATCGCCACCCGGTAGCCGACACGTCCTATCAACACGGGCGCGATCAGCGTTCCGGCCATCGCCGCGGCTAATGTGAACGTCGTGATGTATCCGATTGTGGAGAGGGACGCCCCGATACTCTCGGCGTAGACAGGCACGAAGGCGAAGTAGGTGGCGAAGGCGATGAACTGGACTGTCACTCCAATCAGTGACAGGCGTATCAGGAACCCGGACGTGGCAACCTGGCGCACGGTGTCAAACCCGTATCGCTCGCCACGTCTTACGATCGGTTCCGGTGCCGACAAGATGAGCGCTGTTCCGATAACGCCTGCCGCTACGGCTCCCCAGAAGGTCGCCTTAACCCCGAAAAGATCGGCCACCACACCGCCCGAAAAAGTTCCGAGCACCAGCCCGGCCGCCCACACGGTCATGATCCGTGACATCGCTTTCGAGGTGTCTTCAGGCCGGTAGTAGGAGGAGAACAGCACGGTTATCGCCACCCATCCGGCGACGGATGCGCCGGTGAGCAGACGGGCGGCCAGGAGCATCCCTGTGTTTGGAGCGAGCGCCAGTCCGAGGCCGCCTATGGTCGCCAGAACAAGAGACCCAACGGCAAAAGGCTTGCGGCGTCCGATTAGGTCAGCGCCTATTCCGATGGGAAGTCGCAGTACGACCTGCCCGACTGCAAACCCGGCAACGACCACGCCGATCATGGTGTTGCTCGCCCCCAGTTCCGCGGCGCGTAGTGGGAGAAACGGGACGTACAGGTAGAGCGACAGGTACAGGAAGATGGTCGCCACAGTAACGGTGATGACACCGCGGCGGGTCTCGGACTCTGTGAGGCCGGTCGTCGTTGTGGCGGGTATGGTGCCGGAGGGTTCTGTCATGTCAGGGTCGACGTCGGTGACCCGATCATTCGTCGTTAGTTTCGTCGATATTTCGGACTACTAGTAGAGATTACGCTACGTGGTCGTTTTGGGTAGCCGTCCAATGAGGACGAGTCCTCCGCCAATCACGGCCACAACGGCCGACATGTAAAAAACGGCATCGATGCTTATATCGTCGGCCACGATACCGGCCACAACCGGACCGGAGATCATGCCGATGGCGTAGACAGCCTGATGTATACCCATTGCGGTGGCGCGCAGGGACGGTACTACGGCCAGCACGGCCAGGGTCATAAGCAGGGACGCCTCCATTCCCCTTCCGAAACCTCCGACCGCTTGAGCGATGCCAAGACCGAGCACATCACCGATGCTCGGGATTACGACAACTGAGAGGCCCACAAGAACTGAACCAAGGACGATGGTCGCCGGGTATCCAACTCTTTGGGCCATGTAGGGGGCGCAGATCGTCCCGGCAACACCCCCGGCGAACATCGCCGTGGTGACGTAGCCGATCTGTGACTCAGACCCGCCTATCTCCCTGGCAAATATAGGTACAAAACTGAAGGTGGTTGCGAACATCACGAAATGCGCAAACACGGAAATCACCGAGACGAGGATCAACTGCGGAGTTAATAAAATGCTAATGAACGTGGACCGGGAGTAGGACCCACGGTCGGCTGTTGGCGGTTCCGGGGCCATCGACATAAGTACCAGGCTTACCGTCCCGACCGCTACACCGGAATAGAAAGTGGCGGTTGGAGTTATCAGCTCGGCTATCCAACCACCGATGAGCGTAGCCAGCACAAGCGCAATGCCGTTCACGGCGATGATCCGAGACATTGCGGATGCGGTGTTCCTGGATGAGAAGTAGGAGGCGTACAAGATGCTGAGCGCCACCCAGCCAGCACCGGCTACCCCAGTTAGAGCCCTCCCAAGAAACATGTTCAACGGGTTCGGTGAAACTCCCAGCCATAGTGCTCCAAGGATTGCGGATACTACGGCGATAAGGGCGAATGGCTTGCGTCGGCCCAGAACATCCGAAGCGACGCCGATGGGTATCCGGAGCGCGATCTGGGCGATTGCGTAGGACGCGATGACCGCGCCGACCATCGTGTTACTTGCCCCGAGATCCTGGGCGCGAAGCGGTAGAAACGGCACGTAAAGATAGAGCGACACCCAGAAGAAAAAGGTTGCCGCCGTTATCAGTACGACGCCGCGTTTACGTGTCGCCGAATCAAACTCCCTCGTCGTCGGGATCGGAACGGCGGCCTGGTGGCTTCTAATCGCTATCGGCCGCCACCGGCCTGCGCCCAGTGAGGGTCGGGGTGGGCTGCCATGTAATCGGTGTCCATCTCTACACCTAGTCCCGGCTTATCGGGCAGAGTGAACTGGTCGCCGACGAACTCGATCGGCTCCTTGAGGACCTTGTTGTACCGCTCGGCGGTGGGCGGACCCGTTTCAAGGCGGTAGAAGTTTGGAGTCGCCATCATGACGTGTGCACCGCCAACAACGTTGAGCGTTCCGAGCGCGTCGTGGGGGCTGATGGGCACGTAGTAGGTCTCTGCGAGCGTGGCGATCTTGCGCATCTCGGAGATGCCACCAGTCCAGCAGATGTCGGGCATGACGTAGTTGGCGAGTCCCTCGGAGAGGATGTCCGCGAAGTCGTAGCGCGTGTACAGTCGTTCGCCGACGCATAGCGGAACGTCGGTCCCGTTCTTCACCTGCCGCAGGGCGTTAATACTTTCAGGCTGGACCGGCTCTTCGAACCAGTTCAGCTTGATGTCTTTCATTCGATTGCAGAGATCTATGGCCGTCGGCACGTTGAAGTTGCCGTGTGCGTCGATCATCAGGTCGATTGACGGGCCGACCTCCTCGCGGATCGCGGTCATTACGTCCACGCCGTGCTGCGCGCCGGCGGCAGAGATGCGACCATCCATGTAACGGCGATGTCTGGGCTGCATCTCGTAGAAGGGGTCGGTCTTGAGAGCGGTGTGCCCCATGTCGACCAGTTCTCGTGCGTGCTGCGCGGCTGTAACTGGATCATCCTGTCGGGCGACGTGGGTGTAGAGCTGGATACTGTCGCGGACCTTGCCTCCCAGCAGTTCATACACTGGAACACCTAGCGCCTTGCCCTTGATGTCCCAGAGCGCCATGTCAATTCCGCTGATGACCGAGGTGACAAGTCCGCGTGGTCCAAGCGTGGTGAAACGGCGGTACAGGTTCTGCCAGATGCGTTCGATCTCGTTGGCGTTCTGGCCAATCAACCCTTCGGCAAAGTCGGCACCCTCCACAGATTCCCGCACAAGCTCCACCATGCGGGCGACCATGATGACGCCGCCGCCGCCGGAGTTGGTTGCCTCGCCAAACCCGGTGATGCCCTCATCGGTGTTGACCTCGATGAATATCCAGGATCTGTTCTCTGCGACCCGTGTTGGCCAGACCTTGATGTCGGTGATCTTCATGTTGGTGCGTGGTCTCCCGGGCTAACTAACTGGTCAACTTGTGTGGACGGTTCTGGAGTTTCTTAACACCAGACCGAAGCACGTCCGGATCGTTCGCCTCGATAGCGGCGTCATCATACAGGTGGGTGCGTAGAGTCCTGATGAGCAGACCGTGGCGATTTTCGCCTTTGAGTGCAACCCGGCTGTGCTAGACTCCGCGCCGCTCATACGAAGCTAATACGGTCCTGCATTGGCGGGGTCAAAGTCATCAGCTCTATCTGGCTCAAAAGAGGTTGTTTCGATGAAGTTCTGCTACGCAAACCGACGCCACGCACTGTATCCGGATAGCCAGCCTAACTGGGACGTTAAGGCGGAAGACTACTCGGACCAGTTCCTCGCCAAGGCGCAGGACATCGGTATGGACGGGATGGAGATCGGGTTCCAGGCGCTTGAGGCGCTCGGATCCGATGCCAAGGTCAAGGATTTTGGCAAGCGACTCGCCGACCACGGTGTACCGGCGCTGGCCATCCGCTCCGGTGGTTCGCTGACCGCAGCGCAGGGTTACAAGGACAACCGTGACCGATTGCACCGGATGGTGGACACGGCACAAAATGTCGGTGCAGATATCGTAAATGGCGCACTCAGCGCTCCGACACGCTACCCCGGCAAGCCCGGCAGCGGTTCCGGCTGGTACCGCTCGCAGGACTCCAGTCGTGACGCCATGATTTACGACTACGAGAGGCTCGCAACGGAGTTGCAGGACGCCAGTGATTCCGCAGGCGACAAGGGCGTGACGATTTCCGTAGAGGTTCACCAGAACTCGCTGGTGGACAACTCATGGTCCGCCCACCTGATCAACGACCTGGTCGACCGCGATAACTTCGGCATCAACCCTGACCTGGGTAACGTCTACTGGACCTACGACGAGCCGGAAGAGACGACGGACGAGCACATCAAGTCTGTCGCCCCGATTTCGGTGTACTGGCACTGCAAGAATCTGTTCCGGGTGAATCACCCGGAGAACGAGCGCTCAGTATTTTTGCGTGTTCCGCTGCCTGACGGTGAGGTCGATTACCGCTACGCCATCACGGCAATGGTGGAAAACGATTACCAGGGCTACATGGCTATCGAAGGCGCATGGGCCGGCGACCAGTGGCTGGCTGACGGAAAGAGCGTTGAGTACGCCAAATCGGTTATTTCTGATATCGACGCCGGACGAGGCTAGAGAGCCCGGTCATAGACCTGGACTGCTATCTACGCGTAGGGGCGGATGGCGATCCGCCCCCGGGCGGGCCGCTGCCCGCCCCTACGTGTTAATGACGAGTAACCCGAGTATTGGAATCGAGGAGAGTCAGGCCTGATGAAGTATTGCTACGCCAATCGGCGACAGGCTGCGTATCCAGACGTCCACAGCACGTGGTCGGCTCGTCCGGAGCACTTCACCGACCGGTGGCTCACCGCTGTGAACAAGAACGGCTATGACGGTCTTGAGGTCGGTGCAAACACTCTGGACTTGCTGGATGGCGATGCCGGAGTCATCGGGTTCCGGGAACGGCTTGAAGGGTTCGGGTTACCGATAGTCGCCGTAAGAGCCGGGGGGTCGTTACTGGAGGCCAAGTCGGCTTTCCGCAACCTGGGGGTGATGAAGAGGAGCGTGGAGTACGCAGAATCGGTTGGTTCTTCGCTGGTGGTGGGGAACCTGATGGCACCCCAGCGATATTTACCAGCGGGATGGGAACCGACCGGCGGCGTCTACTCGCAGGACTCGTCTCGCGACGCTTCGATCTATTTGTACGAGCGAGTCGCAGATTCGATTCGGCCTGTATGTGATTCAGCGGCTGACCGCGGTATCACGGTTGCCATAGAGATGCATCACGCGTCGCCAGTGGATAACTCCTGGTCGGCACTACTGTTGCACGAGCTTGTGGACCGGCCGAACTTTGGCATAAACCCCGACATCGGCAACGTCGCCTGGGCCTACCACGAGGCCGAGGAGTCACCCGAGGACAACGTGAAGGCGCTGGCCCCGATATCGGTGTACTGGCACTGCAAAAACGTGGTCCGTGTCAACCATCCGGAGAACGAGCGGTCAATCTCGTGGAAGTCGTCCCTGGAGGACGGGGAGATGGACTATCGCTTTCTGATGACGGCGATGGTTCAAGCTGGATACGACGGGTTTGTGGCGATTGAAGGTGGCCGGGTAGGGGATCAGTTTGAGATGGACACCCGAAGCCTGAAATACATGCGACGGCTTGAGGCTGAGGTCCGCGCAGAGGCGTTATAGACGCGGTGCTTGCCCCCCCCCTCAATCCGTAGATGGGTGATCCGGCTGGCGTGTAGACCATCAGGCGGCGATCCCCCTCACCCCGACCCTCTCCCGCGTGGTGGAGAGGGGGCACGTAATTCGACACCCTTCCCACCGTCATTCCCGAGTAGTCGGGAATCCAGATGCGATATTTGTCCTGACCAATCGTGCAGGGACGGGGTCTACGCGCCCCTACGCCGCTTCCGCTGGATCCGGGGTAGCAGGTTTCGGTCGACCTGCCAGTGCGAAGAAGATGGCACCGCTCACGAACATGGCGATCGTAATGGCGAATGCCAGGTCGTAGTTGCCTGTTTGGTCGAAGATGATTCCTGCCATGAGCGGGCCAATGATCACCGGGACCACGCCAAACATGCTGATGATTCCCAGGATGCTGCCGAAATGTCGGACACCGAAAGCCTCAGCGACGGTAAGCGGAATAAGGGCGCCAATCCCGCCGAAACCCAGGCCGAAGATGGCGACTGCGAGCCATGCAAGATTTGAGCCATCGGCGACTATAAACAGAACTAGCCCTGCGGACTGGATGGAGAGACTGAGAACAGTCGACCATCGGGCCGTGATCGTTTCGCTAAGCCGACCGAATGCAAGTTTGCTGACGATCCCGAATGCCGCGACGATTGAAATCCCGGCTGCGGCCTCGTTCTTAGAGAACCCCTCGGCTTCCATGTGAGGGAATAACTGTGTGAGAACGGCACTGTAGGTGAACATTGCCGCGGTCAGCCCGAGGGTGATGAGGTAGAAGGACCTCATCCTGAGGACCTGACTGGAGGTGTATCCCGCCGCTGCCGCAGCGGCGGTGGCGGCGTCCAAACCTGGAGGCGCCCAGCGCTTGTTTGCCTCTTTAGTGACGTCTTCCGGACGGTCCCGAATGTAAAACCAGGCGGCGATGGCGATGCCGATGATGATGAACCCGTATAGGGCGTAACCCCACCGCCAGCCAGCCGTGGCGATCACCAGGGTGCCAAGCGGGACCATGGTCAATCCGCCGAAGTTGTTACCGGCCGTGACGATACCCATCATTCGGCCA
>JABIGL010000114.1 GCA_018650185.1 Chloroflexota bacterium
CGGTATCTGGAGGTCTTCGGGGTCACGGATGCGCGGGACATATACGGGAGTTATCGAGTCACGGGGAACTGCCGGTCGATACTGTCCCGCCGAGATAGTGCGATCGCCTTCCGGCTGAAACGGGTCGTACAACTCGGTAATGTTGTCGGACGTTGTTGTCAGCCCGGTGGCTTCGCCGGTGCGAGTCTCGGGCGCAATGAAGACCGGAGTAGGTGTCCGGGTAGGCCGAACGCGGACCGGATTGGTTGTGGGCGACGGCGCTGGCGTTTCGGTAGCTGCAGGAAACTCCGTCTTGATCGGGGAGGGGAGTGACACCGCCGTCGGAATTTGAGGGGATAAGGTTTCGGACTCCCGGGTTACCGTGTTTGAACACGCTACCGCCGCAAGGGGAATCACCGCCATCGAAACAAAGACGAGCAGCCTCAATGTGCCGAATTTCGCCGAGAGTCGTTTTCGACTTCGCCCTGAAACGAATCCATAACTGTGACGCATATTCCCGTTCGATGCCGTTCAGAATGTATCGGTCCACACACGGGTTATGTCCGAGGATGTGTGAGGGATTTACTATGTACGTGCGTCAGAGTTGCGTCTAATCTTCATAGTAGACGGATGGCTGCTCGCTACGTGTCCTCGTATAGAGGTCCGGGACTGAATACACGTCAGGGGCAGACCTCCAAATGGACCGGGAACGCCGGTAATCAGGGGTCACCTCGATTGCACTGGAAGCGTAAGGGAACAAATACGGCGATGGCCTTTCTGGCCGTTGTCGCCGTATTGACGGTCGTCGTCGGCCCCGTTCTCGACCACCATTTCGCTGAAAGACAGGCGACCCACGGGCACGTGTTCCTGGACGAAGTAACGCCAGATCACGCCCACATGGCTGACGAAAGCCACGCCCACGTAGCGGGCGAATCAATCGCTGTAGGTGTAGTCGCCACCGGCGATAACGACGTTACCGGTCTCACCATAGACAACGTCTCCCCTCCGGATCCATTTAACTTCGACCACGGAGCCCCTGCGCTTCACCTGGCCGGGGTCATCACACACGACGACATGCCGTCCGGCGTTACGGCGATCCCGCTGATGCGCCCACCCATCGCCTAGCTCCTTCCAATCCGAACCGCGGTTCCAAAGCCGCGATCACGGCATGCAACTGCGTGCCAGATTTTCTTGAAGGAGCCAGAAGTGGCGTACATCTCAAAGTTTAGTTTCCCACTCGTGTTCGTTTTGGCGGTCGCCCTGCTAGCGATAGTTACAACGATGGCGGCGGCGCACGAATCCCGAGACGCCGGTGATTTCAGTTACATAGTTGGTTGGGAGACGGAACCCGCGTACGAAGGTTTCCCGAACGCCGTCTCTATCAGGGTCTCAGGCCCGTTAGACACTACTGCAGGAGCCTTGTTTGATGGCGGTGCTCTACAGCCGGATCAGAAGTACTCGTTCGTGTTTGGAACCGAGTTCACTGGAACAACAGTGCCGTATCACAACCACCTGAACCCCGAGCTTGGCGGAACGGTGATGGTGACCGAAAGTGCGCCGGAGGGTGATGTAGAGATCAATATCACTGCCACCGGGTACACACCGGCGGACGTGATGGTCCATCCCGGATCTTCCGTCGTCTGGCACAACATCGCCGATACCGTTCAGGCGGTTCACAGCGGTGAAGGGCAGATGGTGATGGCGGGCGACGACGCGATGGCTGTGGACGGCGACGCAATGGTGATGGACCAGGATGCCACCACGACAGATGATCATGAACACGAGGCCGCCGCTGCACCAACCGGACCCATCGAAGGGCTGGACGGGGCACTGCAGGTAGAGGTCACGCACGTCCCGACCGGAAGCACTCAGACGGTGACACTTGATGCAGCGTTTCAAGACCCAGGACACTACGTTGCACCGATGATCCTGACGGCGCCGGGTGCGTACTCGTTCCACCTCACCGGAGAAATTCAGGGGGCAGAAGTCGATCTGTCTTTCGACTCCGGGCCGGGGACCTTCGACGACATCAAGACTCAGGCATCCATCCAGTTCCCGCTGGAGGTCTCAGCCCCGAGAGAGATCGAGGGCGCAGTGCGCGGTGCTGCCGATGCGGCGGGAATAGCGGAGGGACTTGCGAACGAAGCCTCAGACGACGCGTCATCGGCAAGGACGCTGGCACTAGGGGCACTTATCATCGGCATTGTCGGCGTAGCCTTCGGCATCGGCGGCCTGACCGTCGGTCTCAGGAAGAAGTAAGTAATGAACTACCGGACACCGATCAAAGGACTTCGCTCACGCTTCTACCGGATACGCCTCTTGCTGGACGGTCGTTATGGTCCGTCAGGTCACGGGTCTCCCGGGGGGATAAGCGCGTTTTCTCTCGGTGTTCCGGTAGTACTGCTTCACGGAGTCGACGGGAGTGGGGGGTACAGGGATGAAATCATCACCTTCGGTCTGCTCGGGGGGCTTGTTCTAGGATTGGTCTTCCTATCTTTCCGGGGAGCACGAAACAAGAAAAAGAAGAGTCGAGCCCGCAACAGGCGTGGAAGAAACCGGTGATCTTTCAGAGGGCGTCAAAACGCTGGTCACTTCCCGTACTTGGCCTGGTTGCGGCGCTTGTATTTCTGCTGGCTGGGCCACAGAACGAAGCCTCTGCACACGCAAACCTGAGTCGGGCGGAACCGGCACCTAATTCTGTACTTCCGGAGTCACCGGACCGGATCGTCCTCTGGTACTCCGAAGGCATAGAGCCTGACCTGGCCGATATCCGGGTTCTGGATTCACTGGGCGAGCAAGTAGACAACGGCAACGTCACAGCGGTCGGTCGTCCGGTTGAGTCGGTATTCGTCAGCCTCCCCACGCTGGACAACGGTACATACACCGTCTCGTGGGCCAACGTTTCCACGGTGGACGGGCACAGGGTTCGGGGATCATTCCTGTTTTCTGTGGGTGAGCCGATCTCTGGTGAGATCAAGCTGGACTCACAGTCGGCGATCACCAATCCACAAGAACCCTATTTACGATGGCTTGTTTTGTTGGGTGGTCTGTCCGTCGCCGGTGGTTTGTTGTTGGAGTTGGCCGTATGGCGACCGGTATTAAACGGGATAGCCGCAGTGGCGGTGACACGCCGTGTTGGTCGGCTTTACTTCGGTGGCATGGTGGTCCTTGGTCTAGCTTCGGTCGGACAGCTACTTTCGCAGGCTGGATCGACCTTCGAAGTTTCGTGGGTAGGTGCGCTCGGCGATCCGGTGCGATCGACCCTCGAGACAGACTGGGGTCAGTCCTGGCTATGGCGCTCGGCCTTCTTCGTAGTGCTGGCGGTGGCGTTAGCCGTCCGTTACGTTCGCCGGAGAGGCGATGTCGATCGCGATTCGGGGGGTCATGCCCCTCGAGTCGATTACATGGCCTATGCGGCGCTTGGGGCGTCACTGCTCCTGCTGATACCCGTAACACTGGTAAGCCACGCCGGGGCGACACCCGAATTGGAACTGCCGGCGCAAATATCTGACTACCTCCATCTTGCCGGCGCCGCCATGTGGGCCGGTGGGTTGTTCCATCTTGCGCTCGCCGTTCTGCCAGCCCTTCGTGGTGTCGATGCAGGGGAGCGTCGTGCTTTCTTGTCCGAGGCAATGCCGCGCTTCTCCGTGGTTGCCATAATCGGCGCCGTCGCTCTTGGTGCGTCCGGTGTGTTCAGCGCCTGGGCGCAGGTCACGACAATCCCCTCACTCGCCGTGCCGTACGGCATCACTCTTATCGTCAAGACCGCCGTCATCGTGCCGCTACTCGTCCTGGCCGTGGTTAACCACCGATGGATCCGACAGCGTCTCGCCGGAAGTGACGAAGCGGGACGCTGGTTGACACGTACGGTCATCGGCGAGGCAGCCATCGCAGTGATAGTCCTGCTGCTCGCGGGACTTATGACAAGCATGGAACCGGCCCGTCAGGTCGCAGCGCGAGAAGGCAGGGGACTCCCCGACGGGTTCGTGGACGACACAATCTCCGAGAACGTAGCTATCGACGTCGCCGTAGAACCGGCAAAGACGGGGCAGAACAAGGTCCAGGTCACATTGACCGATAGACGTGGCGTTCCAGTGACCGATGCTACGGATGTGAGGGTTCGACTCAGTTTCCTTGAGCAGGATCTTGGAGAGCTTCCGGTACCACTTGTAGACGCGGGGAACGGCGTGTGGGTGATGGATGGCGCGGTTATCGCCCTTGTAGGCGTCTGGCAGATCGAGGCGGAAGTTACGCGTCTCAGCGGATTCGATGCCCGTGCTGCGTTCCGTTTCGAAGTGCTGGCAGGTGCCGGATCCAACAGCGATGCTATCCGTCCGGACAGGGACTTTGGGAGAGTGCTGCTGGGGGCGGAGATCGCATTGATCGGCGTGGCGCTTCTGGCGGTGGGCGTTCCACTGGGAGGTTGGTATGAGCGTCGAGGGATGGCGTTTATGGCACCCGGGGTTGCGGCCGGTGTCGTTGGGGCGGGGCTAATCCTCTGGGTTCAGTACTTCGCCCCGGTAAGGACCGAGTTACAGACCAATCCATTTGTTCCGAATGAAGACTCTATCGCTGCCGGTCTGGCGGCATACGCATCCGTTTGTAGTTCCTGTCACGGTGTGACCGGGGTGGGCGATGGACCTGCCTCCGGTGCGCTTTATCCGTCGCCCGCAAGCCTGCCGGTCCACGTGCCTCTGCACACGCAGGGGGAGCTGTTTGAGATTATCCGGAGCGGAGTGGTGGGGACAGCAATGCAGCCCGTCTCTGATGAGCTATCGGATGATGAGGTCTGGCACCTGATCAACTACATCAGGACACTCCAGGACCTTGAACCTCGCTGATACCTGTGCCGGAAGCTGGGGTGGAGTTATGACGGTTGCAGTATTCAACGGCAATCCGAGTCAGGTCTCCCCGGCAAGCTAACAACAACCATCTCGATGCCGGGGCCGTTCGATCCACTGTGGGCCGCTATTTGGTCTTGATCGGTCACCACTGGGTCGGCTGGTACAAAGCAAAAGGGCCACGCCGTAACGGCGTGGCCCTCTTTTATTTCCGTGGTTCTGGCTGGCTGGCTTACGCCGGTGCAGTTAAACCGAGTTACGGAGCCTGGGGTCAAACCTGTCCCGGAACCAGTCACCAATGAAGTTCAGTGACATCACCAGGAGGAAGATCATCACACCCGGGAAGAACGAGATCCACCAGGCAGATGCCAGGTAGTCACGGCCTTCCGCAACCATCGCACCCCATGTGGGGGTGGGCGGCGGGACTCCCGCTCCAAGGAAGCTGAGGATGGCCTCAGCAAGGATCAGCTGACCCACTCGAAGCGTTGCGATCACGATAACCGTGTTGATGACGTTCGGGACGATGTGTTTCCACATGATCCAGATGTCAGAGGCACCGGTCGCCCGGGCCGCGGCCACGTAGTCACGCTCTTTCAGGCTAAGAGTCTCCGCACGTACATTACGTACGAATGGAGGCCATGCCAGAAGGGCGAGAAGCGCCAGCATCACATTGATACTTTGTCCGAACACGATCACAGCGACAAGCGCCAACAAAATGAACGGTATCGAGAAATACACGTCCAATGCCCGCATTAAGATTTCGTCAAGCCAGCCGCCGAAATATCCGGCTGCCAACCCGTAGAACGTTCCGAAGACCATGCCGACACTTGCGGCAATCGAGAGAATGATGAGGGAGATTTGCGCTCCCTTCATGATCCTGGTCAGAATGTCTCGGCCAAACTGGTCGGCGCCAAGCCAGAAGTGAGGCCGATCCGGTATTGGATCTCCATTCTTCTCAGCCCGTTCAACTGCGCGGTTGTAATCGCGCTCGTTACCGTCTGAGTTGATCGGTGCGTTCCGGTCTCCAAGGGACGGTTTTTCCGGGTTGAACCCGGTGACGCCACCCCACAGTGGTGTGTCGGCCATCAACGCCATGATCACCAGTATCGCGAGCATGATGACCGGGAGGACAGGCCAGTCCTTAACGAACTGCCATCTGCGTTGGGCCCAGTTCTTCCTTTGTGCTCTGCCGACTACGGCAAAACTTTGGGAATCACCTATAGATACATCTGTTGCCATTTAAGGTTGATCCCCTCTAACCGATTCGGATTCGTGGGTCGACGAGAGCGTATGTCAAGTCGGTAACCAGATTGATGACGACGTACATCATGGCGAAGACCAAAACCACACCGGTCATTACCGGGAAGTCATTCTGGTTCGTTGATGTAACGGCTAATCTGCCAAGTCCCGGCCACGTAAACACTGTCTCGACAACGACAGTCCCCGTGATGAACCCGACAAGAATCAGAGCCGATAGGGTGAGCGGCGGGATAAGTGCGTTCTTGAAAGCGTGTTTCCAGATGACCATCTGGGTTCCAACACCCTTCGCCCGGGCCAGCTTTACGAATTCTGAGTCAAGAATCTCAAGCATCGCTGAACGTGTCAGACGCAGATAACTTGCAGACGCCGCGAGTCCCAGGGTTCCGGCAGGAAGTATGAAATTCTTTAAACCGCTAAAGCCTTCACCCTTACCACCTGCGGGTAGCCAGTCCAGACGGACCGCGAAAAGCAGAATGGCCATGATGCCAATCCAGAATGGCGGTGCGGCCTGTCCCAGCAACGCGAAACCCCGTCCAAGGTAATCCCAGAAGGATCCACGTTTAACTGCAGAGAGGACACCCAACGGGATTCCTATGAGAGTCGCCACCACCCAGGACACCAGTCCAAGTTGGAGCGTATTAGGAACTTTCTGTTTGATCAGGTCGGTCACATCGTTACGACCGAGTAGAGATTGGCCAAGATCGCCGGTTACAACGTCACCCACCCATTTGAAGTATTGGACAACAATAGGTTTGTCCAATCCAAGGGCTACACCAAGATCGTCCCATGCCTGGTCTGACATGCCATAGCCACCCTCCTGAGCGTACAGAAGGCGAGGATCGCCCACGACGCGAGACAGGGTGAAGACGATGATCGTTGCACCAATCAACGTGAAGATACTGAAGACCAATCGCCTCAGCAGAAACTTATACATACACCTCTCCCTGGGTTCGGGACGACGTCGGGCTCCTGTCGTTTATGGAGCGCAAGGATAACGGGTTCAATGGCAAACGTGAAGCCCGTGTGATGATCAACTACGGATAAGGTCGTAGATTGGTTTGATTTCACGAACAAATCGGCATTGGGTACGGCGAAATATCAGGCGTTTGGTGGCCGTTATTTCCACGAGGGTTTGTGTACGCCGCATCTGTGCATAAGAGCCTTGTGTCACGGTCCTTGATCTGGACACCCCAAAATCACTCTGGGGGCGGCCCGTAGTGTCTGGAAGGTTACAGCCTGCTAGACCTCAATGAACACTTTCACTGGCTGCATTTGTCAGTCATCAACTTAATTAGTCCAGTGATAGCGTTTCCGGATTGAAAGCCAGTCTGATTGTTGGTGATCTGGACGCGAAGAGGGGGCGGCATTCGTAATGAATGCCGCCCCCTCAAGTATCGACTTACGTCGACCTGTTCCCGAGATTTACTTCAGGACCAG
>JABIGL010000093.1 GCA_018650185.1 Chloroflexota bacterium
AGTAGGCCGGTGTCGAAAAGACGACCACGGTCGGCTTACCGGAAGAAACAGCCTCGTCGAAGCTGATCGCGTAGAACGCCGGATCGGGATCAAGGTCGCTCGTGATTAACGCCAGCTCGGCCGTGGTTGTTCCGGTCTTGCTGGGTGTCGACGGCGGCGGCGATCCGATAGACGGTGTTGCGGATGTGGCGTTGACTATCAAGGCAGCGACCCCGTCGATCAGGTCGGGGTTTGAGCGATCACGGACTCGCAACTGCCAGAGACCTTCCGACTCAAACGATAGATGAGCGGTGTAAGCACCTCCGCGGACAGGCCACGCATGCCAGGTCACGTCGGTTGCGGAGATGGGATCGCCGTCGGAAATGGAATAGGTGACGTCCAGTCTGTCGGCTGAGTCGGTCAAGGTGCCGCCATTCAGGGTCTTGACCACAAACTGCACCCGGTTTTCGCCGGGAGTCAGGTCAGACGCTGCCGCAAATACGATCAGCCCGTCGAGTTCTTCCGGGGTCGATGTGGGCGATGGAGGCGGATCACCACCGGAGCACGCGATCACAAGAAATAGCGATGCTGCAAAGATGGCCAACATGAGTTGCGGGATCGAGCGAAAGAGGCGCTGCATTATGAACGGCATGTCAATAATTTTGCGCCCCGTCGCGTGAGCAGTCGGTGAATCGAATCACCCGGAACGTGAAGATGCTGTGAGACCGGTCATTCGTAGGTCTGATAAATGTTACGGAGTGACCGATTCAATGCCACAACCGTCTGCTTGAACCAGCAGACGTGGCGCAGGTTCGTTCTCTGTTGCGACATGTTCACAAAGGACGTTCCCTGACGGGTCGGTTACGACAATCCGGGCGCTCGTATCGTTCGTGATCTCCACCAGTTCCGTCTGATACATCGTGTCGAACGGGATGGCCGCTGTTCGTGACTCTCCTTCCTCCAACGGCTTGTCGTCCGGCACCTCGGTAATCTCCACACTCAATGCGCCTACTGTGAGGTTCTCGATGGCCAGTAAGTCAGGGTCACCGCCGCACGCGATAGCTATAACCGGGATCAACCCGAGGATTAATGCCGCTAGCTTAATTTTTCGGACAGACAACGGAGAAGTTACTTGCGGGGCAGACAAATGGAAGCTAGGCAATTCGTTTGGAGTCCCTGAAGTTCCTGGGGATTATCGTGATCCCTGGTTCGTTATCGAATCTGTCATATAAATCTACGCCACCCTGTGCGCCCACAGGTGTGTGTATGCGTACGTGCGCACGGTGAATGTACGGATGTCATGGTCGACGACAGTCCGTAGCGTTACCGGTGAAGGTGTTTTGGATTAAAGGCGTTAATCGCCATCTGGCAACGACCGTACGGCGCGAGAAGCTAAGTTTTCACGCGGCGTATGCACGCGTCTCACAGGTGTATGTGAGCGAGACCTATCTGTCATCCTCCTGGAGGCAGAGCCGTGGTTGATGGGATGATTGGGCCGTACAGGCTCCAGAGCAAGGTGGCTTCGGGTGCTCAGGCGACCGTGTACCGGGCTACGGACACGCGCAACAAGCAACTGGTTGCCCTCAAGGTGCTGGACCAACGACTCGCGTCCGACGCATCTCAGCGCAAACGGCTTGAGCGCGAAGCACGTCTCGCCGCATCCCTTGACCACCCGAACATCGTCCGGGTTCTCGACATCGGAGAGGCAGACGGGATCCCGTATATCGCCATGGAGTACCTGTGGCGAAGCCTTGACGAAGTCATCGCTCAGGAGACACGCATTCCTGAGGACCGGGTACGGCAGATCGCCATCAACATCGCTGCTGGACTTGAGGCCGCTCATGGCGCCGGTATTATTCACCGTGACATCAAGCCCCACAACGTACTTCTCACGACCGACGGCGTCGCGGAACTGACCGACTTCGGTATAGCCCACGCGAGGGATCTAACAGCACTGACCCGCACGGGCGCACGGCTCGGTACGCCGCACTACATGTCGCCCGAGCAGGTCGACGGCGGATCTGCTGACGAGCGATCAGACATCTACAGCCTAGGCTGCGTGATGTATCACATGCTTACCGGCGCTCCGCCCTTCAAGGCTGAATCTGCGATGGCCGTGATGCGGATGCATCTGGACGCATCACCCGCGCCGCTGGATGCCCGGGGTGGTTCAGGTCTCGCCAGGATCGTTGAACGATGCATGGCTAAGGATCCAGCTGACAGGTATATGACTGCGGCGGAACTTCAACGGGCGTTGTCCGGGAATACAGACGCATTAAAATACGACTCTGAATGGCCCGGCGTGCAGCGCTATGAGCTGGGCGACGATGACGGAGAGCTGGAAGAGGCGCTAACGCCCCGGGAACTGGCACATCTGCTCAGACCGGATGACGAAATACCTTCGGACTCTGACAAGGTTTGCCGAAATTGCGGCCTTGGCGCTCAGGATGACCGTCTTTACTGTCTGCGTTGCGGGTTCTCCGAATGGCGAGCCTGGGGGCAGTCGGTTTTCGCTGACCCCTACACGATGACGGGTGCGGAGAATCTGGGGCGTAAAGACAAGCTCCCGGAACAGGCGCTCTACACGAAAGTCGTCCTGCTCTCGCTGCTCGCCATCGTTCTGTCGCTCGGGATGGCGGCGGGGCTCGTCTGGAGCGAACGGGGCGGATCAGCATCTGCCGGTTTCGAGGATCTCGATGTTGCGAGCGCCAAACTGGATCTACCCATCGTTAAACGGGTGGACACGGCGTTCGGCAACGGCGAGACGCGGGTCGATCTGACGAACGTGGAGGCCCATCTGACCGGGTTCGACGTCGTATCGTTCCGGGCCAGGTTTGGTGGGGTCGAGACTGCGATAGCGATTTTGCCTATCGACGGGATCGACGATGACTCTGCTCCGGAGCCCATCTACAGGCAGTTCAAGGTGGACGTTTTCGCAACCCCAGATATCGGAGCGGAGCGCTTCATAGTGCGCTTCCAGATACCGATCACCTGGCTGGAGCTAAACGGCATAGACATGCCGGACGTGCGGCTCTGGACAAAGACCACAGAGTGGGGTCCGCTTGAGACCTTCAACATATCTATCGAGGACGGCGTTGCCACGTTCCTGGGCTTCTCCCCGAAGGCCGGAGAGTTCGCCATCGGGGCGGTTAACCAGACACCCTGATGGGGTGGGGACCGATCTAAGGCCGGACAACGCTCCCGTCCGCGCGTCTCGGGGCAGACCACGCGCCGCCGTAAGCGCGCTCCTCAAATGGGAATTTAGCGGCTAGATCCTCGTCGATATCGATGCCCAGGCCCGGCTTGCCGTTCGGCCACATGTAGCCGTCGTGAACCTCCGGGCTGCCCGGGAACACCTCACGCGTTCGGTCGCCAAAGATCGAGTATTCCTGAATCCCGAAGTTACTTGTGTTGAGATCGAGTGCCAGGTTGGCTGCGTGACCCACTGGCGACGTGTCACCCGGGCCGTGCCATGCTGTTCGTACGCCGAACGCTTCGCACAGTGCAGCCAGCTTCCGTGCCGGTGTGAGTCCGCCGATCTGCGATATGTGGACCCGCATGAAGTCCAGCAGTCGATCCTTCACCATCGGCGTCATCTCGTGCGGGTTGTTGTAAAGCTCCCCCATGGCGATCGGAGTCGACGTCTGCTCACGCACCATCCGGAAATACTCCTGGTCCTCGGGCGGGAACAGGTCCTCAAGGAAGAAGAGTTGATACTGCTCAACCTCCTTCGCCAGCCAGACGCCGAGGATCGGAGGGATGCGCTCGTGGACGTCGTGGAGAAGCTCGACATCGAACCCGATGTTGGAGCGCAGGTGATCAAACAACCCCAGTGCCGCACGCATGTAGGGCCGTGGCTCGAAAACGCCGCCGGGGTGTGCATATTTAACGTTCGGGTCGCGTTCCTCGATGCGTTGCGTGATCCAGCGCGGGCCCTCGTCGGGCTTCGTGCCGCTGGTCTCGATATTTGCAGAGCCGCGACCGCCGGTGCCGTACGTGGAGAATCCACCGGGCGTTTCGATCTGCACGCGGATGTGGTGATAGCCCTCGGCCATGAAGCCACGGACTTCATCTTCGACCTCGGAGTTGCCGGCACCCTTGGCGTGTACGTAGACGGCCGCAGCCTCGCGGGCCTTGCCGCCGAACAGGTCATACACCGGCATGTTGGCCATCTTGCCCTTGATGTCCCAAAGCGCCTGATCGACCCCGGATATGGCGTTGTTCAGGACCGGTCCATTGCGCCAGTAGGACGAGATGTAACTCGTCTGCCAGATGTCTTCGATGTCGTCGACACCCTTGCCGATGAGCAGCGGCCTCAAGTAGTCATCCAGCGCCACCTTCACCGCCGTCGGCCTCTGCGTGAAGGTCGCACACCCGATCCCGTACAGCCCCGGCTCCGAAGTCTCTATCTTCACGATCACGAGCCTGATCCCGTCCGGCTCGGTGAAGATGGTCCTGATATCTCGGATCGTGACGTTACTCATTCGTGCTCCCGGGAGAGTAGCCCCCTCTTGAAGTTGGAGGGAAGCGGCGTGGTTGTTGAGTGCGGCAAGAATTTTACAGCGGCATGGTTGCTATTGGAGGTGGGACTCCCTACTCCCACGGCACCTCGAGCAGTTCGTCTCCCCAGACCACCGGGCCGTCGTAGATGCTGGTCACCTCTTTCAATGCCTGCGCGTGCATCACCGGTTCGTCCATCGCCGGTACCTGGTGAACCAATGCGAGACGCTTCACACCTGCGTCCTTTGCCGTTTGTCCTGCCCCGTATGTTCCGGTTTCACTGTCGCCGAACGCATTGCCCTCATGCTCCCGTTCCAACCGGATACATTCCATCACCAGTAGGTCGGCTCCGTGGGCAAGATTGGTCAGGGACGCGCATGGCCGGGTGTCGCCGGAGAAGACTATCGAGCCCTCATCGGAGTCGATCCGATATGCGAGCGAGTCGAGATAAGGCTGGACATGATCGACTGGGGCGGCCGTGATCTCCCAATTCTTGCCGGTTGCCACGGTTCCGGGTCCGATGTCTCGTGCGTTAATTTTCGGGGGCTTCCGGGGCAGCTTGCCGCCGCGCTGTTCGTATGCGCCAAGCGATAGAGGGTGGTTGGTGCGCGCCACGATGTCGTGCCAGAACGCTCCGACACCCTCGCCGAGCAAGCGTTCTGTGAGCTGTTCTGTGAGCGTCGGGCCGTAAACGTTTAGCTCCTTTTCCTTGCCGATCGACATGTCGAACCGGGTGAGCAGGAAAGATGGGTAATCGGCATCGTGGTCCGAGTGGTGGTGGGTGAAGAACAGGTTGTCCACCTGGGTCGCCATGAAGCCGGCTTTGGCCAACTTGTAGGTGGCGGCGAAACCACAGTCGAACATCATCCACTCATCCCCGATCCCGACCAGGAACGAGGTTCCCCAGCGGGCCGTGTGTGGAGTGGGCGTACCCGATCCAAGAATGATTACGCGAGGAGCCATAGAGATTCTCCGGGGTCAGTATGAAACCTCTCCCGGGAGGGAGAGGGTCTGAGTGTGGGTCGTAACAAACGCACTCAGTTAATGCTCCATGGTGATGAGGAGCACTGTCTGCGAGAGTCTACAGATCGCCCAACCACTCACATGCGCGCAACCCGGCCCCGCCGCGCGATACTCCCCTCTAAATCTTTGACCACCCGGTATCTGGCACCTCACTCGAATTTAGTGCCAGCAAAGGAGACCCAGTTGAAAGCGTGTACATGGCTCGGCGGCGGTGACTTTGAATATGGCGACGTCCCTGATCCGGTAATCGGTCCGGACGACGTGATGGTCCGTATCGGCACCGTTGGCGTATGCGGCACGGACGTCCACATTACCCAGGGCCTATTCCCTTCAACTCCGCCGCAGATCCTTGGCCATGAGGCTTCGGGAGAAATAATCGACGTCGGCCAGAACGTAAGCCGGGAGCGTATTGGCGAGAGCGTGGTGCTAAACCACACCACGACTTGTGGAGAGTGCGAGAGCTGTCGCACGTGGACGGTGTCACGATGCGAGCGCAGTACGCAGAAGCACGAGTTCTTTGCCGAACTGGCGTCGGTTCCGAACGCTTCTGCCGTACCGATTCCAGAGGGATTGGACGTAGAAGTCGCCTCTATTACCGAGCCTGCCTCCTGTTGCTTATCAGGGGTAAGTCGATTACGGGTTGATGATGGTGCGGTAGGTCTGGTGATCGGCGGCGGGATGATGGGGCTAATGACGGCGGCCTTCATGAAGACAAGTGGTGTCGAGACGGTCGCGTTGACGGAACCGGTGGGTTACAGGAGAGATTTTGCGACGCAGCTCGGGATAGACGTGGTGCACGACCCTTCCCAATCCAGCGTCGATGATTTTGTTGCGGATCTAACGAACGGACGGGGGCTACACATCGCAGCAGAGGCCGTGGGCAAAGCGGAGCTCGTTGCCAAGTGTGTCGAGCTTGTCCGTCCACGCGGCCAGGTGTTGATGATCGGCGTTGCTCCGGCAGGTGCGCCACTCCCGGTGGACCTGTACGACATGCAGTATCGAGAGGTCGTCCTTCAATCAGGCTTCGGTCGCGGCGACGTGTTCAACCGCACCCCGGCAGAGCTGGCAAAGTTGAACATGGACGGCGTGATAACCGGCCGTTACGAGCTAAAAGACGTCCCGCAAGCGATCATCGACTCCGGCGAAGGCAAGGGCGTTAAGTTGGTCATCAAGCCGAACAGGTAGGTAGCTCGGCTGTCAGCGGGCTAGCGTATATCCTTTTGGAATGAACCTTGAATACGACGAGACGCCATTCGTCGCAATCCTGAGAGAGGCTTTCGCAAACCACAGTAATCTTCCCGAGCGCTGCGCAATCAATCTTGCCTACGAGGTCAACCAAGAAGACTTCAGTGATGTGGTCGAAATCGTAAGCCGATGTGGAGCTCGGGAAGGGCTGGTCGCGCGTTTGCGCACTACGCATCCAGTAGGGCCCAACCATCTTGGACAATATGATCGGCATTTCTGGACCGTCTGGACCGAAGCCTGTGCTTTCGCATGGGCGAAAAACGTTGCTGGTTTCGACAGGCCACGTTTCACCGACGATAGAGGAAAACCAGACCTTCTAGTCGGATCGAGCATGTGGTTAGAGGCGAAGACCGTCGAGCGATCCCCTGACGAACGTCGGGCGCTAGATCAAATGGCCGAAGCATCTGATCGGGGGAGGCCGCAATACCGTATGACTTATGGATTTTCTGTTCCGCATCCCACGATTGTTAAGAAATTCAACGATGGTCTGAGTGACGCCTTAACCAAATTGGCACGTCAGGGTTTTGGTGAGATCATCGTCTACTTCGAACTAGATGGCATTGATTGGGGTACGGACGAGCATGCAGCTCTCAAGGCGATAGATGAGTGGTCGGCAACGGAGTCCTCTAACACGGGAGCTCGAATCGTGGTGACCCGTGGTGGGCGATGGCGCGAGCCATTGATAGACCACATACCACCCGCCATTTGATCACACGCCTTGCGGAATCCCCTGATCCCGGCGTTTACGTATCCCGCAGGAACACCACGTCTTGTGCGAACGGGTCTGGCCTACCAACAAGGTCCATCTGGCCACGCCCTTTCACGGCTTGATGCCGACCGTCCCGGTCCGCCTCCGTGTAACGCTTGAACCACTGTTCAAGCTGTCCGCGCAACTCAGCAACGGACGCCGCAAACGAGGGGTTGTCGATCTCGTTGACCATCTCCTCCGGGTCGCCCACGAGGTCGTACAGCTCGTAAGGACCATCCGGATACCGATGCACATACTTTAGAGAATCTGTCCGAATCATCCGCGTCGGACCGTACTCGTCCAGGACAACGACCGGTCGATTTGCACCCATCGAATCGCCACCAATGATCGGCACGAAACTGTTCCCAGGTCGCTCGCCGTCGGTCGGATACATGTCTGCCAATCCCGCGTACTCCAGCAGCGTCGGCATGAAGTCGTAATGGCTCAGCAGACTTTGCTCGACCACACCCTCCGGCACATGCCCCGGCCGAGACATCAGCGTCGGCACCTTCACAGCCGTGTCGAACATGTTCGGCGGATAGGTGCCGTTGCCTTTGCCCCAGATACCGTGATGACCCATATTCATGCCGTTGTCGGCCGTGAACACTATCAATGTGTTCTCACGGAGGCCGTTTTCCTCCAGCCAGTCGATTAGCCGACCTATGTTCGTATCCATCCCGGTGATCGCTGCAAAGTAACCACTTAATAACTGGCGACGTTCTTCTTCCGTGGTTCCAACACTCCCCGACGAACCCTCTTTCGCAAGGTGATTCGGGTGGATCGGATCCCAGCGCACTGATTCAAACCCACAGTTCTCAAAGTAGTCGTCGTAAATCTCGGATGGGTGCTGCTCCGGTCCCCACGGCGCATGAGGAGCGGTGAAATGAACGTTTAGCGAGAAAGGATCGGACGACCCGAGTTGGCCTTCCATGAACTCAATAGCGTTGTTGGTGATCACGTCGCTGAAATAACCGTCAGCTGTGTACAGCTCACCGTCCTTAAACATCGGCGGGTCGTAGTAATCACCGGAGCCGGTTGCATGCACATTCCAGTACTCGAACCCGGTCTGTGGCGTCGCCGAATCTCCGATGTGCCACTTACCGCTAAGTCCACACGCGTACCCGTTGTCCGACAGAATCTCGGTATAGGTCGTGCGGCCTTCCAAGTACTGCACCGTTTTGCCATCACCTGGCAGATTCACCGAGTTTCCGGCCCTCAGAAAATCCTGAACGCCGTGCTGGGAAGGCATCTGCCCGGTGAGGATCGACGCACGAGCCGGGGAGCAGACAGGCGAGGCGCAGAAGAAGTTCTCGAATCTGATGCCGGTTTCGGCCAGTCGGTCGAGGTTGGGCGAACGTAACTCCGGAGTCCCGGCGCAGTTCATGGCCCAGTAACCCTGATCGTCGCTCAGGATGAACAGGATGTTTGGACGGCTCGTATCGGTGCTTGCCACGGTCGCTCCTCGAAATGCTGTGTGAGAACCGGGATTCTAGCTGGTAGGTCGTCACGTTGGGTTCAGGCGTCATTCCCGCCTACTGGGGAGTGACGGTGGAGAAACGGTCACACAACACCTGAGCCATCCGTGATGACCAACTCGTCGTTTCACAATGGCGTTACCCATCCTTAGCCAGCACAATGAAACGTCATGGCCGAAAACGCCGGGAGCCGGGGGACATTTGGAGTCGCGCCTGTCGCGTCGGAACTGCCGCACGTCCTCCGTCAAAGCCAATTCGTGCGATTCGTGCTCGTCACATTGACATGGAGCACGGGCCACATGCTCGTGCTTATCTCGAACAGCTTCCTGATCTACGACATGACCGGCTCGGGACTGTGGCTTGCTGCGCTCGGTGCCTCCCTGGCCATACCGCAATTCATCTTCGCCGGGGTTGGCGGGGTGCTGGCTGACCGGCTACCACGCAGGGTGATGCTCGTTTCCGGGTCTGTAATTGGCGCAGCGACGATGGTGATACTGGCGGCGCTTAGCTTTGCCGACCTGTTGGAACCGTGGCATATCGTCGCGGCGGGCGTGTCGTTTGGAGCCGCGCTTGGAAACGACTGGTCAGCGCGACAGGCCTTCATCGCAAACCTGGTGCACAGAAGCCAGTTGGTTCGAGCCGTTTCATTCGACCAGACCTCGTTCCATATCTCCCGCGTAACGGCGCCGCTGATGGGAGGTGTGTTGCTGGCGAGTACGGGCAGCGAGGGGACCTTTACGCTTGGTGCCGTCTCTTTCTTAATCGCTGCGTTACTTCTGATGACGCTAAATCCACGGCAAGATATAGAGGAACATAGCCCGCCGGTCTGGGAGGGTATTTCCGAGGCCATTCAGAAGCTACGCAGCGATTCTGT
Organism: Chloroflexota bacterium; assembly: GCA_018650185.1. Lineage (GTDB taxonomy): Bacteria > Chloroflexota > Dehalococcoidia > Lucifugimonadales > Lucifugimonadaceae. The sequence goes on from JABIGL010000093.1 coordinate 9,845, forward strand.
TGTGAGTGTCGTGATCGTGTTCACCGCCGTGAACGCCCTCTTTCTAGGCGGTTTCATCTACCTGGCCCCGGTGTTCGCGACCGATGTGCTGAATGGTGGATCGATCGAGCAAGGAACGTGACCGGTATGGGCATCGGCGCTGTCGTAGGTGCGCTGTGGTTGGGATGGCGTGGGAATGTGCGGCGGGCCGGATTGGCGATGCTGGTGACGAACGTGCTGACGGTACTGGCGATTGCGATGTTTACCTTCTCAACTGTGCTGGCTGCATCGGCCGTCCTTGCGGTGATCGCAGGAGTGGTAAACGCGGTCCATATCACGCTGGGTACGGTGGCAATTCAGACCCGGGTCGAGGACGAAATGCGGGGCAGGATGTTCGGTATATACGAGATGGCCTGGGGATTCTTCCCGGCGGGCGGAATAGTGTTCGGCGGACTGGTAGCAGCGTTGAGCCCGGAGGTTTCGCTGATGATCGGGGTGATCGGCACCGGAGTGGTTACTGTGGCGATCTGGATTTTCAGCAGGGCCACACGCAACTACACGCTGGATCAATAGGTTGTGGTTGTAGGGCCGATCACCATCGACCCCCGGGCGGATAGTCATTCGCCCCTACGATGTTGCCGGTTAACAATGCCCCCTCTCCCCGACGAGGGAGAGGGCTGGGGTGAGAAGGATCGCCGATAGGCGATTCGCCTGCAAATGCGCGGCCCACCCCGACAGGCTCAGCACAGGCTTCGAGAGCCTCAGGGCACTTGCGTCTTTACGCGCCTTTAACGTATCTCGGGTCCAGCCGACGCACCATGGTGTAGAGCAATGGCGTGAATCCCGCCGGACCCAGCCAGAAACCTGATCCCTCGGGGTTGGACGTCTCAAAATCTACGGTTGCCGACTTCCAGCCGGAATCATCGATCCACTCGAAAAGCGCAGTCAGTAGGGAACTCGCGGCACCCGTCCCACGCGCCTCTGGTGTCAAAAATGCACCGGTGATGTGCGGTACCGGCGGTGACATAAGTGACTTCGGATCCTGTGCGCCGGCCTCGGCACTGATGAAGCCGGTGATCTGGCCTTTGGACCGACTAACAAACAACCCACGGGACGGCCGTTCGATCCAGGTTTGGTCATACACATGACCACCACCCGGCGACTTCGGACGCCAGATCGGTGCTGCGTCCAGATGAGCGTGGAGTCTCGCCTCCATCTCGTTGGCGACGTCGAGTTCTTCCATGGTCGGGCGAGAAACCTCAACGCGGTTGTCGGGTGATTCTGAAGTCTCGACGGCCCGCCCGCCGTCAATCAGGTGGCGGCCAAACCCCGTCTGTACCAGGCAGTCGTGGCTCGCAACGTCATCCGCAAAAATGATCGCCATATGCAGCGTCGTTTCAGGACGACCGGTCAGGCGGCACCACGCCGTATACATCTCGGAAAACAACGTCGTAGGCGCATCGAGTCGGGTCGCGTGCGCCCACTCCCACATGAAGGACATACGAATGCCGCCGAGGCCGCTGACGGCCCGTCCCGTCAGGTAGCCAAGTAATTGCCCATCACGCTCAGCAACTATGCCCTCACCAGTTGATAGCCAGTCAGACAGAAGCTGCCCGACCACGTCCGGTGTATCGAGATTCGCCGGGTACAGCGAGTTGGCGGCGCGCCGAACAGCATGACGTTCCACAAATAGCTCGGAACATGCGACGACATCGGCCGTCGTCATTGGGCGAAGTGCAGCAGACGCCAGCGCTAATCCGTCCCCGGCTCTGTTGCCGCCGCTACGCCGATCATGCTGTTGCGGTTAACCAGATCTGCTAGTTGCTCCACGCTCCAGCCTTCGGTCCCTTCCGGACGGCGAGGGATGACTAAAAATCGAAGCTCTGAGTTGCTGTCCACAACCCGAACCTCTGTTTCCTCTTCAAGCTCCAACCCGAACTCCGACATCACCTTTCGCGGCTCCGTCACGGCGCGAGAGCGGTAGGAGAAACTCTTGTACCAGTCCGGTGGCGGGCCCAGCAGGGCGGTGGGGTAGCAGGAACAGAGCGTGCATACGACCATGTGCTGCACGTCCTCTGTGTTTTCCAGCACGATGACGTCTGCGTTGTGCTCGGGAACAAACCCGCTCTCGATAACGGTCTCTTTCGGGTGTTCAAGAAGTCGTTTCTTGAACTCCGGATCAGCCCAGGCCTTCGCCACCAACGTTGCGCCGTTGGATGGAACACGCTCGCTCCAGGCCTCGATCGCCTCCTCGACTTCGTTCTCGCCGAGGACACCCTTCTCGACCAGCAGCTCGTGCATGGCGAGAGCGCGTGAGGCTCGGACACCCAGGCCTACGTCTTCCTGTAATCCGGGGTGCTCGTGTGGTCGTCCATCTTCGTCCCGATGAACGTCCCCGCTGGGACGCCATCCGGTGTCGAAGAACCCGCCATGATCTTTGTTATCACTCATAAGAATTCCCTTAAGCCGGTATCAGCCAGTGCTCGTACAGGTCGATCCACAACTTGTCGGATGCCGACTCTTTGTACTCCGGCCACAGGTAACTCTGGTCAAACTCCACGCGATACATCGGCAGCTTCGGCAGGCCGTCTCCGCCATGTGCACGAGTTTCTGAGTTCAGCCAGTCACCTATGTACTCGACAACCACACCTTGCCGACCTTTGATGTACCAGGGCGTGCGGTGGTGGTTGGGCGGCGTCTCGTCCTTGACGGTGATGCGGTCGCCGACGGAGAAAGTCATAGTTGTCTCGGGACTGGTGGGAAGACGATTAGCCACGACGATGATTCTCCCTCACCCCAACCCTCTCCCGTACGGAGAGGGGGATTCTGAAAATTTTAGTGGCGTTCATTCAGGGTAGCCCCACTGATCCCGCAACCCTTTGGCACGCTCATCGATCTCTTCGGTGGTGAGCACACCCTTCTCGACGAGATTTGTCTCGATACTGGCCGACCATCGTTCAAAATAGGTGGAGGCTTCGTACTCAGCAGGCTCGATGGATTCGATACCCCGACGCAGCTCATCCACGTTCATGATGCCCCTGGAGTCGAGCACTGTGCGGAGCGACTGCGTCTGTCGCTCCCAGTCAGCCCATTCGTGCTCCTCGCGGTCGATCGGCTCATCGGTGGGCCAGCCACCGCGGTCATGTACTGCCGGCATTGTTTCTCCTGTTGCTCTGTTAACCCTGTCGATTTGCGACCCAATCGTCATAGTCGCGCTGCATATCGGCAGAGAACTCCCGGTCAACCTCGCCCGGCGTATACACGCCCTCTGCGATACGTTGCTGACCGAACTCGTCGCGCAATCGTACGCTTTCGGATCTAACGACGACTTCTTCGGCAAGGTGAGGCGGGATGAAAATCACGCCCTCCATCGTTCCCAGTACCACGTCGCCCGGGATGCAGGTCGCCTGATTTATTCGCGTGACCCCATTGATGTCCGGCATCGTCACACCCGGGATCGCTTCCGGGTGCATCCGGCGCATGTACACCCCAAAATCAGGGAACTCGATGATCCGTTGCGTGTCCCGGATACCGCCGTCGATCACCATCCCCCGACCACCGTTTGCGACGATAGCGGCCGTGAGGTTGTCGCCGACGAGGTTCACCCGGCTGAACAAGTCTGCAACCAGTACATCACCGTCCACCATCTCGTCGATCACCCAGGAGTTGAGGAAGCCTATCCGACCTTCGTCCTCGCCGAGCGCAACTAACGGGTCGTGCAGGTCGGGGCGTATCGGAACCCATCGACAAGTGATGGCGCGTCCCACCATCACCTGCGTTATCGGCCTCGCGTCAGACGATAGGTCGATGAACTCTCCGACAAAGTTGTGGTGGTATCCATGCGATCGCAGGACTCCCCAGGCCTCTTCGGTGGTCACCGCCTTCATGCGGTCCAGGATGTCGTCGGGGACGAGCGGTCGGCCGTGGACATCACGCTCCCCGGACCACTCGGACGTGATGAATCTAATGCGGTCTGTGTCGGTGATCTTCATCGTTGGATGACTCAGGCCGGCCCGCGGTTGGCAGACCACTCCGCGAAGTCGCGTTCCATCTCCTCGGAGTATTCCCGGTCAACCTCGCCCGCCGTGTATACACCTTCAGCGATACGTTGCTGGCCGAACTCGTCTCGCAACCGAACGTTCTCGGAGCTGACCACGACCTCTTCCGCTAAATGGGCCGGGATGAACATGACTCCCTCCATCGTGCCGAGCACCACGTCACCGGGAAGGCATGTGGCGATTCCTATGCGGATGATGCCATTGATGTCCGGCATCGCTACATCATTGATGGCCGATGGGTCCATGCCCCGGATGAAGGCGTTGAACCCCTCCATCTCGTAGATGCGCTGCGTATCCCGCAACCCTCCGTCGATCACCATCCCGCGCTTCGTGCTGACCCGGATCGCCGTCGACAGGTTGTCACCTGCAAAGGTGCCGTCAAATATCTTCCCGAACAGGTCCACGACGATCACATCGTCTTCGACCAGCTCATCGATCACCCAGGAGTTTTGACCGCCGATCCGACCCTCGGTCTCGCCCGTGCGTTCGATTGCATTGTTCAGGTCCGGGCGTGTCGGCACAAAGCGGCAGGTGACCGCACGGCCAACGAGGATCCTTTCCGGATGGAGGATGTGAAAATCACCCGCAAAATTGTGGTGATACCCGTTCCGGCGAAGCACCCCCCAGGCCTCTTCGCTGGTCACCTTCTCCATCCGACGGACGATGTCAGATTCCACGAGGGGACGGCCGCTGCGGTCGCGCTCGCCCTTCCATTCGCTCGTAATACTGCGGATCAGTTCGGGATTCGTGAGTTTCAACGGAGCGTCCTGTCGGGCTGTTGTGGGGGCGTGGTTTGAATATTCGGGCGGGCCGCATTGTACCGCCTGTCATGTCGGGCCCACCGATAAATAAAAACGGCGGTGCCACGAAGGCACCGCCGCTCTTGATTCTCTATTGAGGCCCGGATAAAAGCCCTGTCGGGGCCTATTTGCTGGCCGCTCCGCAGACTGTCTCAATGATAAGACGGGTCACGGTGTACGGGTCACAGTTGGCGTTCGGGCGTCGGTCTTCGATGTAGCCCTTCTGGTCCTTAACGACCTGCCACGGAATTCGGACGGATGCGCCACGGTCTGACTCGCCGTACGAGTACTGGTCGACTCGCTGGGTCTCGTGCTCACCGGTCAGGCGCTCCTCGATGCGGTCGCCGTAGTTGGCGATGTGTTCCGCCACGTTGGTGCCGAGTGCTTCCGCTGCGTCGATGCAGGGCTGATAGCTCTCACGCATTGCGTTTGTGGAGAAGTTGGTGTGTGCGCCTGCGCCGTTCCAGTCACCCTTGACCGGCTTGGGATCCAGCGTGGCGGAGATGCCGTGCTCTTCTGCGATTCGGTACAGCAGCCAGCGTGCCAGCCACAGCTCGTCGGCCGCACGAGGCGAGCCTACCGGGCCGATCTGGAATTCCCACTGTCCGGGCATAACCTCGGCGTTGATTCCAGAGATGTGGATACCGGCTTCCATGCAGGCGTCCATATGGTCTTCAACGACCTCACGTCCGAATACTTCGTCTGCGCCGACGCCGCAGTAGTACCCACCCTGGGGGGCCGGGAATCCATTGTCCGGCCAGCCAAGCGGCTTGATGCCGTCGAAGAAGGTGTACTCCTGCTCGATGCCGTACCACATGTCAAACGATGCGTACTTCTCGGAAGCGGCGGCGCAGGCTGCGCGTGTGTTGGTCGGATGCGGCGTCATGTCGGTGAGCAGGGTTTCTGTCATGACAAGCTTGTGGTCGCCGCCGCGAAGCGGGTCCGGGAGCACGAGCACCGGGCTCAGGACGACGTCAGAGTTGTCTCCCGTCGCCTGCTGTGTGCTTGAACCGTCAAATCCCCAGATTCCGGGCGTTTCACCGTCTGCGATTACCTTGGTCTTGGACCGCATTTTGGCCGTCGGCAGGTTGCCGTCGATCCAGATGTATTCAGCTTTGTAGGGCATCCGTGTCTCCAGTCAAATAATCACCGTCCGGGCAGTCAGACGGTCCATGTCCACCTGATTCTCGACGGGCATGATATATCGCATGTCGCCGAAGTCATATCGCGCCCGGACTGTTAAGAGACTTCTATGAAAACCCTGGCACTCCGGGGAGATGGAAACGATCCTAACGCACGAGTGTTTCGAGAATGTTTCGACACAGACGAATATTGACGGAATGTGACAGGCCTTGAGGATCTCCGAATATCAGGCCGAACGCGAAAAGGGCGCCCCCGGAAAAGGGACGCCCCATGGTTCGCCTGGAGTGTAGGCCGTCGCTAAGGACGGTCCGGAGAGGGATCGGAGTACTTCCGCCCGAGACGCGTCGTCCAACCTCCAGCCGATTGAGAGCTCACGGCGGAGTTAGCCCTCGAAAGATTTGGCCTGCGCCCAGTAGATGGACGCTTCATCGATCATCGCCAGCGAAGCCTGTGCCTGCGTGTAATCCGCATCTCCGGTGACTGCTGCATCGAAGTACGCCCCGACTCCTGTTACGCCCTGCATCGTCAGGTCCATCGCTGCCAGAACCAGTGCGTGCGGCTCGGCCCTACTGACCGGCGGGACCACTGCGGCCCACTCCGCCCGGATGATTTCCATCTCAGAAATGATCGAGGTCACCTCAGCGCTGGCGTTGGCCGATTGTGCGTCGTAGCTACCCAGTGAGAAGGTTGCTGTGGCGTTGTGCTCGTTGACGAATGCGTTCCAGTCAGCGACGGCACCGTTGTGCCGTTCGACAACTGGAGCGAGTGTCGTCTCGTACCGCCCGACCTCGCTCGTGCCATTGCGAAGAGCCAGGATTAGTACCGCCGACATCACTGCCAGGGCTGCGATGAGGATGGTCACTGCGGTTCCAGAGGTTATCCGGATTCCGCCTCCGGGTAGATGTACTGCTCGTGTAGTCATGTCTGTAGTTCCCTGTGTGTGCGTGGAGTTCTAGATGTTCAGGCGATTTCGTTGGTCGGCGGTTCGCTCTGGGCGAATCGCATCGCAAGGTGATAAGTCATCACCGCCCGTACCCGCATGTCCACGCCCGTGTTGGGTTCAATAGCGAGCTTGTCGTAAAGGGTTTGCTGGATTTCTGACACCTGGTCCAGATCACAGGACATTCGTCCGGCAATCGCCTCGTCGGCGTAGCCAAGTGCCATGAGCCTCAGGGTCTGCTGCTCGGCGCTTGTTAGTCCGTAAAGCACCACCGTGCCGGAGTCGTTGACCGACGGGTCCACGGTGACCAGACCCCACGCGGCACCGTCGATGGCACGCATAAGGGAATCTGAGTTGTCTACGTTCTGTCGTAGCAGGTAGGACCAGCCACCGGCATCCCGGCTGACCTTGTCCTCAATGTATTCGGTTTCTGTGTCATCAGCGATAACCACGATCCCCGTCTCGGGGCTGGCCTCGCGGATCGCATATGCGGTCTTGATCCAGAGGGATTCGTGGACCGGATCGATACCGATGATCGCTACTTCCGGCGCCATACCCTGAGCGAAAGCGACCGCCATGATCGGGTCATCAGTCGCCGCCAGAAGCTCCACACCAAAGGAGCCGTCAAGCTGTTTGGCCAGTCCGTGCCGCATCTCCTCATCCGAGGTAACGACCACAACGGATACCGAAGGGCTGCCTGCCCTGGAAGTTACCGCTGTTCGTGGTGCAAGACCGAACTCGAGGATCTTTCCTCCATCGGAATTGCTGCCGGGAGTCTCGGTGGCCTCGGTGGAAACCACACCGGATTTAACCGGTGCGATCTCGAACGGGATCACCTTGGTGTCCTCAGTCATTGTCATATTCCATACCCTCTCTGTCTGGTCATCGTCTCTGGCAGCCGGGCCGTGAATCCCCGTTACGTTCCGCCGTCCGGGGTGGCGACTGCTTGATGTAGAGAATCGTCCCGCGTGCGCCCCTTCTCAGGGCGCGCCGTGGGTCGCATCTCGAATCTGACCTCTGGCTCTCCTATTGAGCCAACCGGCTCACGGGTGGCGACCCTTGAGTCGCCTCACCATCCGACACCACATCACCTGCGAGTGGCATGAGGCCACGGGGGTGAGGACAAATGGGGAGGTGGGACCGCCTTGGTCGCCGCAGGCCCGAATGGACCCACGACGACACGGCGGAAAGTGGGACTGCGGAGCACACAGACCACTTATTGCTAATATCGACCGGAACTTGTTCGGGAGGTGCGCCGCATGGTTACCGTTTAGATAACCGCCGGGGCCGCGGGAATGACCCGGTCAGATCAGGCACAGTTGGGATCAGAATTTCGACGGAGGGCGCGTCTTTATTGGAGAGGGCTATTTGTGCAAGCAAAGTAGGACCGGGGCTTGCTCCGCCCAGTTGCGCGATCAGGAGATGGTTGTGTGACCGCGCACTGTTGATCTACTGCAACACCCTAGGGGCGAATTCGTATCCGCCCTTGACGCCTAGACCTCTACGTGGACCTTTACCGAGCCACTCGACTTGTCGTATGCCAGATCAAAGCCCTTCTCGATGTCGTCCAGGGTCACCGTGTGGGTCACGATATCGTTGAACCCGGTGTCCTTCTGGGACAGCATGTTGATCGCAACGTCATAGTCGTGCTTCCCGTCGACGATCCCGTAGCAGGAAGACAGTTTGAAGGTCAGCTCACTCAGCATCGGCGGCAGGAACGCGTAGGGAAGCGAGCCCCTGAATCCACCCACAACGATCACCGTGCCCTGAGACCGCGCCGCACCACATGCCGTTTCCAGTGGCGCCAGCGAGTTACCGCCAACAGTTTCGACGGTTACGTCGGCGCCCAGGCCATCTGTCATAGATTGCGCCGCCTCTTCAAGTTCACCCGGCTCGCTGCCAACAACGAGGTCTGCACCGCACCGCTCAGCCATCTCTTTCTGTTGCGGATACCGTGCGGACGCCACGATCTTTCGTGCGCCCAGTGAACGTGCGGCTGCAATCGCGGCAAGTCCGATAGTCGCTGAACCAACCACCGCCACTGTGTCGCCACCCTGCATGCCGCCCCAGCGAACAGCGTGTACGGAAACAGCGAGCGGCTCGACCAGCGCACCGTCCTGCCACGACATGTTGTCCGCCAGTTTGTGCAGGCCGAGCGGAGTTCGCGTCATGTATTCGGCGAAGGCCCCGCCAGACTCTTCAACTTTGTCGATACAGTGCCGGTACTGGCCGGTGCGGCAGAAGTAGCAGGTCTCGCAAGCCTTGCCGGAACCGATCGTCTCGATCGCCACGCGGTCGCCCGGCTTGATTCGAACCTCACCCGGCGGTACGTCGACCACTTCGCCTGTAGGCTCGTGCCCTGATGGAAGTGTTTGCGGCTCAGATCGCTCGTTGTTCATGTGGAGATCTGAACCACAGATACCGATCTGCTTCAAAGCGATCAGGGCCGAACCTGGAAATCGCTCGGGCATCGGGCTCTGGTGGATGCTGACGATACCGTTGCCGTCGTCTAGGGCGGCGCGCATCGTGTCTGGCATTGGGGTTCTCCTCACATCGGTCGGTCTGGCGTTGGCTTATGGGCCGGATTGTAACCGTCCCCTTTTGGTCCGTCGTCCTCTGGCGACCGTAGCCACTGGACATGCCTACTCCTGCCGACCAGAATGACCCCGCCTCGCACGATCTCATTTGCAATTAAAACGGAGCTACATATGACCAGTGGAGACGCCCAGTGGCGCGGAGTATTCACCATCCCGGTCACGCCCTTCCACGAGGATGGGTCTATCGATTGGGATAGCCTCCGAAGTTGCGTCGAGTTCTGCATAGAGGCTGGTGCGCACGGAATAGTGATGCCGGTCAACGCTTCCGAGTTCTTCACCCTTACCGACGACGAACGGGATGAAGTGGTTCGCGTTGGAGTTGAGGTGACGAACGGAGCTGTGCCCTTTGTGGCCGGAGCGACCGGTGTTTCACCTCAACATGCCATTGCACGATCTTTAGCTGCAGAGGAAGCGGGTGCGGATTCCGTGATGGTCCTGCCTCCGCCGCGCATCGCCGGGGCTGCACAGATTGAGGAGCATTATCGTCTTGTGGGCGAGGCGCTCTCGATTCCACTCTTTATCCAGAATCACACGCCGCCCGCCGGGACGGTGATCCCGAACGATGTGATGATCCGGCTGCTCAAAGAAGTTCCATCGATCCAGTATCTAAAAGAGGAATCGATGCCTCCGGGCCACGTCATTAGCGCCGTGATCGAAGGCGCAGGCGAGGCATGTAAGGGAATCATGGGCGGGGTCGGTGGCCGCTACGTTCTTGATGAGTACCGACGTGGTTCCTGCGGCACGATGCCCGGTTGTCAGATTACGGACGCGGCAGTGGCCGTCTGGGACGCGTTGGAGCGCGGCGGTAAGGATGACCAGGGCAACCAGATCGTCTCCGACGAGGCCCGCGACATGTACCAGCAGATCCTCCCGGCCATTACGTTTGAGTCGCTCTATGGAGCGGGCGCATACAAGGCGATCCTCCACAAGCGGGGTGTCATAGCGGGCACAACGATGCGCATACCAGCGCGGCGTGTGATGGACGCCCTGGATTTCGAAGAGATAGACGTAATCCTGGACCGGTTGTCGCCGCTACTCAGCTGGAAGAAGTAGGTTCCCCCTCTCCCGGTGGGAGAAGGCTGGGGTGAGGGTGGTTCAAGTTTGAGCGTTGACGGTGCTTGCTGGCGACCAACACCTGTTGGTGAAGATACCTCACCATTCCGGAAACGGGTGGATTGGGCCAACAACGGCAGTGTAGGGGTGGGGCTTGGTCCGCCCGCTGTACGACACTGCTAAGTCCGACGTACCCGCGACCTCCGCGCCCGGCGTAACGCCAGCGCCATTAACCCGATCGGGAATGCCAGCGTCACGATGCCCAACACGACAACTATTGAGACCGCACTCAGCCCGAATATATCGTCGATCTTGTCGCTGATCCACTCCCACAGGGTTGGATCAACCGACTCAGCGTGGTGCAGTAGCAGGCCCGTAACTGATGCAAAGGCGTTGCCCATCCACATGTCTTCGCGCTAATCCCCGTCGGAAGCCGCGGAGGCAGCCGGTATCGGTGGTAGGGAAGTTGCCTCGGGCATTGGCTGGTACCGAATCGAATACTTCCGTTCCCGGATGGCGAAACTCGCTAGTCCGGCCAGGCCAAGGAAGATGGCTCCGGCTGCAAACACCGGGTCATACGTATCCCATATGTCAAAGACAAAGCCTGCGACGACTACGGCGAGTCCACCGCCCAATTGATGAGCCATGTTGATGAGACCATTGATCGTCCCGACGTTTCTCAAGCCATACACATCTGCGGTCAGACCAGTGGTCAATGGCACGGTGGCAAGCCACGACACTCCACCCAGCACGGCGAAGGCCCACAAGGCCGTGGTTCCGGGAAGCAGCATAAGGGCCAGGAAAGCTAGCCCTCGGACCCAGTAAACGGCTCCTAATAGATATTTGCGCGGCATGAGGTCGGATATCGACCCAACCAGGATTAGGCCGACACCGTTGATTGCACTCAACACGCCAAAAGCAAGTGCGGCCGTCCCCGCTGAAATATCCTCTGATTCGGCCCACCGCACAAAGTGCACAGCGATCGTGGCCGTTGTGATCCCGCACACCCAGAACGCTAGCGACAATTGCCACATGGGCGCTGAGTGGAACGAGTCGCGCCAGTTCTTCGTCTCCAGTGGAGGAGCCACCCGAATCGTAGGCCTACCGTGCGAGTGTGAATCCTCACCCTCTTCTTCCGGACCACCGTCTTGTTCTAAACCCATGTCCGCCGGGTCGCTCCGGACCACTATGGCCAGCAGTGGCAATCCGAGCAGAAGGATGATCGCTCCCATGGCGAGCCAGGCAACCCGCCAATCGGTCGCGATCAACAGATAAGCGGCGAAGGGGACCATGATGAGTCCGCCGGCCGATCCGCCGGCAGCGACAAAGCTCATCGCTCTTCCGCGCTTGCGCTGGAACCATCGTGACACGACGGATGTCATCGGGGTCGGGAACACGCCACCGGCGGCAGCAGAAAGGAAAAAGCCGTAGACAGCTATCAACACATACACGTTGGGGACGGCCGCAATAGCGATGGTGCCGACGCCCATCAAAGCCAGGCTGACTATCAGCACGCGACGCCCGCCAAAGGCGTCAGTTAGTCGGCCTGAGAGAGGCTGAATCAGTCCGTTGACCGTCCAGCCGATTCCAGCAGCGACCGAGATCAGTCCAACGCTGACCCCGAAATCCTCTTCCCACACTTTGACGAATACGCCGAAGCCCTGCCTGGTTCCGACACCGATGAATGTGGCGAAGAACATCGCTCCGACGATGTACCAGCCGTAAAAGGTGCCTTCACGCTCTTTTACGGGTACGGGATTCTTGTTCTGGTCGTCCAAGCGGTGTCTCCGTTCATCAAGCGGGGAGGTTAGTTAGGAAAGTATATTCCGGGATTCGGTTCGTTTACCGCTCGGTCGTGTAGGGTCGGATAACGATCCGCCCAAGGGCGGGCCACCGCCCACCCCTACGTTGTTGCGCGAAACGATAACGTGCCACGCACCGTCTTCTAGTCCACCCCAAGTATCTCAACAGCGTCCCTGTTGATGATCCCCTCAATCTCCTCTTCCGGTATGGCCGGCAGATGGTGGTCCGTGGCGAATTTGGCGAGGCTGCGAAGGCCGTCAATGTTTTCCTGCGGGACTGTAACTGGCCAGTCAGATGCGAAAAGTATCTTCTGCGTTGCACCCCACTCGTGGAACAGCCGCATCCCGTTCCAGAACGAATACGGCCGGTAGAACTGGGCCGACACGTCCGCCCACACATTGGGATGTTTGCGCACTACGGCAATGCAGTCCTCGTGCCAGGGGTGTCCGAGGTGTGCCATGACAATACGTAACTCCGGGAACGCGATGGCGATCTGGTCCATATCAAGCGGGTACGCGTATCGAATTGCAGCGTCTGCCATCGGAGATGTTCCCTGGTGGAACACGACGGGTAACCCGTCTGCCTCAAGTCGGGCGTACAACCCGAAAGCGTCTTCTCCAAGGGGATCAAACTCTTGATTGTTAGGGACCAGTTTGATCCCCCTGCACCCCAGATCTCCCACCGCGCGGTCGTACTCGTCGTTCATGCCCGGGTCCATGGGGTGAAGAGACATAAAGGGAATCACTTTGTCTGGTGCGGCTCTGTGCAGCTCTGCTGCGACATCGTTGTGATTCTTGCCGTCAGTTTCCAGATCACCTGTGCCCTGTATCAGTGCGCGGTCGTGGTCCCATGGCTGCGGTTCGATTCCGAAGGCGATTGCCTTATCGACCGGCGCCATCGCTTCGAGATACTCGGGGATCGAATGGGTCATCGTCACGTTGTCACCGGAACGCATCACGTTTTCGGTGGATTGGTCGGAATCCGGGACCGTGTCGCGGTGTGTGGGTAGGTGGGTATGTACGTCTACGATCATCGAAACTCTCCGTCGTCAGGTGCGGGGTGCAGTCAGGGACTTTCTGCTTACTCCACTCCTAGGATTTCCAACGCATCCCGGTTGATGATGCCCTCGATCTCGGCCTCAGGAATAACCGGCAGGTGGTGGTCCCTGGCGTACTTGGCCAGACCGCGCAGTCCATCGATGTTGTCCTTCGGTACGGAGACTGGCCAGTCTGACGCGAGCAGGATCTTCTGCGTCACACCCCATTCGTAAAACGCCATCATGCCGTTCCAGAACGACCACGGTCGGTAGAACTGCGCCGACACGTCTGCCCACACGTTTGGGTGCTTGCGGACGACGGCCAGGCAGTCGTTCTGCCAGGGATGACCGAGGTGCGCCATGACGATCCGCAACTCCGGGAACGCTATCGCCACTTGGTCCATCACGAGCGGCTGGGCATAACGCAGCGGCGCATCTTGCATGGGCGATGTGCCCTGGTGGAAAACGATCGGCAGGCCGTCTGCTTCGAGTCGCGCGTAAAGCTTGAACGCGGCCTTACCGACGGGGTCGAAGTCCTGGTAGTTCGGGCCGAGTTTGATTCCCTTGCAACCGAGATCACCGACGGCCCGGTCATACTCATCGTTCATACCGGGGTCCATCGGGTGGAGCGACATGAACGGAATCACCTTGTCGGGTGCGGCTTTGTGTAATTCCGCTGCGACATCGTTGAGGTTCTTACCGTCGACTGCGATGTCACCCGGTTGTCCGGTGATCGTCAGCGGCCGCTCGGACTGCCACGGGCGCGGGGCGATGCCGAAGGCGAATGTCTTGTCCACTGGCTCCATCGCACGGAGGTAATCAACGATGCTGTTGGTCTTCGACACGTCGGCCCCGGATCGCATCACGTTTTCAGTGCTGCGATCTGAGTCCGGGACGGTGTCGTAGTGGGTCGGAAGATGGGTGTGGACGTCGACGATCATCACGATCTTTCTTATTTCAGGCGCTGAGGTGGGACGGTGTGATTAGTCGACGCCCAGAATCTCCAGTGCGTCCCGGTTTATGATTCCCTCGATCTCATCTTCCGGGATTACAGGCAGATGGTGGTCTGTGGCGAATTTGGCCAGGTTACGTAGCCCGTCCATGTTGTGCTGTGGAAGGGTTACCGGCCAGTCAGACGCAAAAAGAATCTTCTGCGTTACGCCCCATTCGTGGAACAACTGCATGCCGTTCCAGAACGACCATGGCCGGTAGAACTGTGCCGACACGTCTGCCCACACGTTCGGGTGTTTGCGCACAACGGCCAGACAGTCCGCCTGCCACGGGTGGCCGAGGTGGGCCATCACGATACGTAGTTCCGGGAACGCTATTGCCACCTGGTCCATCACGAGCGGTTGGGCATAGCGTAGTGGCGCGTCTCGCATCGGAGACGTGCCCTGGTGGAAAACGATTGGCAGACCGTCTGCCTCAAGCCTTGCGTACAGCTTGAAAGCGTCCTCGCCGACGGGGTCAAAGTTCTGGTAGTTCGGGCCGAGTTTGATCCCTTTGCAGCCCAGATCGCCCACGGCGCGGTCGTATTCGTCATTCATCCCGGGGTCTCGCGGATGGAGTGACATGAAGGGGATTACTTTGTCCGGCGCTGCCTTGTGCAGTTCAGCAGCGACATCGTTGTGGTTTTTGCCGTCGACTGCGAGGTCTCCTTTGCCCTGGATCATCTCCCGCGCAGAGTCCTCCGGACGGGGAGCGATGCCGAAAGCAAAGGTCTTGTCGACGGGCTCCATTGCACGGAGGTAGTCGGCAATGGTGTTAGTCATCGACACGTCGTCGCCGGACCTCATCATGTTTTCAGACGATCGGTCTGAATCCGGGACTGAATCGCGATGCGTGGGGAGGTGGGTGTGGACGTCGACGATCATTGCGGATTTTCCTGCTTTAAAGGGCACAACCGTTGTATAGGCGGCCCGCAGTGTACGCCCGTACTGCGCTGCGTCGTAGCGACGCCAGGATAAAGCTCTACTGCCCTATTGCATGCGGAAAGTCTGGACCGTCTTCGTCTTCGTTGTCTCCGCTGGTACCGACCTCATGCAATGGCGGCGTCCAGTGCATGTTTAGCACTGATCCAATGGCCCCGGGATCTTCAGGTACGTTAAACATCCGCGCCTCTTCGTCCACGAACGGAATCACGACGTCGACGCCTGTTCCCTCACCGGGGAACGAGGTCACCGACAGGTTTCCGCCGATGGCGTCAACGTAGTCACGGATCGTGAGCAGGCCAAGACCGCTCGGAGCGCGGGCGTCAGGTTCAAAGCCACGGCCGTCGTCTGTTACCGACAGCTCAAGAAGCTGGCCTTCGCGATCGTAGTGCCAGTGGATGACGGCTTCTGTTGCGCCGGCATGCTTCACTACGTTTGCCAATGCAGCGTCCGCCACACGGTGTACGGCAAGCCGGACTGACTCAGGAATCCTGCTGTCACCCGCTGGTTCAAGCGCCTCTACTTCTTCACCGACATCCAGCTCGACCGGGATGGTCGACTCGTAGAACTCCTGGAGCGACCTGAGTCCCGCAAGCGCGCTTACACGAACGATACTCGGATGGAGTCGGTGCGAAAGCAGTCGTATGTCGTCCTCACGTATGCGGTCAAGCTGATCGAGCGCATCGTCCAGGGACGTTGCGAGCGTCTCGGTATCAAAATTCTCGGCGTCCATGTTGGACCGGATCATGCTCAACGCGTGCCAGATCATGAGCAACTTGGTCTGCACCGGCCCGTGCAACTCTTCCGCTATTGATTGCCGGGCGGCTTCGTCTGCGTTGAGCAATCGCTCCCGAGAGCGCCGGATGATCTCGTTCTGGGCCTCAAGCTGTTCATTCATAGAGGCCAGTTTTCGTTGTGTGTCCTCGAGCGCCTGTTTCTCTGCCGCCACTCGCATTCGAGACACGCGCTCCTCACCCACCCGGATCACCTGTGAACGGTATCGAGCGCCGCCGATGGTGAGCGAAACCTCGCTGGCCACCAGCGCTATCAGATCGGTGTCATGCTCAGTAAACGCGTTTGAAGTCCGACTCCGTAGCTCGATGTAACCGGTCGGATTGTTTCTACTACCCAGTTGCACGCGTAGCCCGGATTTCAGCCCGGCTCCAAGAAAAGACGTATTGGACTCCGGCCGAACTCCGCCGCCGGTGAGCAGATGTACCCGCCCGTCGCTTACCGATTTCCAGCCGTCCTCATCCACAACGAGCGGAGCGGTATCACCGGTTACGCGGTCAGGCACAAATACACCGGAGGCAAAGGCGACCTCTAGCTCATCGTCACCCGGTCGTTCAACGACGATGGCGAAACGATCAACCGGTAGGTATGCCTTGAGAGCCTCGTAGATATCTTCGTAAACCCGGTCCAGAAGCGCGCTGGAACTGGAGGCAGCTCGAATCCGTTCAAGAAGTCGTCGCTCTGATGCCCGTTCATGGAAGCGAGAAGTAACGTAGATGGACACGAACGCAGCGGAAAGTACCAGCGAACTCTCGATGACGGTACGAGGCACGCCATCTATTCCGAATTCGGTCCAGTAGGTGATGCCCAGGGCCGTTCCGGCGGCGATGGCGAACGCTAATGCAAGTGGAACGGCAAGGAATGAAGTGGTTAGCGCCACGATAGGCAGCAGCAACAATCCGGCAGGAGTTGTGCTGTCGCCAGATAACGCAACGATGCCGATGGACAACGCCGCGCCCAGCACGCCGGGGAGAATTACCCAATTACGACGGGTCATATCTATCCGTCCTGGTCAGGTTCTTAGCCAGGCGCGCGATCCCGAGCGCGCGAGTTACGCGCGCACGTTCGTCGTGTCTCTTCAGGCAGATTGCGTGCAGCATCTCAGACTGAAGGTACCGCCCAGGTCCGGGTTGCCGCATCCGGCGGTCCACGCAGCCCACATGGGAGGATCACGCGGGGTGCGCTCACACAGGCAGACCTGAAGATGTGCGCTAACGAAGCAAAGCCAGGTCAGCTGGTACCCGGATTTACCCGATAGAAAAGTCGCCAAAGGCGGGGCTACCGATCATTCCGGCAGCTACGGTTTCGTTGGTGGACTCATCGATCAGAATGAAGCTGCCCGTCGTGCGGTTGTAGTTGTAGTCGTCACAGACCAACGGCGCGCTTGTACGGATCGATACCCGTCCGATGTCGTTCAGACCCAATGACGCGCATCCCGAAACCGGCGACAGCGTGTTGATATCTATCTCGCAGTCGAGGCCAGTGATCATCGCCTTTGCCGTGCGCGTCGTGTGCTTGATGCGCAACATTGTCCCCTGGCGTAGCTCGGTTGAGTCGCTCATCCAGCAAACTGTCGCATCGAAGGTTTGTGTGGTTCGCGGGGAGTCCACAACGGCACTAATCATGTCGCCCCGAGAGACGTCAAAGTCATCCGTGAGCCGAATCGATACGGCAGTTTGGGCTGAAGCTTCCTGCGCCTCACCGTCCGGCGTCTCGATGGCGGCAATGTGTGAGACCTTCCGGGACGGAAGAATCTCGACCTCCTGTCCGACGCGGACAACACCATCGGCTATCGTCCCAGCATAGCTCCGGTAATCGTGGAACTCTTGTCGCAAGGGACGGACCACGTACTGCACCGGCAAACGGAGTGGCCGTTCTTTGAGGTCCCGGTCGGTATCGAAATCCTCCAGATACGAAAGCAGCGGGCCGTCCGAGTACCACGGCATGCGGTCGGAATCGGTCACCACATTGTCGCCCTCAAGTGCGGAGATCGGGAAGAATCGGGCGTCGTTTACGTTCAGGTTGTCCAGGAGTCCCTGGAACTCGTCCCTGATTGAGGCAAACGTGCCGTAGTCGTAATTGACAAGGTCCATCTTGTTCACACACACGGCCATGTGCCGGATACCGAGCAGTGACGCAATCACCGCGTGTCGACGCGACTGCTCAACAACGCCGTTTCGTGCGTCGATGATGATGAGCGCCAGATCCGCGGTGGATGCGCCGGTCACCATGTTGCGGGTGTACTGCACATGCCCCGGGGTGTCGGCGAGGATGAACTTGCGCTTAGGGGTCGAGAAGTAGCGATACGCTACGTCAATCGTGATGCCCTGTTCACGCTCAGCCCTTAGCCCGTCAGTCAGGAGGGCTAGATTGAAATACTCACCGCTCTGCCGCTTGCTGACCTCTTCTGCGGACTCCAGCACATCGTCGTATATAGCCTTTGAGTCGTACAAGAGGCGGCCGATAAGGGTGCTTTTGCCGTCGTCTACCGACCCGGCTGTGGCGATTCGAAGCAACTCCATCAGAAGTAACCCTCTCGTTTCCGGTCTTCCATGGCAGCTTCGGAGGTCCGGTCATCCGCCCGGCTCGCGCCGCGTTCGGATGTTCGGGTCGCCGCGATCTCTGCGATCACATGGTCCAACGTGGTTGCCGTTGATGGCACGGCACCGGTTACCGTCATGTCGCCGACGGTGCGGAAGCGAACGGACTGAACGCTGACCGTCTCCCCCGGTCCCGGAGTTACGAAGTCAGAGACCGCCATCAGCATGCCGTCCCTCTCAAACACCTCACGTTCGTGGGCGTAGTAGATCGACGGGAGCTCCAGATTTTGATCTGAGATGTACTGCCAGATATCCAGCTCGGTCCAGTTAGATATCGGAAACACGCGGATGTGCTGACCGGGGTGGATGAAACCGTTAAACAGGTTCCAAAGCTCCGGTCGCTGATTCTTCGGATCCCACTGTCCGAACTCGTCCCGGAACGAGTACACCCGCTCCTTGGCACGAGAACGCTCTTCATCCCGGCGCGCTCCGCCGTACATCGCCCCAAAATCGTGTTCTCGAATCGTGTCCAGGAGCACCGGTGTCTGCAGCCGGTTTCTGGAGCCGCCTCGATCTGAACTCTCCGGGATGCGACCACTAGCGATGGCGTCAGGAACTGAACCGACGACCAGCTCAAGGCCAAGCCGTTCGACCGTGTTGTCCCGGTACTCGATCACTTCAGGGAAGTTGTGGCCGGTGTCGATGTGGACGATGGGAATTGGCAGACCGGCCGGTGCCATCGCCTTAACGGCCAGATGGAGCATGACGATCGAGTCCTTGCCGCCTGAAAACAGCAGGGCAGGGCGATCAAACTCGGCGATCCCTTCCCGAATGATGTGTATGGATTCGGACTCAAGCGCTCTGAGCTGGCCGGCGTCCGGGAGTGAGGATGTAACGGCGATAGTTGCGTTCATAAGTGTTAGTTACCTGGTAGCGGCAGCAATAACGTGAAGACCGCACTCCTTGGCATCCGGGTCGCTCTCCCACCACCAACGTCCGGCGCGGATGTCTTCATCCGGCTCGACCGCTCGTGTGCAGGGCGCGCAGCCCAGGCTTGGGAAGCCCTTGTCGTGTAGTTCGTTATATGGAACCGAGAACTCGGCGATGTATTCCTTCACCTGTTCAAAGGTCCAGTCCGCGAGGGGACTGATCTTGTACGAGTCGTGCGTAGCGTCCCATTCGACGAGATCGATACTCCCGCGGTCCATGCCCTGATCTCGTCGTAGACCGGTAATCCAGCCATCTACGGAATTCAGGGCGCGCCCGAGTGGTTCTACTTTGCGGACACCGCAACACATCTTCCGGTTGTCCATACCCTTGTAGAACAGGTTGTAACCCCGCTCCTCGACCATGGCCCTTACCTCGTCCATGTCCGGGTAGAAGGCCTCGATCCTGGTTCCATACCGGGTGCTTGCCTGGTCGAACAGGGTGTAGGTCTCGGTAGGGAGTCGCTGCGTGTCCAGCGTCATTACTCGGGCGTCAGGTGTGATGCGCCAGAACATGTCCAGCAGGACCATGTCTTCAAGTCCAAAGCTGGACATGAGCGCCACATCGTTTCCAAGCTCTTCGTGCGCCCACAACAGGATTTCCTGCGGATTGGCACCTTCAAGCTCCTGGTTTATTTCCGATAGCCTCTCGGCCGTCGGCGTCTGGATCTGTTTCGTCACATCGTCCTCTGGTTTTCAACAGGCAATAAAAAACCCCCCGAGACCGGTGAGGTCTTCGAGGGGTTTGAGTCAGCATCCGTTTGCGCTTGTACGCGTTACGTCAGGCAGGCTCCCCCTCTGGGGTCCCACAACACGCACAGGCGCAGTTCTTGTCGATATTCATAAACATGATGGTTCGAGTGTAAGCCACGTAAGGCCTCTTTGCGAATTTCGTCACAAAGAGTCCTCTACGGCCGGACACCGAGTTCGACCTCCTTTTCAACCGCTTTGCCGCCGTCTTCGATGATCTCCAGGGTCACGACATCACCCGGACGTGTGTTGTTCGTCAGGTAGGAGATCAGGTCTGCCATGCTCCGGATCGGTGATCCGTCGATGCCGACGACGGTGTCTCCGCCTACGTCCACCGGTTGGCTGTCGACCCTGATGGTCCGCGTCGTCTCTTCAAGACCGGCATCCTGCGCAGGCCCGCCATCGATTACGTCAGAGATGTACGCGCCCGGCGTGCCGTCAGGTAGATCCAACGCCTCAGCCAGTAGACGGCTCACGTCGTGCCCGGACACTCCAAGCCAGGAGTAAACGTACTCGCCGTTCTCCAGCAGGTCCGGTACGACCAGCTTCGCGATGTTTATCGGCACGGCAAAGCCGACGCCGGAGTTCTGACGGCTGTCGCTCCGTATCTGAGCATTTATGCCGATCACTTCGCCGTGTCGATTGAGCAGCGGTCCGCCCGAGTTGCCCGGGTTGATGGCGGCGTCCGTCTGGATGACGTCCGGGGTTGTGAATCCCTGGTTGCCGCTTCGGATGCTGCGACCCACGGCGCTCACGATTCCCTGGGTTAGCGTGAACTCTTCACCAAACGGGTTACCGATGGCGATGGCGAGCTGTCCGGGGACCGCTGTATCGCTGTCCCCGAGCTTGATCGGGACGAGTACGTCGTCCGTGATGGCTTCAAGTACGGCAACGTCTGCGTCTGCATCTTCACCGATTACGACCGCTTCGTATGAGCGGCCGTCCGAGAACGAGACTTCTACACGCTGGGCGTCCGCGATGACGTGCTGGTTCGTGACGATGTGGTTCTGGTCGTCCCATACGAAACCGCTACCGCTTGCTCCACCGGCGGCCGTTGAGACGGAGATCTCTACCACGGACTCCAGAGAGTCCTGGAAGACTCCGCTGATGATCGATTCAAACGCAGCCACGACTTCGTCGGCGGTGAACGTCTCTGCCGGGGGAGGTTCGTCCGCGTTGACCGGGACATCGCCCATGATTTCGTCGCCGACCTCTGTCGCAGAAGCAGAAATAGCCTGTCCGGAGTCACCCTGAACCGAGGAGTTGTCCTGCGCCGTTGCTGAGGACGTACCTACGGGCGCTGATGACGCAACGTCCACCGCTGAGTCGTCATCAACCGCACTGGAACATGCCAACGCGGCGACAAGTACCAGGGCGGAGATCCAGCCCATCATCACTTTTCGACTCGTAAGAGTTGAGATGGTTCGGGTTGATGTCGTGTTCATGAAGTTCATGTTCAGCGGCATTTCATGGGCTCCGTTCCGTTGTCGCTGTTGACCCGGACGCTACCGTGCAACGTCCGGGTCGCGGGGCACATCGGAGAATTTACAGGGCCCCGATGTTAGTTAATCAATTTAGTCGGCAGATGTCCGGAAACTGTGAAGATTCTTGAAGAAATTCGGTCATACGTGCTGGTCACACATACAAGGGACCGATCGGTATCCGTGGACGTAGAAATTGCTCTCCACGCATTTTGCGTGGCCAGGACTTCACGTCTAAGGGGGGCTTTTTCGCGACGCCCTGAGAGCAACCCTGCACTTCGTCCATGGCTAACCGACCGGCCTCGATGAGTAATACGAAGGATTGTTGCTTCGCGGTTGGGTTGTCCGGAAATATCCTGTTCGAAGCCGTGAAAACTCAAGTCTGCTCGGGCCCTGAGGCATCATCAGAAGCCAACGTCACCTTCGGTTTTCGTTTGAAAACGTGGCTACGAGCGGCTCGGGCCTCGATGGCCTCTTGCATCTCGCGCATGTGCTTTCGCATGACGCGCTCGAACCACCGTTTCGTGATGTTCTTGCCGACGACATCGCCGACGACAGGCCAGCCGAGCCTGAAGGAGCCGGTGTGCGTCCACTTCGTCTTGTCGTCCGGAAGATCCTCGAAGGTGAACACCTCATCACAGGACTCGAGAGGGCCGTTCAGGTGTTTGAACGTAATCCGCTCCGGGCTGTAGAGCGTCACCTCTTCCAGCGTCACATAGGTCTTGTAGATGGCATTCGTAGTGAACTCGACAATCAGGTGGTCGCCATTTTGCTCGACGATGCGGGACTTCTCTTTTGACCCGGGCAGGTTGCCCCGGCCAAATGCTGTCAACATCTGGAACACCATTTCCCGCGGGGCGTCGACGATCGTTTCGTGGGGCGTCAGAACGACGGAACGTAAATTTGTCACGTCAATAGGATTCCACCATGTGGCGATGAGGCGCGGATGAATCCGTTATTCAGCCGGGGATCAATTATCCGGCATCCCGGAAAACAAGTCGGGCGCTCCACCGGCTTTCGATAAGAAA
>JABIGL010000050.1 GCA_018650185.1 Chloroflexota bacterium
CCATTTCATGGGCGATGGCGTCGGGGCTGTAGTCGAGTACGCCAGCCGCATGGTCGCCGAGCAAGGCAAATTATCCACCCGGTTCGGGTACTTGAAAGATCTGATCGTCGAGGCTTCGTTCTGGGCCACAGAGGCCGATGCAAAATACGTTACCCGGAGCCACGTCGAAAAGGCGTTGGAGCAGCGAATCTACCGGTCGGGACTAGTGTCCGACCGGATTCAGGAGTCGATGGTCAAAGGGAACGTGCTCGTTGACCTTGATGGCGAGCGTGTGGGTCAGGTCAACGGGCTGGCCGTTTACCAGATGGGGGATGTCGCGTTCGGCAAACCGAGCCGGATCACGGCGCGTACATATGTAGGACAGCAGGGTGTGGTCAACATCGAGCGCGAAGCGCGCATGAGCGGGAGTACGCACGACAAAGGCGTCTTGATTCTGAGCGGGTATCTTGGCTCCAACTTCGCCCAGGAGTTTCCTCTTTCGGTTGCCGTGAGCATCGCTTTCGAGCAGTCATACGGCGGCGTAGACGGTGACTCAGCCTCTTCCACAGAGCTGTACGCAATCCTCTCAAGCCTGTCCGGTCTTCCCCTCAACCAGGGAATCGCCGTTACGGGTTCCGTGAATCAGATGGGCGACATACAGCCGATCGGTGGCGCAAATGAAAAAATTGAAGGGTTCTTTGACCTGTGTCGAGCCGCCGGTAAGAAAGGCGGAGTTGGTGTGATGATCCCTCACCAGAATATCGAGAACCTCACACTCAGACCGGATGTTGTGGACGCCGTAAATAAAGGGGAATTCAGCGTCTACGCGGTCAAGACCATCGACGATGGTGTTGAGGTCCTGACCGGAGTGGAAGCAGGTCAGGTGGATGACAATGGACTTTACCCGAAAGGCACTGTGAACGCGCTGGTGTCGGAACGGCTACGGGAAATGGCGGATTCGCTGAAAGCGTTTTCCGGTTCCTAACGCGTATATTTGATTTGAGACCCGTAGCACGATGGTGAAGAGTTTCGTACTCCTAGTTGAACCTAACTGACACCCTAACCCACTCGAATTGACGACGCGTCCGCCGTACAGTTACCGAACGTACATCGAACCAAGCGGTAATGACTAAATAGCAGGCGCAAAGGGTGTCGAGCGAAATCGCCACGGTGTTCCGAGTCCTGTTACAGGATTTGGCCCCGGCATTGCCAACGCACATGCGTATCGGACCCTACTCAAAATGAACCGCCTGACCGCAAAAGCCCGCTCGACCAGCTACGGCTGGTGGGTCGCCATAGCCGGGTCGTTCAACATGGCGTTGACATCCGGGCCCACTTTCCACGCACAAAGCGCCATCTTCGCTGCCGTGGAAGCGCAGACCGGTTGGAGCCGGACCCTGGTTTCCGGCGTCGGTACGTTTGGCAGATTCGGCGGTGCCATGCTGGGCCCCGTCGAGGGCTACCTGGCTGACCGAATCGGCGCTGCGTGGATGATGCTTGTCGGCTTGATAGTTGGTGGCCTGGGGTTCCTCCTGCTTTCCCAGATGGGCGACAGCCCGATCATCTACTACGTCGCCTACTTCATCCTTTCACTTGGATTTTCTGCAGGCGGTTTCGTCCCAGCGACCGTCGCCGTCGCAAAGTGGTTACCCACACGGCGGGCCACCGGTATCGCCATTGTTCTTGCCGGTAGCAGCATCGGCGGATTCATGGTCCCTGCGATCTCGTGGGGTATAAAACACCACGGATTCGAATCCACAATGATTTCCATCGGTGTTGCGGGAATCGTCGTGGCTCCGGCCTTCTTCTGGGCTTTGTCCAGACGCGGCATCCGACCCGAAACAGGGCCCGTGGACAACTCAGGCGATTCACCGATCGCACTGGATGACGGATCCTTCACCCTGCGGGAAGCGATCCACACACGTACGTTCTGGGTGATTTCCATTACGCACACGCTTGCCAACCTGTCCACGGCAGCCGTATCTGCCCATCTGGTGCTGCACCTGACCGACATCGGGATACCGGACATCAAGGCCGCCGGCGTGATCCCCATATTCGTCGGGGTATCGTTCTTCGCACAGTTGTTAGCGGGATATCTTGGCGACCGAATAGACAAGCGCTACATGCTCTCGGTCAGTATTTTGATCCAGGCGAGTTCCATGATCATTCTCGCTTATGCAACCAGCTACGGCGGGGCTGTTTTATTTGCCATCCTGTGGGGTGTTGGTTTTGGTAGCAGGACGCCGGTCCTTCATGCATTGCGCGGAGATTATTTCGGCAGCCGGTACTTCGGCTCGATACTCGGAATATCTAGCTTCCCGATGATCGTGGGTATGACGGCTACTCCTGTCCTGGTGGGGTTGGCGTTTGATCTTCAGGGCACATATCGATGGGCCTTCCTATTCACAGCCACAACCGCATTCATATCAGCTGGTTTAATACTGTTCGCGGGACGCCCTGTTCGCCCGCAGCGAAACGCAGTCCCGAACATACAGCCGGTCGCCGGAGCATCGGCTTCGCAAGCC
>JABIGL010000172.1 GCA_018650185.1 Chloroflexota bacterium
CCCACTCATCGCCTGGTTATTCATCGCACGATTCGTTTTGCCTGTATTCATCCCGGGCTTTCTTGAGACGGATCCGATCGTCAATTCGATGATCGTTGTGAGCCTTTTCACCGGAGCCTACGTTGCCGAGATCGTCAGGGGCGGATTGCAGGCCGTCGATAGGGGACAGGTTGAAGCGGCGAACGCTCTGGGATTGGGCGGATTCAACGTCACGGTTTTCATCGTCCTCCCGCAAGCGATTCGCGCCGTCACTCCCGCGCTGGTCAGCCAGTTGATTTCACTGTGGAAAGACACGACTCTTTTCGCCTTCCTGGGCTTTACCGACGCGCTCAGCGGTGGGCAGGCGGCGTACAACCAGACAGCCTTCAAAGGCGACCAGATCGAGGTGCTACTTTTCATAGCCCTGATGTTCTGGGCTGTGGCCTTTGGCATGTCAAGACTCAGCCAGCGCATCGAACGCGTGCTGGGAATCGGAGCGAGATGATGACCGACGACACGACTCAAGATTCCGGGAACGATATCTCCGAAAGCCCAACGAACGGCTCTGACGCCCCGATCATTGTTTGCGAAGATGTCACCGTCTCCTTTGGCGATTTCCAGGCACTGAAGGGCATCTCGGTAGAAGTAAAGGAAAAAGAGGTCGTTGTCATTCTGGGACCATCAGGTTCCGGAAAGTCGACCTTCATACGGACGATTAATCGACTGGAAGAGCATGACGGCGGTCGGATTGTTGTGGACGGGGTCGAGCTCAACGATGACGTGGGTAATCTGGAACAGATTCGCTCCGAAGTTGGGATGGTGTTCCAGCAGTTCAACCTATTCCCGCACCTGTCCGTATTGCGCAACATAACGCTGGCACCGCAGAAGGTCCGCAAGATGTCGCGCCAGGATGCCGAAACACTTGGAATGGAGCTTCTGGAGCGGGTCGGAATTCCTGAACAGGCCGACAAGTTTCCTGCCCAGCTCTCGGGTGGTCAGCAACAGCGTGTGGCCATAGCGCGGGCGCTGGCCATGCAGCCGAAGATCATGCTGTTTGATGAGCCGACATCTGCTTTAGACCCTGAGATGATCAAAGAAGTGCTGGACGTGATGGGCGAGCTGGCCCGCTCAGGCATGACGATGCTGGTGGTCACGCACGAGATGGGTTTTGCGCGTGAGGTGGCGGACCGCTTCCTCTTCTTTGACGCCGGTGAGGTGGTGGAAGAGGGAACGCCGGAGCACTTCTTTACCAAC
Organism: Chloroflexota bacterium; assembly: GCA_018650185.1. Classification (GTDB taxonomy): domain Bacteria; phylum Chloroflexota; class Dehalococcoidia; order Lucifugimonadales; family Lucifugimonadaceae. The sequence goes on from JABIGL010000172.1 coordinate 1,234, forward strand.
CCGCAGGAAGACAGAACGAAACTGTTCCTCTCGCAGATTCTCTAGCGGGTAGCTCTGTGAGCAGGGTCACGGTTCCGTGCTTCAAGCGAGAGATGGTGCCGGACCCTCCTGAATTCACGGACCGCTGCGCCGACATATCAACTTTGTCCGGCTCGGCACAGGTTTCGAGGGCATCGCGGCTCGCAGACACTGATCAGGTCTATTGGCAATAATCACTTCGAATCTGATTTGACGCTGCGGTACGATAGTCAGGTTCGCGAACCGCTCACGGGGAAGTGGCGAAATGGCAGACGCGCATGCCTTAGGAGCATGTGTCTTAATCGACGTGCGGGTTCGAATCCCGCCTTCCCCACCATTTAATGGCTAAGAGTAGTTTCGAGGTTTACGCGGCCTCGTCAGCGGGAAAGTGACCCGGGCCACCAGATCCTCCATGGAATACCGGCGAAGGTTTGGAACTACTCCGGATAATTTCAGGCACCTACCGATGACGGAAGTAATAGATAAAAGCATTCTCAAATAAGGAAGTCGCTGTCCAGATGTCAACTCACCCAATCACTGCCAACGCCTCCCGGGTCATGGTTGAACAGCTAGTCGCGTCTGGCATTGATTATGTGTTCTATAACTCCGGGTCACGCGAAGCACGCTTCTTTGACTCTCTGCATGCAAACCCGGACATCCAGGGTGTCCTTGCACTGCATGAAGGAATCGTCACATCAGCCGCCGGTGGGTATACCCAGGTCGAGGGTGATCCGGCGGTAATGGTCGTTCACCTGGGAGCTGGACTGGCACAGTGCCTGGGTCAACTCATCAACGTATGGTCAGCAAGCCTGCCCGTGGTGGTCATAACTTTCGCCGGCGATACGGGTAGTTTTGCTGATCGTGTCGAACTGGACCTGAGCCATACATTCGGACCGACATCCATCGCTGCCCCGTTCGTCAAAGCAAGTTGGGCGGTTATAGAACCTGAAGGGTTGCCACAGGCATTAAGGCGCGCGATACGGGTAGCAAAGACTCCGCCGTACGGACCGGTGCATCTTGCTATATACGATCGCCTTCTTGAGGACGACGTAGTCACAACGAACATCATCGATGGCAAAATCCCGGGACTCAAAGTCGGGTATCCATCAGACGATGATGTCGAGACCATTTCATCAGCTCTTGATGCGGCCGAGCGACCAATGTTCTATATCGGAGACGGAGTCTGGAAGAGCAACGCCGAAAAACAACTCATTGCCCTGGCCGAGCATTACGGGGCCGCGGTAACAACGCTTCCGTTCGGTGAAACCCGAGGTGTCCCGGGCCCGCATCAACTTCATTGCGGAAGCATCGATATCGCGGCCGAGAGGATTAAACCAGATCAGATTTTTTGCTTCGGGGTACGGCACCGAGGAAACGGCAAAGCTGATGATTTCGACTCGTTTGCCACAGCAAGCAACATCATCGCAATCGGTTCCGGGGTAGCTAACTTCCAGAACATTCCGGGTGCAACACTCGAAGTTCTCGCTGATGAAGGGAGAACTATTGATCGACTTCTCGAAGCGGCGTCTACAACTGCCCCTGCTTCCAAATATGACGCGAGGCGAGCTGCCGTCGAGGCTCACTCAAAAGCACTGAGAGAACAGAGACGGAAAGTGACTGGATGGGCGCCAAAACAAACCGGTAAAGTTCGCCCGTTGGTGCTACTAGATACCCTCGACGAAGAACTAGAACTCGTTGGGGGAGGCGTCATGACATTCGAGTCTCCATCTACGTCGTTTGATTCTGTTCGGGCGAAAGAGGGAGGCGGAAACAATATTTACATTCGCTCCGCCGGTGGGTCGGAAGGTTATGGCATCGGTGCTGCGATTGGCGCCAAGTTGGCATCACCTGGTACTCCTGTTGTCGGTCTCGTCGGAGACGGCTCTACCTTCTACGCTGACTCCGGTCTTTGGACCGCCGTGCACCACCAAATACCTGTGCTCTATGTCATCCCGAACAACGGGTCATATGGCGTCGTAGCTGGTGCATTTGGCCGGGCGGGAGAGGTGATGAGCGATACAGGCCAGTACGCGAGTGTTGCGCTTGAAGGAATCGACCCTGTGGCAATCGCCGGTGGCTTCGGTATGGACGGCATCGTGGTAGACGACGAGGCAAAGCTTCAGGATGCGATCAAACACGGTCTGGACGTCGTCATGAACGATCAGCAGCCTTACCTGATCGATGTCAAACTTCCGCTCGGGCTACCTGAAGGTGGAACCCCCGCAGAAGTATGGAAGTTTGGCGGTTAATCCCACTATGTCCTGAGCCTGTACAGGCTGGACGTCGGGGCAGGGCGGCAAGCGTTCTGGATAATTTCACAAACTGAGGGCGGACCACGCCGACTCAGGAGTTCGGTTTCAGATCAGGTCGATAGACCGGTCTCCTGGCTCGACGGTCTTGTGACAAGACGCGATGACCGCATAGTGTCAGTTATGTTCGTGAAACCCTGCGCCCTGAGCGTAACTGTGGTCAGGGCCGACCGTCTGGCTGGTCTGAGTCCCAGCGACCGAACTTAAAGTCCGTCTGTTCACTGAGACTCCGATGTTTGTTAAGGGCCGGCCGGGCGGGTTGCTTCTACTTGTCTGACAGCATGTACAAAGGTAGTCTTCGGGCGCACGTCGGGAGGCAGTAAACGCCGTACTAGGTTGGGCTCCCCGACCGCGTGAGTCGCGTTGACGAAGTCTGGATCCGGGATTTCGTGTGCTGCGAGTAATGACAACGTCTGAGCGTGACGCCATAAGTCGACACTGGGCGTCAACAACCCATGATTTTCAGGGAGTGTGAGATATGAAGGCCGTCGTATACCAGGAGCCGTTCAAGGTCTCGGTCGAAAGCGTTGCCGACCCGAAAATCAGCCATCCGAATGACGCAATCGTCCGGATCACCTCCTCCTGTATATGCGGTTCTGACCTCCATATGTACGAGGGCCGAACGGCGGCCCAGCCCGGAATCGTATTCGGCCACGAGAACATGGGGATCATCGAGGAAGTCGGGCCGGCGGTGAAAGACCGCAAGGTAGGCGACCGCGTGGTAATGCCGTTCAACGTCGCTTGCGGCTTCTGCAAGAACTGCCTGAATGGTTTTACGGCGTTCTGCACCGTGGTGAACCCGGGTTTCGCCGGTGGAGCTTACGGATATGTGGCTATGGGACCCTGGGTTGGAGGACAGGCGGAGTACATGCAGGTACCGTTCGCCGATTTCAACTGTTTGCCCTTGCCACCAGGGACTGAGCACGAAGCAGATTACGCACTGTTGGCTGACATATTCCCGACCGGATACCACGGTGCCGAACTCGCCGGAGTTAAGCCCGGCGAAACGGTGGCGGTTTTCGGCGCTGGACCGGTTGGTTTGATGGCCGCTTACAGCAGCCTGTTGAGAGGCGCTTCCGAGGTGTGCGTGGTAGATCACGTCAAGGAGCGACTGGACAAAGCGGAGGAGATCGGCGCCGTCCCGATCAACTATGACGAAGGAAATCCTGTGGACCAGGTCAAGGAGCGCAGGTCGGGCGATGGGGTGGACAAGGGCATCGACGCGGTCGGCTACCAGGCAACGAGTGCCGGTTCCTCCGCAGTCGGCGGTGAACAGGATGAAGTTCCAAACGTCGTTCTTAACCAGCTGATCGAGCTGGTCAATCCGACCGGTGCGCTGGGCATTCCGGGCCTATACGTGCCATCGGACCCGGGCGGGGTCGACGAAAATGCTGCACGTGGGGCGCTGTTAATCAATTTCGGAAGACTATTTGAGAAAGGGCTGCGGCTGGGGACAGGGCAATGCAACGTCAAACAGTACAACGCACATTTGCGGGATCTGATCACAGCGGGTAGGGCGAAACCCGATTTCGTGGTGTCGCACGAGGTGTCTCTAGACGAGGCCCCGGCGGCGTACGAGAAGTTTGATCGCCGGGAAGACGGGTACACGAAGGTGATTCTGCACCCGTAGTAGGGGAATTGCGGCAACAGGTCATGGAGAGGATTTTGGGGTCCTCTCGTGATAACTGGTCGCGGTGACCATTTAGTGCGACTGGGCCAGGCCCCCGGATAGCTCCAGCGCGTGAGATGGCTGGGCGCATACCGGTGTGGCCGTCATCACATCGTGCAAGCCGGTAACCGTTCACATCACTTGAGCGACTCCACGATGCTGTTGTCTGATCGGGACGGCCGTCTCTCAAGATCGTGGCTGGTGTGGGCGCGCCAGGTCCGTCAGATTACCGTCGCCGGTGACTTCTTATGGGTTACAGATCCGGGGAGTCTGAGCGTCGCGCTTTTCAATTGATCTCCCATAGTTGATATGTTGCGCTGAATTGACTTGTGACGATGACCCGTCGATAATCCCGGCGAACCTGAAGGAGTGCGGATGCGGAACCCGATTCCTTCAGATGTGTGGGGCTCCGGGCACTGGAGCCGGGGGATTTTCGGCCGAGCGGGAGGGGCACGGCGCGCTGGTCCGGAAACGAGATCGTCGGTTTATATCGACGATGATCTGAAAATTTAACCGCGCCTCTGGATCGAAAATTTTTGATCCGGAGTGACGATAATGCCCCGAGGAACGTTGCTTGCAGTTCAGCACGCTATTGTTCAACCGCACCCGATTGCTGGCCGGAGTCGTCGCTTTCGCGACGATCTTTGCCGCCACTGTTGCACTTGCGCAACCCGCTCATGCGGCGGCGCTTTCAGCCACCTGGAATGGTGGCGTCGGGAATTGGAATGTTGGCGCCAACTGGTCGGGCGGAGTTGTTCCGTGCAACACGGCTTCTAACACCTACAGCGTTGACATCGATGGTGGAAACACCGGGGTCATCTCCTCCGTCACACTGGACATCAACTGCACCATCGACAACCTGACGGTCGACGCCGGTGACTCGCTCGTAATCCCGAACATCCGATCACTGACGGTGATCGGGGACTCAACTTCGGGGGCAGGATCGGTCTCGAATTCGGGTGTTATCTCTCTGAACTCGGTTGGCAACAACACCGACCTCAGGGTCAACGGCGGAAACGTCACGCTGAGCGGTAGCGGCACGGTGAGCCTGTCCGACAATGGCGCCAATCGAATCCTAGGTACGTTTTCGACGGACCGTTTGATTAACCAGGGCAACACCATTTCCGGTGCCGGCCAGATCGGCGCCAACACCATGGCGCTGACCAATCAGGCGACCATAACCGCGAATGGCGCAAACCTCCTCATTATTGATCCCAACGGCACTGGCGCGATTAACACCGGAACGATGAATGCCGCGGCCGGTACGTTGCATCTGAGTACCGCAACTTACACAAACACAGGCGGATTGATAGAAGCCCTAAACGCTTCTACCGTGCGATTGGCCGGGGCAAATATCGTCGGCGGCACGTTGTCCACATCCGGCAGCGGCATCGTGCGCAACGTCTCCACGTCGACCCTCAACGGCGTCACGAACGCCGGTTCGATCTCCCAGACCAACAACACGACGCTCAACCTGGTCGGCTCCCTCAACAACACCGGCGACTACGCGATGGTCTCGGCGGGCAATAACACGGACCTCGTAATGAATGGCGACGTCTCTCTCACGGGCGGAGGCACGTTCACTCTCTCAAACAACGCCGCAAACCGATTCCGCGGGAGTGTGGGCTCCAACCGGCTTACAAATGTCGATAACACGATTTCGGGGTCCGGTCAGATTGGTGCCAACGCAATGGCGTTCACCAACCTGGGATTGGTCGTGGGCAATGGTTCTGTTGGTCTCACGATAGACCCGAGTGCAACCGGGGCTATCAACTCGTCATCAATGCGCGCATCCGGCGGCGGATTTCTTATGCTCCAGGGTGGTTCGTTCGACAACGCCGGCGGAACCATCGAGGCGCTGACCGGGTCGTCAGTGCGCATCAATTCATCGACGGTCACAGGTGGGATCCTGACCACATCCGGCAGCGGTGAAGTGCGTAATGCCGGTAGCGTAACGCTGAACGGACTCACGAACTCCGGGGTCTATACGCAACCCAACAACCAGTCGACGACCCTCATCGGAACGATTAACAACACGGGTTCAATACTGCTTAATTCGGCCGGTAACAGCACCGACCTGATCGTTAGCGGTGGTGACGTTACGTTAACCGGTGGCGGTGTCGTCACATTTTCCAACAATGTCGCCAACCGAATACGGGCTCTGGTCGGAACTGACAGCCTCATCAACCAGGACAACACCATCTCTGGCGCAGGAAACATTGGCGTGAACACGATGGGCTTCGTTAATCGAGGTGCTGTCGATGCCAATGTAAGCAACACGTTAACGATAGATCCCAGCGCCACCGGTGTTATCAACTCCGGGACGGTCAAGTCTTCGACCGGCGGCACGCTGGTCTTACTCAGCGGTAATTTTCAGAACTTTGAAGGTGTAACGAACGGAGTCGTCAGGGCTGATGGCGGCGTTTTGATAGTTCAGTCCGCGACGATCACTGGCGGGATTGTCGACGTTGTCGGAACAGGCGAAGTTCAGCTGACCACAGGCACCATCAGCGATGGAGCGCTCACGAACAGCAGCACGGGGACCATTCGTACTACCGGGGGGACCTCAACAGTTTCCGGAACCATTGTGAGCAACCCTCTCAACGGTCAAATAACGATCGGAAACAATACGACGCTGAGGTTCTCGGGGAGTGGAACATACGTAAACGCCGGTGACATCTCGCTGGTGTCCCTCGGAAACAACACTGACTTCATCATGACCGGCGGAAACGTTGTTCTGACCGGCGGTGGAACCGTTTCTCTGTCCAACAATTTCGCCAACCGCATCTATGGAGCGACGGGCGCAGACCGCCTTACCAACCAGGACAACACGATCTCGGGTTCCGGTCAGATCGGGATCAACCAGATGGCCCTGACTAACTCAGGGACTATCGTCGCGAACCAATCGGCGTCGTTAACCGTGGACCTGAGCGCAACTGGTGGGATAAACACCGGCACCATGAGGGCTTCCGGCACGGGGACGCTGCGCATTCAGAACAGCGTATTCACCAACACTGGCGGCACTCTAGAAGGTGTTACAGGAGCCGAAGTTGAGCTAACCGGCTCGACCATAGTCGGCGGCACGTTGAGCTCAGATGGCACGGGTTCGGTCCGAAGCACCGGGACCATCACCCTTAACGGAGTTGCTAACTCAGGGACGTTCATCCTGGGCAACAACACGACGGTCAACTTGATCGGCTTCCTGACCAATACCGGGAACGTCGCTATGAGTTCCGTAGGCAATAACTCGAACCTCATTATGAACGGCGACGTCAGCCTGACCGGCGGCGGAACGATCACGATGTCGAACAATTTCGCCAATCGGATCTACGGAGTAGTCGCCACGGATCGACTGACCAACTCTGACAACACTATTTCTGGGGCCGGGCAGATCGGCATCAACCAGATGGCCCTGACCAACTCGGCGACGATCATCGCTAATGGCACGGCCCTGCTGGTCATCGATCCCAGCACGGCGGGTGGAGCGTTAAATACAGGGACGCTCAGGGCGACGAGTGGCGCGACGCTTCGTCTTCAGGGTGGATCCTTCACCCATTCAGGCGCTCTCATTGAGGCGTTGAACGGATCGAAGGTGGAGCTCACAAGTTCCACGAACATTATCGGCGGAACGGTCACGACGGCTGGTACCGGAGAGGTCCGGAACATCAGCACAGCGACGCTGAACGGTGTGACAAATGCCGGATTGTTCATCCAGTCGAATAACACCGTTACGACCCTGATAGGCACGATCAACAATACCGGGACGTACCGGATGGACTCTGTCGGAAACAACACAGACATTGTTCTGAGTGGCGGGGACGTGACGTTCACAGGCGGTGGAGTGGTTCTTCTATCGAACAACGCTGCGAACCGATTCCGCGGTGCCGTCAGCACCAACCGGCTCATCAACCTGAATAACACCATCTCCGGTGCCGGACAGATCGGTGTTAACCAGATGGGCCTGGTGAACCACGCCAGCATAACGGCCACGGGTACGGCCCTGTTGACAATCGATCCCAGTGCAACTGGTGTGACCAACAACGGGACATTGCGAGCCACCAGCGGTGCCCGACTCCGACTTCAGAATGGAACCTTCACCAACACCGGGGCGACGATCGAGGCGCAGACCGGGTCGACGGTCGAGTTAACCGGGACTTCGATCGTTGATGGAACTTTCGCTACTGTTACGACAGGTGTCGTGCGCAATATCGGCACGAACACACTGACCAATGTGACCAACTCCGGTTCGTTTATTCAGAACAACAACACGACGCTCAACCTGATCAACTCTCTGGTCAACACCGGGACCTATTCGATGGCGTCGTTGGGCAACAACACAGACATCGTAATTAACGGAAGTGTCACGCTCACCGGTGCCGGGACGCTTGCGATGTCAAACAATGCCGGCAACCGCATACGCGGCCTTGTCCTCACCGACAGGTTCACTAACTTCGACAACACCATCTCCGGCGCGGGCCAGATCGGTGTGAACTCGATAGGTGTGACCAACAACAGCCTGATCGTCTCGAACGGTACGGCACTGTTGACCATAGATCCAAGTACAAGCGGCGTGATCAACACCGGCACGATAAGGGCGACCAACAACGCCACGTTGAGGCTTCAGAATGGTGTATTCACCAACTCCGGAGCGGTTATCGAGGCCGAAACGGGATCCACAATTCAGTTGACCGGGGCGACAGTTGCCGGCGGGACATTAACGACCGGTGGTACTGGTGTTGTTCGCAACATCGCAGTCTCTACGCTCAGTGGCGTAACCAATGCCGGGAATTTCGTTCAGAACAACTCCTCCACAACCCATCTGGTTGGTTCTCTCACCAACACCGGCACATACACACTCAATTCCCTCGGCAATCAGACCAATCTGATTGTGGACGGCGATGTCACGCTGACCGGCGGTGGCTCGCTGTTGATGTCGAACCAGACCAACAATCGTATTCTGGGATTGTCCAGCTCTGACAGACTCACCAATCTGAACAACACAATCTCTGGCGCGGGTCAGATCGGCGTCGCATCGATGGCGCTAACCAATAACAGTCTGATCATCTCAACCGGTACGGCTCTGTTGACGGTCGACCCGAGCGCCACCGGTGCCATTAACAATGGCATCTTGAGGGCAACAACCGGGGCGATTTTGAGACTTCAGAACGGTGTCTTCACGAACACCGGGGCAACGATCGAAGCCCTGGACGGTTCCAAAGTCGATCTGGTC
>JABIGL010000158.1 GCA_018650185.1 Chloroflexota bacterium
GGATATCTCGGTTTTCTCAACGCCACGTGGCCGTGGGGTGGGCGACTGGATCAGGAATCGCGTGATGTCGGAAGACGTTCAGTGGTCGCCTTCCGCCATAGCTCGACTTTCCGACCTCGTCGGACCGAACCTGCGGTTGCTGGATCAAGAGGTCCGCAAACTTTCGCTCTACGCAGGGGATCGGGTAATCCAGCCAGATGATGTCGAATTGATGGTCGCCCCCGCGCGGGAGGCCAACATTTTTGCGGCCGTGGACGCCATCCTTGAGCGACGCCCGGGGATTGCGATGAAGGCCCTTTACCAGCTACTGGATGATGGCGCTAGCGTGCAGTACATCCTGTCCATGCTGACCCGCCAGACCCGAATGCTGATCCTCGCCCGGCACTTGAGGGAGCACGGCGTCGATGAGCAGGAGATCGCCAACCGCATCGGTCTCAGGGCACAATTTGCATTGCGCAAGACGATTGATCAGGCAGGCAGGTTCAACCACGAATACCTTGCCGCCGCCCACCGGGGTCTTGGCGAGGCGGACCTCAGCTACAAGTCTGGCAAGGTCAGAGATCGGGTGGCACTCGAGATGGTGGTTGCCCGACTCTCCGGACTGCGTTAGTTCGACTTGGGTGGCGCCATACCGTGCGCTACCCAACCGGGCGCTGACCACGGCTTGAAACGTCCGGTCTGAAGTTCCACGATCAGTTCAGGGATGTTGTGGACTTCACGCTCAAACTCCGTCGCCACACTCCCGATTCCTTCCACGGAATGGGTATCACTGTTTGAGAGCGGCGGTGTCCCGACGGCGTCCAACAAGAGCCGGGCGAACTCGTTCTGCTCCTCCGTGGCGCGACCGTTAATCACCTCTGCACCGTCCACCACTCGTACGAACTCACCATTGATGGCGCGTTTGAGCGCCTCGTCGTAACCGTTTTCGCCGGGGTGAACTCCCCACGGAAGGGAGCGTCGGTAGGGATGTGCCATCACCATCGCACCGTTCACGCGGTCGACCTGTTCCCGCAAAAAAGCTGGTCGGTGCATCCCGAAGATGTATTCGTCCAGCCCAAATACGAGCGCGTGACCACCGTCCGTGTTGATCTCTACGCCCTTCATTACCAGGATCTCGGCCTCGTCAGAAATTCTTTTGACCTCGTCTTCGGGCCAGAAAGTATCGTGATCGGTTAGGACAATCGCGTCGAGTCCCGCATTGTGTGCATTTCGAGCGAGCTCGATGGCCGGGGCAGTGCTATCGTCTGAACGCTCAATCGTGTGACAGTGAAGGTCTATCAGCAATTCAAACCCGTACGGGAACTAAGCACGTAAAACCCTTCCAGTGAGTGGGGGAGTAATGGTGATGTCTGTAAAGTCCGAGATGTGGGTCGAGTTCGACACCTCGCCACGGCCAGACAACATAACGCCGAAACCGGTTCCGGGTACATAATCTGAATACCGAATTGTGAAATTGCCAGTTGAATTGCCATATGAAATTCCGAGAAGGTGACAGCATTCTTCGACTGAACGGTGGGCCGACCTGGCATCTCAGACGATGGCTGACGGCACTTGGCGTTGTCGGTATGGTCGCGCTCGTCGCATGTGGCGGCGGCGGTGATGATGAAGGCGATGACGCAGACGCCGATTCAACTGAACCTACGATATCGGCAGAGGGCGTGGAAAGCCCGGAACCTGAGCAGACCGCCACACCTGAGCCAACGGCTACCCCGACCCCGTCCCCGACCGCCACTCCGGAACCGGAAAACAAGAACGAAAACGTTCGTGATTACGCGGCTGCGCACTCGCTACTGAACCGGGGCGACTACGTACAGGCAGAGCGGCGCTTCTCGATCGTTATCGAGGTCGAACCGCAGTTCGCACGAGGCTACGAGGGTCGGGCCAGCGCGCTGATGGCGCAGGGCAAGTCGGAAGAGGCAATTCCAGACTTCACACGGGCGATAGAGCTCAAGCCGGATCTGGCTTCGGCGTATGCAGGCAGGGCCGTCGCATACATGACGGTCGGAGACATTCTTGGAGCCAATCAGGACGCTGTTCAGGCCAGGATCCTCGACCCCGAAGATCCGAACTCGGTGATCGTTCTCGGAAGAATCTTGAGCGGCGCGGGACGCGTGTCTGACGCGCTTGAGATGTTCAATGATGGCGTCGAGCTCGCTCCAGATGAGGGAGCGGCGTACTGGTGGCGTGGTCGATTCTTCTTCCAGATAGGAAGCTACGACTTCGCACTTAGCGACCTGAACATCGCCATCGAGCTGTCGCCGGTAAGTGCTCAACCTTACCTCGACCGAGCGACCCTCTACATGGAGATTTTTGAGGACTACGACGCGGCTCGGGCGGACCTCCTCGAAGCCCGCTCACTTGGTGAGGAGCCGCGTGACCGGGACATTTTGGATGAATCAGACCGCCTGCTAGAGATTCTTGAAGGACTTGAAGCTGCGGCTGCTGCCGGTTAAATGTTGAACGCTATTCGAACTACGGCCGTACCCGTACTAATTTTGTTCGCCACGCTGCTGATCACCGTCGGCGCAGCCTGTGGATCAGGTGACGGGGACAGGCTGGAAGTTACCGGTCAGGTGACGAGGGTGGTCGGATCCTCCGTGACGGCGCTATCCGAGCTGGATATCGTCGACGACGACGGAGTCACCTGGAAGTTTGAGGCGCGGGGCTTTGTAGGATTCACCCCCTCGCATCTCGAAGAGCACGCAGCGACCGGAGCATCTGTGAGGGTGCAGTATTTCGAGAAGGACGGGAAGCTGATCGTTATCGAGGCGAGTGACGGTTAACTGTCCGCTAGTACGACGGCTAGCGCTTCTTCAATCTCGTCCGCTGTCGTGTAGGCCTCGAACTTGGCCGATATCAACCCGTCGCTATTGATGATGAAGGTCCACGGTTCTGACGGCAGATTCCACGGTTCGACGGCCGGTGACTCGATGCCGACCTGGGGATCGCCGGATTCGCGCATCTCCAGGGGGTTGTCGAACAGTTCCACGTGGATGAATGCGGCTTCTCCGATGTGAGCCTGACGGACCTCATCGACGGTGTTGACCTGCGGTCCGCA
>JABIGL010000126.1 GCA_018650185.1 Chloroflexota bacterium
AACCATGACCACATCTGAAATTCAGCCGATGAACGGCGCAGCAAACGCAGGCGTAGAGCCTACGATCACCGTCGACAGTGTCTCCAAGTGGTTCGGCGATGTGGTATCGGTCAACGATGTTTCGCTCGAAGTCCGGCCCGGCCTGACGGGACTCCTCGGTCCCAACGGCGCAGGAAAGACAACCCTACTCCGGATGATCTGTGGACTCACACGCCCATCCGGTGGCGAGATCAGAGTTCTGGGTGAACCGGTCCGGAACAACTCGGAGCTGTATCGGCGTATCGGCGTGATGCCGGAGCATCAGTCGACCTACGACTTCATGACCGGCCGAAAGTTCGTTGAACTGAATGCCAGATTACAGGGTGTGCCGGACATCCGTGACGCGGCCAACAGGGCTATCGAACAGGTAGATATGATGGCCGCCGCCGATCGACGAATCGGCGCCTACTCCCGTGGCATGAAGCAACGGATGCGTCTCGCCTCCATCATGGTCCACGATCCAGAGATCCTCCTCCTGGATGAACCGCTCAGCGGCACGGACCCACGTCAGCGGATCGAGTTTCAGGAACTGGTGTCCCGACTCGCCTCTGAAGGACGGACCATTATGATCTCCTCCCACATCCTGGAAGAGGTGGAGGCCGTCGCAGATCGAATTCTGCTGCTCGTCTACGGCAAGCTTGCCGCTTCGGGTGACTATCACGTCATTCGTCAGAAGTTGAGTGAGCGGCCTTACGTGGTCCGGGTAGGTGCCTCAGACATACGCACACTGGCGGCCGGCCTGATATCCGAGCCGTCGGTCGAGTCGATCTCCATGGACGGAGAGGGCCACATACAGGTCCTGAGCAGGAGTGTCCGGGAGCTGCAGTTGGCGATCCCGAAAAAGGCGCAGGAGCTTGGTATTCGTTTGACCCGGGTGGATCCGTTGGATGACTCCCTGGAAAGCGTCTTCACCTACCTGGCGGATCGGTAACGACCATGCTGACTATCTACAAACTCTCACTATCCCAGATGCTGCGGCCCCGCAGACTGCTCATCCTCCTGCTGGTGGCTGCGGTGCCAATAGCGCTGTCCATCATCGCCGCGATCATCCCGCCCGAGGGCGAGGATGTTCTCGATTTCCGAGACGACGTGTTGATGCGTCCACTGGTGATCTCGGCGGTGCTCCCGATTATCACCGTGGTACTGGCAACGGCATCACTGGGGCACGAGCTCGAAGACCAGACGATGACCTATCTCTACCTCAAGCCCATACCGCGCTGGGGCATCGTCGTTCCCAAGATACTGGCGACGATAACCGTGGCCGGGTCCGTTGTGGTTGGCAGCGGTATTCTGACGATGGTGATCCTGCCCGAAGCCTCGGTGAACGCCACACTTTCCGCCGCCGCTGGTCTCGCAGTAGGCGTGTTGGCATACACAACCATCTTCACCTGGGCCGGACTTATGACGAGCCACGCATTGGCCCTGGGCCTGGTTTACGTCTTTGTATGGGAGGCGGCGATCGTCGGTTTCCTGCAGGGTGTTCGATGGCTCAGCATCCGACACTACACCGAGGCCACAATTCACGGCTTCGACGAAGTCCAGTTCGACGGTGATTCCGCAATCCTGAGCCTCTCGCAGGCGCTCCCCGCGGCAGCCATAGTTGTCGTCTTTTTCGCGGCCTTAACGATACGACGCCTAAAACGCATGGACGTGGCCTAGAGCGTCGGGGCAACTGCCCCCTACCAGTCAGGCTCCTCGTCGTCTTGATCGGTCGCCGTGATGCGTTCCTGCGAGGTACCGTCACGTCGCATCGAGAAAATGTCCGAATCGCCATCGCTGTTAGACACAAACACGATCCGGTTCCCATCCGGCGAGAACCTCGGCGTCGTCTCGATGGAGTTGTTCGTCGTCAACCGTTGAGGGTCATCGCCGCCCGTCGAGATCAGGAATATCTCCGGCGTCCCTTCACCCTCACGCTCAGACACGAACACCAGGTTTTTGCTATCTGGTGCCCAGTCAAAATCGAAGTCGGCCCCGGACTTACGTGAAAGATTCCGTTCTTCCTGGCCGTCCTCGTTCATCACGTAAATTTCGGGTGCATCGGAATCACGCGTAGATATGAATGCTATTAGTTTGCCGTCTGGTGAATATTTCGGAGAGAAGTCAGCGTTCTCGGTTAGTTGTACCTCATCGACACCACCCGGGTTTTTACGATGGATACCTTCCCGCTCTCCTCCATCAACAGAGAACACGATCCACTCGCCATCCGGAGACCAACTGCCCAGGGACTGCGGGGCATCGATGGTTGAAAGCCTGAACTGCTGGTTGAGCAACAGATCCTTCACGTATATGAAGTCTTTACCCTCATGATCGGATACGTACGCAATCCGATTGCCGTCCGGCCCCCACGAAAAATCCTTGCGCTCTCCATCTCCACCAACGGCCACCTGCTCCGACTCACCCTCCGCGTCCATGATGTAAAGCTCAAAATCGTCACCGCGATCTGAGAGGAAAGCGATTTTGTCACGTTTGGGAGACCACTTCGGATTCTTCTCCGTTGCGGACGTGTTGGTAAGCCGCTGCACCTCGCCGCCGGAGGTGGCAACGGTGTAGATGTCGGGGTTGTCGCTATCGCGCTCTGACGTGAACACGAGGTCGTTACTGCTGCTCCCCGTGGAGCAAGCGACCAGCGTCATCGCCATGGCGCCCCCCGCTATGAATGCCATCATCACCCGGGAAATCAGGCTGCGAGGCCGGAGAAGGAACACGGACCGTCTCATCTATTGTTCTCCCACTAGTCCGTCGCCGCGTCAGCCGCGGCGTCATCGGAACGGTCGCCGCCAAACAGGCGCGACACAATTGATGCCTCTCCGATGACGGCGATAACCGCACCGAACCAGGCGATGTAGTAACCAAATAAGAGGGACTTGCTCGGGAAGATGATCAACGCGCTGTCGTCTATGACTGGCGGCTCATCAAATACCGTCGGCCACACAAACGCCGTAGTGATAGCGCCCATCACTGCTATCAAGCCGCCGATACGAACACGCCAGAACATCGCCGTTACACCGGCAAGGAGCATCAGGAAGAGCACCGACACGAATGTGGGCATGTGGTGTCCGGGACCTGCCAGTTGGTACAGAGAATTGTGTGCACCATCAATCTCACCGGTCGTTACATCGATGTACTCAAACCGGGCGTAAGGCATCAGCACTGAAAGCAAGATCAAACCGCCAGCCGCTAGCGCCAGCCATGACGTGTTACGGGCAGCGGCCAGAAATATGGGAACCAGTGAGGCGATCAGGAAAAAAGGTTGGAACGCCGTCTCCGCCGTTATCTGACGGACGATAGCCAATGCGAACGAAGAGTCATACAGGTCCGCCTGGTCTGAATACAGGACAGCAGAGAAGAGTAGCCCGACGACTACGACCACAGCGGAGACGATGATCTTCGCCATGGGGGTGTCGAACGACCCGGATGGGCTGCTGTTGTTGGTTACGGGAACGTCGGAAGTCATGGTGATTTTTTATGTTCTAGTGCATGCCCTGGGCATATGTGACGGCACTCGCCTACGCGAATCCTAGTAACTCGGCAACTTAAGACGCACGCCGCGGGCGCGACGAGTTACGACCATTTCACACGGTTCCGTTTAGGCGCACGAACGGTATTTCTTCTCCTCTACGTCCTCAGTCACCCGATTTCGTGACACGGCCGGAGTCGCCCACACACGCTCGGGAGGTGCTACGCTTCGCCATCGTCAGCTATATGGCTGAAATCATTCCGCGATGGAGGAAATCAGGGCCTTGAAGTTCGCATTTTTCATGATGCCGCTGCACCTGCCGACAGAAGCTCCGGCACTGGCGTTTGATCGCGACCTGGATCTACTTCAGTACGCCGAGCAACTTGGCTACGACGAGTTCTTTGTCGGGGAGCACCACACCGCTGCATGGGAGAACATCCCGGCCCCGGACATGTTCCTCGCCAAAGCCAGCGGACTGACCAGTGTCATCAAGCTCGGTACGGCCGTCGTAAGCGCCCCCTTCCACCACCCATTTGAGCTGGCCGAACGTTTCGCCTTCCTGGACCACCTGTCCAAAGGGCGCGTTATTCTCGGGCTGGGACCTTGTGGCCTTCCCCCCGACGCCAAGCTGTTCAACATACCTCCGGCGAGGCTAAGGCCAATGCTGGAGGAGTCGCTGGACATCATCGTCAAGCTCCTGGAGTCACCTGATCCGATCGACTACGACGGCCAGTTCTGGAAGCTCCGCGGGATGGCCTTGCAACTCCGCTCATACCAGCAGCCACGCCTGAAACTGGCGATGGCGACCTCCGGCAGTACCGGGTCGCTGGATCTTGCCGGTAAGTACGGGATGATGACGTTCTCACCCTCCGCACAGGCACCGCCACCTGCGTTGCCGTTCCGGGAGCACTATCCGCGCCTGAAGGCTACCGCCGAAGAGCACGGCTACACCGTTGAACGGGAAGATACTCGTCTCGCCACATACGTCTACCTTGCTGACACACGTGAGCAGGCCTGGGCAGACGTGGAGGAGGCCATTCAGCGCGATGTGCACGATTACTTCTTCACTATTAACACCCGGAGCGGATGGGAAGAGTCACCGGAGCAGCCGGACGAGGATATAACCCCGGAATTCGTCGCCAAACAACGGCGCTGGATCATCGGCACACCGGACGACGCCATTGAGCAACTTGAGGCGCTGGATGAAGAAGTCGGCGGTCTTGGTGGCGTGATGATCACCACCCATGAGTGGGTCCCGCACGAGAAGAGCCGCTACTCGATGGAGTTGTTCGCCCGATACGTGATGCCGCACTTCCGTGGTCACACAGCCGACCTGAGGCGAGAGTGGAAGCGGACGCAGGACGCACGAAAGGCCGGGACATTACCGGTCGTGTTGGGCCGAGACTTGAAAGACGAGTTCCCACAGGGCGGCGACAGAACCAACCTGGATATGCACATCTAAACGCGGGACGAGAAGACGAACGAGGATCCCCTCTTTCAGCGGGAGAGGATCAGGGTGAGGGAGAAGTTTATTCGTCTGTTCACCCACATTAGGCAAGTAATCAGGACAGGAACCCAACATGCCATCACTGCAATCGCTTCTAGACCAGGTCGACACGGCAACTAACGAAATCGTTGAACTTCACCAATCGCTGGTCAGGATTCCAACCGTAAACACCGGGTTCATGCCCACAGGTGACGAGACGAAAGTCGCTGAACACATCAAGGACTGGCTCGCCGGAGAGGGTATCGAGTCACAACTTCTTGCGCGAGATCCGGGACGAGACAACATCATCTCCGTGATGCCGGGTGCCGATCACGACAAGACACGCCTGATGTTTATGTCACACACAGACGTGGTGCCTGTGGAGGATTGGGACAAGTGGCGCTTCGAACCGTTTTCCGCCGAAATATCAGGCGGACGGGTCTACGGACGTGGTGCTTCTGACTGCAAAGCCCTCCTGGCCAGCCAGCTAATGGCGATGGCGATCATGAAACGCAATGATGTCAGGCTCTCCCACGGCCTTCGTCTTGTAAGCGGAGCAGACGAAGAACACGGCGGACGTTGGGGATTCGGCTGGCTGGCCGACAACCACCCGGAGACGCTGGAGTCCGAGTTCGCCGTCAACGAGGGCGGTGGGACACCGGTCGAGACCGGAAACAGCCTGGCCTATTTGCTGGGTACTGGCGAGAAGGGCCGGATGGAGGTCCACATCCGGTTCAAGGGCGTGAGCGCCCACGCATCGGTCGCATGGACAGGCGTCAACTCCAGCTATTCGCTGGCGAAGGCATTGGGCGCGATTGAGGCTTACGAGCCGGAGCTTGATACCTCCCTCGAGTTCTTTAACCACCTCAGTACATTCGCCATCGAGGACCGGCCAACCCCAGCAAATATCGATTCGATCATTGCGCAGGCTAACGAGACCAATCCGCGGCTGGGAACAATCCTCCGGGCACTATCCCGTATGACCCTCACGCCGACCATGATTAACGGCGGTATCAAGTCCAACAGCGTGCCGGAGGTGTTTGAACTCACATGTGATGTTCGTACCCTCCCGTTCCAGACTGAAGAGTATGTACGGGGTGAGTTGGACAAAATTCTGGACGATATCGAGGGCGCGGAGTACGACATCGACTACATGTCCGTGCCGAACGAATCGTCGTTTGAGACCGAGCTTGCTGAGGCGATCAAGCGTGCGCAGGCGTTGGCGGTATCACGGGACGATATCCAGTGGGTCCCCGCAGTGAGCAATGGCTTCACAGACTCCCGGTTCACCAGAAACCTGGGAATCGTGACTTATGGCTTCAACGGCGTTCATCCAGACGACGACCCAACCCTCTCAAGGGCCCACGGCACGGACGAGTCCGTAGGCATAGCCTCACTGGTCTCAGCAACGAAATGCATGATCGCCCTGGCCTACGACACCTGCGGGGGAAGCTAAAGCATTGCCTCCTCCCTGCGAGGGAGGAGGGCCTGTCCTGGGACTCTCGAAGGGTCCGTCGCCCAACAACGCATCCCCGCTCCTGAAAAAATCACATGACCGACACATACCGTCACCTAGTCATCGGACGCGGCATCATGGGTGCCGCCGCGGCCATGCACCTCGCAGCGGACTCCGACAGCGTCGCCGTACTCGGTCCGACAGAAGCCATGGCGACGGCCGACCACGCCGTCCCGAAAGCCAGTCACCACGACCAGGGACGCAACGCCCATTCACTAGACGAAGACCCGGTCTGGGCCGAGCTGGGCGCAACATCGGTAGCACGATACCGGGAGCTGGAACAAAGCACCGGAATTCGCTTTTTCGAAGAGATCGGCTACGTCCGAATCCACCACGACGCCGATTACGTCACGCGCTCCGCCGACCACGCCGAGCAGTTCACGGGCGACCGACCGCAAGTTATGTCCGGAACGGAAGCAAACGAACGCTTCCACTTCTTCCACTTCGAGCCGACCGAGACCGTCGGCTACCAGTCGCCCGACGCCGGTCGGATCAACCCGCGTGACTACGTAGCAGCGATGAGCGCGAAGGCGTCTCAGTTGGGCGCTGAGGTGATCGATGATCACGCCGTAGAGATGTCGGTCCGTGGTGATGGAGTTGCAGTGCAAACGGCGGGTGGCAAATCCATTAAGGCCGAACGCGTCCTTGTCGCTACCGGTGCATACGCGACATTCGACCAATTGCTCCCGATACTCGTCCCGCTCCACGTCCGTGGCCGCACCATCGTCATGGTGCCGGTCGACGATGCCACGCTGGCCGAACTGCACGGAATGCCAAGCGTCGGCTGCCACCCCGGCGGCGACCGGGTCCGGACCTACTGGCACCCACCCGTCAAATACCCGGACGGTCGCACCTATCTCAAGATAGGCGGCGGTCCTGAAGGCCCGCAGCGTATTGCCACGTTGAACGGGCTAAACGAGTGGCTAAACTCGGAAGGCGACCCGGCGATGGCGGACGCCTACCGGGAAGAACTGCACCGCATGATGCCGAGCCTGGACCTCTCGGACACCATCACTGCCGCCTGCGTAACAAGCGAAACACACTCATTACGACCCTACGCCCAAGCGGTTCATGACGGAAAAATAGTCGTCCTCACCGGCGGCAACGGCCACGGAGCAAAAGCAGCAGACGCCCTCGGAGAGATAGGCGCATCGCTCATGCTGGATAAGCCCTGGCCCGGCCACACCACTCCGGCCCAGTTCGCTCTGCCAACCGCAGCACGGTAGGTGAGATTTCCTTAACCGGTGGAAGAAGGTTCGGCCCCCACGACTCCGTCATTCCCGAGTAGTCGGGAATCCAGGGACGGTGTGTTTACCCGTCCACGTCCTTGCCATCGCCCAGCTTCCAATCTTCCGCTCGGCCAGTGGGCGCATAGCCAAGCAGCTCCTTCGCCGGATCTGTGGACCGCCAGCGGAAATCGTTCTCGGAGATAGCGTCAAAAATCCCGAACTTCATGTCATCCGGCGCGCTCAAAAGCCTGTCCACCATCTGGACGGCGTCCGCATGTGACAGGAAGCCCGGATAGTGGCCGCGTGCCTCCGGGTGATCGCTCGGCAGCAGCGCACCACAGCGCATCGCCAGCATCGACATTCCGTAAAGGTCGGCCCACAGTCGACACAGGTTCTCGCCGAAAAGCTTGCACACGGAGTACGGCTCAAGTGGGCGTGGCTCCCAGGTGTAATCCACGTACTCCCACGTTTCGGGAACGTCCGCGTAATCGCCCCGCCACATCGCACCGTACGGCTTTGACTCGTCACGCTGCCAGCCCATCATGGTCGACCCAGCCGACATGAAAACGACCCGCTTTGCGCCCGCTTCCTGCGCAGCACGGAACACGTTCAACGTCCCCTGCGCTGTGAGCGACATCTGCAACTCCCAGCTATCGGTCGTACCGCCTGTACCCGCTGCAAGGTGGAGGACCGTATCGATCCCCTCAAACGCCGGCTTGATGGCCTCGGCGTCCGTGATAGAAGCGGCAGTGTGCGGAATGCCTCCAACCGGACGGCGACTCAATCCGGAGAATTCGTACTTATCGGACAAACCATCCAGCACAAGCCCACCGATAAGACCGCTAGCGCCGGTTATAAGGACCTTTTTGTTAGGCATGTGTACAACTCCGGAGTTCGATTACGAATCGAGTTATTTATGTTTTACGGACGTACTGCCATGCGCCCCACGCCGTCGTCGGAATGTTTGCTCCCTCTCCCCGCCGCGGGAGAGGGTTGGGGTGAGGGGGGCGAGGCCGTAGGCCGAGAGTCGATAACGCGTTTGACGGACCCTTCGAGAGCCTCAGGGTGGGTTTGGACCGAGGGTCCGTCGGATCGTTCCGGCCCGCGTGACTACCCGTGATACCCCTTGTAGTCCGGCGGCGTCGACGGTCCCGCCTCGTGTCCCGGAACAATTCCGTCACGGGCCGCTGCGATTTCGGCGCTGCCCTTCGGCACCCAGCCCAGCACATCTGCACCGTGCTGAATCTCACGCCAGCGCCATTTGTTGTTTGAGATCGCGTTGAACGCGTCATACATCAGATCGTCCGGCGCGCTGATGCAGCGGTCGATCATATCCACGGCGTCCATCTGATCCAGGAACCCCGGCCAGATACCGCGGACATGCGGCCGATTCTCCTCCAGCACTCCACCCAGCTTGATCGCCAGCGTGGAGATATCGTGCAGCTCGGAATAGAGCCGCCCCAGATTTTCGCCAAACGACTTCGCTACCGCGTACGGATTGTTCGGATACGGCCCGTCCTCGATCGTGATCATCTCCCACTCGGTCGGGAAGTCCGGGTCGTCCTCCCGCATGTTCGCCAGCTTCCAGTAAGGCTTTGACTTATCGAACATGAACCCGAGTTGGGTGTTGCCTGAGCTCATGAACACAACCCGCTTCACGCCCGCCTCCCGCGCAGCCTCATATACGTTAAGTGTGCCCTCGACCGTGATCGGGAAGGTCGATTCCCAGGCATCCGTCAGGCCAGCGGTTGCAGCGGCCAGGTGAAGCACCGTGTGGACGCCCTCGAACGCAGGCTTGATTGCCTCGGCGTCGGTGATGTCGGCCTGAAGGCTTGTAATGCCCTCCACGGGGCGTCGAGCCAGTCCGCTAAGCTCGTACTTGTCGCCAAGGTGCTCGATAACGAGCCTGCCGATGAGGCCACTCGCGCCAGTTACCAGTACTTTTTTCTTGTCCGCCACGGGAAAACTCCAATGATGTGGGCCAGAGATATCCAAAGATGCCAGAGATGCAAGGACGATGGGTGGCCGGTAGGGTAGGGCGCGGTGCGCATCCAGACAAGCGCGCACGAGCCAGATAGAACGGAGCACCGATTGGTTCAGATGACTGGCGGCCACGCCGTCGTGCAGCAACTTATCGCAGAGGGCGTGGACACGGTATTCGCCGTCCCCGGCATGCAGGTGATGCACATTTATGATGGATTCCTGGAGGCACCGGGCATCAACCTGGTCACGTGCCGACACGAACAAACCGCGGTGTTCGCCGCCGACGGCTACGCACGCACACGCGGCGTCCCCGGCGTTGCATTGGTTGTACCGGGACCCGGCGCGTATAACGCCGGTGCGGCTATGGCTACGGCAATGGCCGGAAACTCCCCGGTGTTGTTGTTGTCGGGCCAGATAGCCAGCCACGAGCTGTATGGAGGGCGCGGCTCGCTGCACGAAATCAACGACCAGCTTGAGTTCATGGCGCCGGTCACCAAGTGGCGGCAGCGAACAGGGTCAGCGGCTGAGATCCCGGGCCTGATCCACGAGGCGTTCAAGCAGCTCAAGACGGGCCGTCCGCAACCTGTAGAGGTCGAGATACCTCACGATTTTCTGGGTGAAACTCATGATTTCGATTCGATAGAGCGCGAAGAATACCCACGCCCCGGTGTACCCGCGGATCACGTGTCCAGCGCGGCCGATATCCTGGCTGGCGCAGAGAGACCGCTGCTGTGGGTAGGCGATGGCGTGATCAGGGCCAGCGCATCAGCCGAACTGGAGCAGCTCGCGCCCGCCCTCGGTGCGCCCGTTCTGCACAGCCGTGACGCACAGGGCGCGCTCCCCGACACCCACCCGCTGGCGTTCGAGGTGCCATCCCCGGGCTACGGCGACCCCGCTACCGAGGAGCTACTTACCGCCTCCGACGTAATTCTTGTTGTTGGGAGCCGGTTCGCTAAATCTGAGACCGAACGTTGGGACATTTCGCCAAACCAGAAGATCATCCACATAGACATCGATCCAACGATCCCCGGCGAGTCCTACAACCCGGCAGTGTCGATCATCGGCGACGCTCGGGTCGCGCTCACTGCCCTCAACACCGCCCTGGAAGACCACGCATTTAATTCTGATTGGGATCCGGAACTTCTCGCAGAGGTCCACGTCAGACGTCGGGAACTCCTCAGGGCACGATTCCCCGAACAAATCGCAATGTTCGAAGAGTTGCGTATGAGACTGCCGGACGATGCCGTAATGGTCGGAGGCGTTACCGTCGGCACACGCTGGATGCGCTCAGCGTTTGACATCATGCAGCCCGGCACCCTGACCTCGGCGTCGTACATGACTACCCTCGGTTACGCCTTCCCGCTGGCGCTCGGCGCAAAGGCGGGAAGTCCGGACAGACCGGTGATCGCCCTGTGCGGCGACGGCGGCTTTTCCTATGCGATCGGAGATCTCGCTACTGCGGTCCAGCACCACATAAATTTGGTTACCGTGCTGTTCAATAACGGCAAGTACGGCGCCTCACAGAACGACCAGGTGAATGGGCGTTTTGGCGGACGGGTAATCGGTACAGACCTCGTGAATCCGGATTTTGTTGCACTTGCGGAATCATTCGGCGTAGTCGGGGTCAGGGTCACGAAGCTCGACCAGCTTCCTGACGCCATCATGGAAGCGACCTCTGCCGGGCAGCCCGTTCTGATAGACGTCGTGGGTGATGCAATGCGGGCTCTCGACCAGGTCGACGTATAGATCCGGCGCGCACCTGATCTCCCCGCTCCGCATCCGAATTACATAGAACAAAAGCACGGCCCCGATCTTCCGGGGTGATGCACGACGCCGACGTATGCCGATTCCGGCAAACACAAAGAGGATCACCCGTGAAGAACTACGACCTGCTAATAATCGGATCCGGCTCGGCCGGAATCATCCCGGATGCAGCGATCAACCGCGGCGAGACTGTCGCTGTTGTGGAGCCAAAACACTGGGGAGGCACCTGTGTGAACGTCGGATGCATTCCCACCAAGATGCTGATCGCCGCCGCCGAGGCGGCAGACGCCGTAAACCATGGCGATTTCTACGGCCTGAAGGCGCACATCGACCACGTCGACTGGGACCGGGTTGTAGGCCGGGTTAAGGACAAGCTGTCTCCGATGTGGGGAGGTATCTCAGACTGGTACCACGACTACGACGGCCTCACTCCTTACGACGGCTACGCCAGGTTCGTAAGCGACCGTGTTGTAGAGGTGAACGGCGAACAGATCACCGGCGACAAGATCATCATCAACGCCGGTGCACGCCCCTTCGTGCCGCCGATACCCGGCATCGACTCTGTCCCATTCCTCACCTCGGACGAGGCGCTTTACATGGAAACCCAGCCGAAGAGCATGGTCGTTATCGGCGGGGGCTACATCGGTGCCGAACTCGGCCACTACTTCAGTGCCCTCGGCACCGAACTGACCGTCATCGACATGGCACCCGAAATGCTCATGATCGAAGACCACGAGGTGCGGGCTCGCTTCACCGAATCCTTCAAGTCCAGGGCCAACACCAGAGTCATCCTGGGTGCCTCGGTGAAGTCGGTCGGGGGTGACGATAACAGTGTCTCGGTGACTATCGAGGTCGACGGAAAGGAGCAGGTTGTCTCAGCAGAAAAACTGCTGGTTGCTACCGGGCGCCGACCAAACACTGACACGCTGAACATGATGGGCACCAGCATCAACTGCGACACCATCCAGCGTATAACCGTCAACGAATACATGGAAACGAACGTCGAGAACGTCTGGGCCCTGGGCGATGTCGCCGACACGCCCCCGCTCAAGCACGTCGCAAACATGGAGGCGCGCATCGTACGTCACAACCTGTGGGCGCCCAAAAACGAGCGCATGCAAGCCGACTACCACGGCGTCCCGCACGCCGTATTCTCCTCGCCTCAAGTGGGATCGGTAGGGGAGACCGAAGACACGCTGAAAGACCATGGCATCCCTTACACGGCAGTAAACCGAAGCTACGGTTCAACGGCGTGGGGCTGGGCTCTCGGCGACGATGACAGCTTCGCCAAGCTGTTGGTCGGCGAGGACCGCAAAATCCTTGGCGCACACATCATCGGCCCCTCCGCTTCCATCCTCATACAGGAGTTCGCCACGCCCATGCGGCTGGGACTAACAGTGGACGAAATGAAAGAAGCCATCTACACACACCCGGCAGCCAGCGAACTGGTAGAGAACGCCTTTCTGGACGCTTAGGGGGGCACTCCGTAGGTGTAAGGGTGATCTCGGTAACCAAAACCCCACCCTGAGGCTCTCGAAGGGTCAGTCACACAACGAGGTAACCCCCGCTCCCAATAGGGAGAGGGCTGGGGTGAGGGGGTCCGCCATGGGTGGACATCCGCGAACGCATCATCGCCCAACTTGACCGCCCGAGACCATCAGCGCACTGACAGCCCCTAGATCGCGTATCCCCGCACCACATCCTCATCGATTGTCATACCAAGTCCCGGCCTGTCTGGCACCTCAAAATAGCCGTCGACCGGGCTTGGGTACTCGGTGCAGATCTTTGATCGCTGCTCATGCACCTGGTGCATATGCTCAATGATCTGGAAGTTGGGGATCGTGGCAGCGAACTGAATCGTTGCCGCCAGTGCAATCGTCCCGCCCCGACCAACATGCGGCGAAACCGGGATGTTGTAGGTATCGCAGAGCTGGGCGATCCGCTTGCTCTCCGTAAGCCCGGAACGTGAAATATCAGGCATGGCCACATCCAGCGCATGCGCCTCCAGGAACTCCCGCCACTGCCAGCTCGTCCGCAGCCACTCGCCCGAAGCGATCTGCACGTCCAGCGCCCGTGCGATATCCGCGCTCCCGTACGGATCCTCCGGCGCTGTCGGCGACTCAAGCCAGTGGAAGTTCAGATCCTCCAACACACGGCCAAGTTGAATAGCCTCAGACACGTTGAACCCGATATGAGCGTCCAGCATCAACGCCACGTCATCGCCCACCCGAGACCGTACAGCTCGAGCTATCTCTGCGCACTGAGCAACCGACAATCGTGAGCAGTGAAGCTTCAGGGCGCTGAAACCCGCAGCGACATGCTCCGCCGCCACCTCCGCCGTCGCATCCGGATCACGCCCTCCAAAACCAGCGTAAGCCCACAGGCGATCTCGAGTCTGCCCGCCAAGCAATCGGTACACAGGCTGATCGGTCGCCTTTCCGATGAGATCGAAGAGCGCCAGGTTGATCCCTGCCAGCGCGTCAATGTAGTAACCCGTCAGGTGTCCTGCTTCACGAACGAACTGGTACTGGGTATTCCAGATCGCCTCGATATCGAATGGATTTCGGCCGATCACCATCGGAGCGCAGACATCGTCGATCACGGTCTTGATCACACGCGGCGCAACCGACTCCTGCCCCTCGCCCCAGCCGACCAGTCCTGTGTCGGTCTCGATCCGAACCAGGCAGGTCTGATGTCTCGCCAGATTCCGACGGCGTGTCTGCTCGATTTCGCTTAACCGGGCAGCATCCTCGCCGGCCACAAGCATTGGCGAGTCTGCGTCGGGGTCGATACAAATAGCGATCGCTTCAACGCTTGTGATCTTCAACAAATATCTCCGTATCCGGTAACCGGCGTAGGTAATCCGATCCGACCGGCCATACCGTGTGCCGATCAACCGTGTGTCGGACGCAGCCTACTCTTGAACATGTGGGTTCGGAACATATCCGGCGAGTTGGAAATTACTACACAGGCCTCAAAAAGCACCGGTAATCCAGTGGATGAGATACAGGAGAAGTGGTTCGGGCTACTACCCGATCGAGGGCGAGCACGCCAACTCAGACGACCTCTACAAGGGCTCTCAGGTATACATCCACCTGGCGCTCGAAGCCTGCAACACGCCACGAGAAGAAGTGCAGGCGGCTGACTGATAGACCCGAGCCTCACACGACCGATAACGCCGACCACCAACGCCCCAAGCGTTAACGACAAGTTCACTATCGAAGTGAAGTCGGAGTCCGGGGCAATGCTCAATATCGAGCGCACCACGCCCAGCCGGCTAGACACAATCGTAGACCTTCGTTAACCGGCAAAGCCTTTACCCGGTGCCGACAACATAAGGGGCGGTCCTCAGGGGCCGCCCCTTAACGCGTCTACATGCGTATCAACATAGGCCAAAAAGAAAAGCCCCCGACGTTGGCATGTGGGGACTTTTCTTGTGGCGTCTGATTCAGCGGGTGGCCTTATCGACGCCCCCAGGGGAGGAGGTCCTGGGAGTTAGATCTGTTACGCAGCCTTCTGCGACGGATCACGCGGACTCTCTTCCGGTCCCGGCGTTGACTTGATTCCAGCCAGTAACGGTTCCTTATGCGCATCTACTCGGCCATATCGAGGTGCGTAAAGCGTCCACGAGCAGCTCATGCACTGCAGAAATTTGCCTTCGGAATCGCTCCGTGCCTCGACGGTCCCGGTAGAGCAATGTGGGCAAGCGTTGAACCACAACATATTTTTGGTCCTTCCAGTCATATCAGGCAGTCCCGTAAGTGATAAACGTTTCGTCGGTCGGGAATGCCGTTCACTACATATGATGGCCTTTAAATGTGAAGGGTTCATGAATGAATCCAACGCCCTGTGAGTTGTATGTGAGGAAGCACGCGTAGAAAGCACGAATATCTGGATTTAGCTTGGAGAAACGGCTTGTAGCTGCTCATATCGTGCCGCGAATTCGGCCTGCCGGTGGGCCAGCTACGACCGAATCAAGCGTTCCGTTTCATCCTGCGACGAAACCCTCTCCGGGCGACTGGCCCCGGCGAGATTTACCCGGTGACAGCCCCTTGAGCCGCCGGTTGCACCAGCTTGATGTACTTCCCGAGCGTTCCCCTGGTGTACGCCAGTGGAGGTGCGGTCCAGCCAGCGAGCCGGTCCGTGATCTCCTCATTGGACAGCCGAACATTCAGCTCGAACTTCTCAAGATCCAGCTCGATCACGTCGCCGTCTTTCAACGCCGCAATCGGACCGCCCAGTGCAGCCTCGGGGCCTACGTGACCGATCATCGGACCGTGCGTTGCCCCTGAGAATCGGCCGTCCGTCATCAGGAAAACGTCCTCGCCAAGCCCTTGGCCGAGGATAGCCCCTGTCACATCAAGCATCTCCCGCATACCGGGTCCACCCCGCGGACCCTCATATCGGATCACCACAAAGTCGCCCTTCTTGATGGCACGCTGCTGAAGCGCCTCCATCACAAGCTCTTCCCGATCAAACACGCGTGCCGGACCGCTCCAGCGGTTTCCATAATCGTGTCCTGCCACCTTGAGCACCGCACCGTCGGGAGCCAGGTTGCCGTGAAGAACGACCAACCCTCCTGTTGCCGCAATCGGGTCTTCCGGCGTCTTGAGCACCGTCATCTGCGTCCCGTCGTCCGGCACGTCAGCAAGGTTTTCGGTGATCGTCTTGCCCGTCACGGTCAGTGCGTCACCGTGAAGTAAGCCCGCTTCCAGTAGCCGCTTCATGGCAAGTGGAATTCCCCCGGCGCGGTCCAGGTCAAACATCAGGTATTCACCGCCCGGCTTCATGTCGGCAATGAGCGGCGTGCGCATAGAAATATCGTGGATGTCGTCCAGGGTCAGATCGATTCCCATCTCGTAAGCGATGGCCGGTAGATGAAGCGCACTGTTGGTAGAACCTCCGAGCGCCACGACAAGCGTTACCGCGTTTTCGAAAGCCTTTCGTGACAGGATGTCGGAAGGTCGGATGTCCTCTCGCAGCAGGTTCATAACCGCCTCACCGGCGCGTCGGGAGGAATCACGCTTTCGGCTCGAAACAGCGGGCTCAGACGCCGAGCCCGGCAGCGAAAGTCCGATAGCCTCGCCGATTGACGACATCGTGTTGGCCGTGAACATCCCGCCACACGCACCCGGTCCCGGACATGCCGCAATCTCCATCGCCCGCAACGTGGCGTCGTCTATCTCGCCTACCTGGTGTCGGCCCACCCCCTCATTTACGTCCTGCAACTGGAACGGCTTCCCTTCCCAGTTACCCGGGAGGATCGACCCGCCGTACACGAACACCGCCGGGATGTTGAGGCGCGCGATCGCCATCATCGATCCCGGGAGGGACTTGTCGCAGCCGGCGATGGGCACAACGCCGTCAAAGCGCTCCGCAAAACACACGGTTTCTATGGAGTCGGCAATGATCTCCCGGCTCACCAGCGAGCCCTTCATGCCCTCGGTTCCCATGGAGATGGCGTCCGACACCGTGATGGTGCCGAACATAAAGGGTGTGCCCGCGGACTCCGAAACACCCCGTTTGACCTCATCTACAAGCGGAGCTATGCCGAAGTTACATACCGTGACCTCGTTGTGCATCGAGGCCACCCCGACGAACGGCTGACTGATGTCCCGGTCAGACAATCCCATCGCCCGCATCATCGACCGATGCGGGGCCCGGATAGCCCCCTCAGTCGTCTCCCACGACCGCCACTTACCCGGAGCGCGTTTCGATTCACGCTTGGATGCAGCTTGTTTGCCGGGAGTGGTCGTCGTCATGGGGGCGGTCCTCGTCAAAAACCCCCTCTCCCAATCTGGAGAGGGCAGGGGTGAGGGGGATCGCCCGAGGCGATCGGATTGCTAGCGCGTCCAGAAGACATCAAGTTCGATTCCAGGTAAGACACATCGATGCGCGTTGGACCTGAAGTCTAGCCCGGAATACGTGAACAGCGAGTGCGAATGGTCCGTATCCCGTGTCATTCAAAGTCGGGCTAGTAGTTCCCCTGGACAGAAACTTGTCTTCCTGAACTTGATTCAGGATCCGACCGAGTCGCTGCTATCGCTGGTAACGAACACCCGCGCTCGACGTTTCGCTCCACCTCCGTTACTGTCCGGGCAGTTTTGACCCTTATGTGGAACGCCGAGCTGAGGCGACCCCAATATTCGTTAACGGAGGAAGCTCTTGGATTTCGGCACGTTCATGGAATTTCACGCCCGACCGGGTCGGTCGCAGGCGGAAGATTTCGCTGAGGGATGGCGCCAGGTAGACCTCGCTGAATCGGCCGGTCTCGACGCCATATGGATGGCCGAATCCCATTTCACGCCTGAGCGGGCGGTTCTCACATCGCTGATGTCGGTCGGCTCAGCAATCGCAGCCCGCACGCAACGGGTGAAGATCGGTACTGCCGTCCTAGTCCTGCCACTTACCGATCCGATGCGGGTCGCTGAGGAGACCGCAACGCTGGACCAGATCAGCGAGGGACGGCTCGAGTTTGGCATCGGCAGAAGCGGCTCCCCGGCGGCATACGACGGGTACGGCATCGACTACTCAACAAGTAGCGAACGTACTTTCGAGGACCTCGAAATCATCAAGGGCCTCTGGACAAACGATCGGTTCACTTACGAGGGCAAGTTCCACTCCTACGACAACGTTTGTCTCGTGCCGAAACCAGTCCAGTCACCGCACCCGCCGTTGAGGATGGCCGCCAACTCTGAGGCGTCATTTCCCGTCGTCGGAAAGCTTGATATGCCGCTCTTCGTAGGCGTCCGGCAGCACAACACTGCACTAGTGGAGGGATACATAAAGAGCTACCAGGCCGCCCGTGAAGAAGCGGGTTTCTCCGGACCACCGGACGTCTCGATACGGATCCCCGTATACATCTCTGAATCCCGGGAAGAAGCACTCTCGGTTCCCGAAAAGAGCTTCATGAAGCAGTTCGCTCGTCTTGGTGGCCAGATTGCCGTAACGGCAGGACGGTCTGATGTTGCGCACGACTCAGAACGCGCTTCACGGACGGCCGAGCTTGCAAGTCTCTCGTGGGACCGGGTGAGTACAGACAAGGTGATCGTCGGAACGCCAGAAATGGTGATCGACCGCATACATGAGCTAAAAGACCGGCTCAAGCTGACCTCCATCGTGGCCGAGTTCAACGCCGGGGAAGAAATTTCCGAGCCTGACGTAGAACGCTCGATGCGTCTCCTGGCAGACAAGGTGATGCCTGCGTTCAAGTAGACACCTCATCCCCAAAATCCCTTCCGGCGGTGTAACCTGCCGCCACGACAAATAACCCCTACAGGAGCATCGAATTGATCCACGAGATCCGCACGTATGACCTCAAGCCGCGTGGCGTCCCACAGTTCCTGGAAAAAACAGGCGCTATGGCCCCGGAGCGAGTCAAAGTCACGCCACTTGGCGGCTTCTTCTACACAGAGGTCGGCGCGCTCAACCAGGTCGTCCACATCTGGCCCTACGACGACATGAATCACCGCGCAGAGACCCGGGCGAAGGTCGTCGCGGACGGCATCTGGCCACCGGACAACGCAGACCTCATCCTGAACATGGAATCTGACATCTACTACCCTGCACCGTTTATGCCGGAACTCACCCCTCGGAAAATTGGACCCCTGTTTGAGTTGCGGATTTACAAGTACGGACAGGGCGACATCCCGCAGGTTGTGGACGCGTGGTCGAAGGCGATCGAGGAACGTCAGAAGTACTCGCCGCTGGTTGGGGCGTGGTTCTCAGACCTAGGTCCGCTCAACCGCTGGGCGCACATGTGGGCCTACGAGAGCTTCGAACACCGCATGGAAGTGCGTAACGAGACGAGAGCCAAAGGCGTATGGCCCCCGCCGTCCAACGTTTCCCCTCTGCACCAGGAAAACAAGCTGATGTGGGCCGCAGACTTCTCACCCCTTCAGTAGGAATAGGCGTTCATGCTCTGATCAGGTCGAAAATCGGTCTGGCTGATCAGAGTCGTGCTTAATGAAACCGTAGGGGCGGGGCTTGCCCCGCCCGCACCCGTACGTCGAGAACCTCAGCATGGGTGCGCAAATCTCACGGGAGCCAAAATTGATTCACGAGTTCCGTACCTACGATCTGATACCGGGTTCGATTGGCGAATACATCAAACGCGTTTCCGATGTGATCGAAGAGCGCAAAAAGCTGTCACCCCTGGTCGGCTATTTCTATACAGAGGTCGGCCGACTAAATCGGGTACTACACATCTGGCAGTACGACAGTGTTGAGCATCGCAACGAAACGCGTGCGGCGGCGGTAGCAGGCGGCAACTGGCCGCCAAACTCCCAGGAACTGATTGAACACCAGTACTCGGAGATATACGTTCCCGCGTCATTCCTGCCTCCGTTGGACATTGAACGCAAAATCGGACCGATATTCGAGCTCCGTGACTACACGCTCCAACCCGGAACACCAACTGCATGGATGGAAGCATGGGGCTCGAAAATTACGGAACGCATGGAACTGTCACAACCGGTCGGAATCTGGACGTCAGAGCTCGGACAACTGAACCGCTGGTTGCACATGTGGTCCTACGAGAGCTGGGAGCACCGCACCGAGGCCCGAAAG
Organism: Chloroflexota bacterium; assembly: GCA_018650185.1. Lineage (GTDB taxonomy): Bacteria > Chloroflexota > Dehalococcoidia > Lucifugimonadales > Lucifugimonadaceae. The sequence continues at coordinate 20,046 of JABIGL010000126.1, forward strand.
AAATTCGCCGAGATCGGCTGGCCGCCATCGTCCGGTTCACGACCGCTCTTCCAGGAAAACATGCTCTACAACGCCATGCCTTTCTCAACGGTCCAGTAAAGCGAAAACCAGGGAGGGGCGGTGCTTGCCGGGCCCTAGCTCGGTCCATTTCGACAGACTCAACACAGGCTTTAAAAACCTCAAGCCACCGTCGAAATTGCCCCCTCTCCCCGACGCGGGAGAGGCCCACGTACATGGAGGGTGAGGGGGACCGCCATCAGGCGGTTAGCGCATCATCCGGCAATCCACCCCCACCCCTGTCTGGGGACACCCACACAATCCCCTCACGCCGTCTTCACGTCCTCTTCACGACTCCCTCAGATCGGTCATGGCATAGTCTTAATCGACGGTTACCGAGGACATTCGGTCGGCGCCGGAGAGGCGCCGGGAACACCTCGGGAAGACCGAAAGCGATCAGAAGTGTTCAGGAAGCGAGGCACGATAAATGACGGGAGTCCGTGTCTACGTCTGGGTTCACAGATGGTTTGAACCTTGTACGGATCCCGGGTGGGGGAGTTCAGCACTGTTGGCCTCCGCAGCCGGGATTGGGATAAACCCCGCTGAAGACCGAAAGCTTGCGTTTACGGGCTGAGCCAGTCCTCTCCGGAAGCGCCTCCATAGAGGCAAACCGGACACGACGGCAGCCACTTAATAAAGAGAAACGATTTAACGGACTTCAGCGGTCGGCTAGAGAATCAGGGGCAACAGTGAACGAGACCCGTGAACAGCATCCGGCGATCATGTCGGGCTGGGTTACGAAGTCAGGCAGAGAGCACCTCCGGGAGTAGCGGACCACACAGCACAGGGCTTGGACGAATCCTTAGACAACGGGAGAGCCGATACGTCAGGGACGTCAGCCACAACGGTCGCATCGACCGAACCTCGCACCCCGGGATGGTGCTCCGTAAGAAGAAAAACAAGAGAGGGTCAGCCGGAAGGCCAGACCCTCTCTTTAGTTGTCGATCCGCTCAGTCATGGCGCATAAGTGCTGTAAGCAGGTGGACGTCTGCCGCGCCTCCGGTCAATTCTGACGCCAATTGTAGCCGTAGCCTCATCAAAAGCCCCTTTTGATCCCAGAGCAATTTGGTCGCCAGGCCTACCCTCGGCTGACATCGGGAACGCGCACAGGTAAGAAGTCCGTAACGCCTGTTTCCGCGCACGGATTCGACCTGATGCGCTTAAATCGCCTATCCGTTACCGTACCGGGCTACAAGGAGGGCAGCATGATTCGAGTCGTACGCAGATTCATTGCGAAGCCGGGCAAGGAACGCGAACTCATCGATGTACTCAAAGAGATCAAGGCCTACAGCGCCACCCAGGGAATAACTGGGCGAATTTTCACCGAGCCGTGGGGTCTTGGGGGAGCCGTTCATATCCATAACGATTTCGAGGACGCGGCGAGGGCCCAGTCCTGGTGGCAAACGTTATCGACGAACTCCAGGGCTGAAGAGCCGCTGCGGCGCATCCAGTTATTGATCGAAGGCCATCGTGTGACCAGCTTCCTGGTGAAAACGACATGAACATCGTCAGGCTGATATCGATATTCCGAAGTGGAATTGGGGTCGACCGATGATTCGAATCGTACGTTCTTTTGACGCACAACCCGGGAAGTTCTCGCAGCTTCTTGAAATCGCTGAGGACATCAAGGGCTACTTGCGTTCGCAAGGAGTGGAGATGGAGTTGTATCGGGAACCGTTCGGATATTCAGGGCGGCTTCACTGGCACGTCGACTACGAGGACGCAGAGGCAGCAAGCGAAACGGTCATTGATGTGGTGTCAAACAAACGTGGGCAGGAACTTGTGGCCAGAATGGAGACTTTGACGGAGGGGCACGCGGACGTAAGTTTCCTCTTCGAAGAGTTGTAGGTAACGGGTAGGCTTGTCGCTTCCCAGGAACTGATTGTCCCATTGGAATCCAGAGTAGATCGGGTGTTGATTACATGAAAGCCGGAGTAAACCTGCTGAACTTTGGCCCGGCCGCGACGCCCGAGTCGCTGGCTCGTTGGACGACATTCGCCGAGAGCCTCGGCTTTCACCTGGCAATGGCGTGTGACCACGTCGCCGTTACCCGTGACATTCATGACCGATATCCGGCGCCTTTATACGACCCTTTCGTGACGCTTGGCTGGCTCGCCGGTAAGACCTCGACCATTCAATTGGGCACGACGGTGATCATCGTGCCGTACCGCGACCCGATTCTCACCGCCCGAATGGTCGCTAGCCTGGATCAATTCAGCGATGGACGCTTTATTTTCGGCATAGGTGCTGGCTGGTCCACACTTGAGTTCGAAGCGCTCGGTCTCCCGTTCCACCGGCGCGGTGCGATGACCGACGAATATCTGTCGGCCATGAAAGAGTTGTGGTCCGGAGAGTCCGGTAGCTTCGAGGGCGAGTTCACTTCGTTCAACGATGTGTTGACCGCGCCGCTACCCGTGCAACAACCCCATCCGCCGATCTGGGTAGGCGGGGCGAGCGACGCTGCCATCAGACGTGCCGTAATACACGGCGACGCCTGGCATCCGATGAACCTGGAGCTCGCGTGGCTCAGGGATTACGGGGTGCCGACCCTGAGACGTTTCGCTGAGGAGCTGGACAGATCGGTCCCCGCGTTCTCGCCTCGGGTCAAACTTCATCTCACTGACGATCCACTCCCGGAGGACGGACGAAAACCGGGTATCGGGTCACTCCAACAGGTTCAAGACGACCTGGGAGCCTTACAGGACCTGGGCGCGGACTACGTACTGCTGGACACCTATATGGATATTCCGGAGGACACATTAACCCACGAGCCAGCGTGGGCCATGCTCACAACAATCGCAGACTCAGTCCTCGACCTAACCGCCCAGACAGTCCGCTAACCTCGTAGGGTCGGAGCTTGCTCCGCCCACCAATCAAGCGACACCGTGGGGGCGAATGATTATCCGCCCTGGGGCAGATGGTGATCTGCCCCGAAACCTCGACCACGACCGGAGCCACAAATGACCCAACCGAAACGCCCGAACATTGTCCTCATCATGGCCGACGATATGGGCTTTTCAGACATACAACCCTACGGCGGTGAGATCCGCACGCCCAACCTGAACGCCATGGCGGGTGAGGGCCTCTCGTTCAGCCAGATGTACAACAATGCCAAATGTTGCCCATCACGGGCCAGCCTCATGACCGGACTCTACCCGCACCAGGCCGGTATCGGATACATGACCGACCCACTCGGCGTGCCGTCCTACCAGGGCTACCTCAATAAGACCAGCGTCACCGTCGCCGAGGTGCTCAAAGACTCCGGCTACGCCACCTACATGTCCGGCAAATGGCATGTAGGCGGCGGCTACGCGCTCCGAAAGTCCGAAGGCTGGACTCCGGGAGATGAAACACACCCGACCCCAACCCAGCGCGGATTCGACAAGTTCTACGGAACCCTCACCGGCGCGGGGAACTACTTCAACCCGCAGACCTTAATGAGCGGCGATTCGTTCATCGAAGTCGAAACGGACGAATACCACTACACCGACGCCATTTCCGACGAGGCCGCCCGAATGGTCCGCGAGGCGTCAAATGACGACAAGCCGTTCTTCCTGTACGTCGCATACACAGCGCCTCACTGGCCACTCCATGCCTACGAAGAGGACATCGCCCACTACCGCGGCAAGTACATGGACGGCTGGGACCCGATGCGCACCGCACGGCATGAGGAACTAAAGTCCCGCGGCATCCTGGACGAAAAATCGGATATCTCCCCCCGTGACGAGAGCTCGTATCCGTGGGAGGACGAGAAAGAGAAGGAGTGGGAAGACCTGCGTATGGCTGTATATGCAGCGCAGATCGAGCAGATGGATCGTGGGATTGGTCGGGTTCTGGATGCTTTGAAGGAAACCGGCGTCGAGGACGACACCCTGGTGATGTTCCTGTCCGACAACGGAGCGTGCGAGGTGTTCCTTGCCGAGGATTCCCGTGTGCCGACACCCGCGCTATTCGGCGGAGAAACGCGTGGTGGGGAACAGATCAAGGTCGGCAATTTCACCGGTCAAGAACCCGGCGGTGAAGAAACTTTCATGAGCTACGACCTGCCATGGGCCAACGCCAGCAACGCACCGTTCCGTTTCTACAAAAACTGGATACACGAGGGCGGCATATCGACCCCGTTCATCGTCAAATGGCCATCCGCAATTCAGGCCGCCAGTAACGTTCACACTCCCACCCACATCACGGACATCCCCGCCACCTGTATCGCTGCAGCTGGCGCGTCCTACCCATCTCAGCACGCCGACCACGACATCACGCCGTTGGAAGGGGAAAGCTTTCTTGACCTCCTGAACGGCGAAAACTGGCAGCGGGAAGCGCCCATGTTCTGGGAGCATGAGGGCAATCGTGGGATGCGGATGGGCGACTGGAAGCTGGTCAGTGAATTCCCGCGCTGGGCGCCGGAAGACGCGCCCGGCCGATGGGAGCTCTACAACCTCGAATCGGACCGCACGGAGTTGATCGACCTCTCGGTCAGTGAACCTGAAAGACTAACCCGGATGTCTCGAATGTATGACGAGTGGGCGGAACGTTGCGGTGTAAAACAGTGGCCCCTGAACGAGGGCGACATGCGGAATAACGTGAAGGGCCGAAATTGGCACATAAACGGTCTGAGGTTCGGCAGCGGAAAATAAACATTAGGGCGAGGTGAGATTGTGGCGAAAAGACGGTTGATGGTTACCAGGGAAGACGTAGAAAAGAACCGACCCGGAGCCACCTGGGTATCGGATCACATGCTGACCGTTACCCTCGTACCAGCGCTCATTGCCACGATCATCGCATTCCCGATGGTGTTGTACGCCCCGACTTGGATGTCCTTGAGCTACGTGATCGCCCTCTTCACGGTACCGATCATAGCCGTGATCTGGTTTTTCTGGTCCATGTAACGCACGGCGGTTACCCCAGATAGCACGTCACGTCCACGAAAGTGGGAGTCCAGAAATCGCCCGCTGACAATGAGAATTCGTGTCGTACGGCAACCGTTTCTGGATCCCCGACTACTCGGGAATGACAGGACTTATGCTGCGCCCCTGTATCCAGCGCTCTCAAACAACCAGGGGCGTAATGCCGCACGACTTTACGGTTCGGGCTAGCTCAAATTCTTTGGTGTGCACGTAATCAGCGTCATTGCCCAATCCAGCCCCTCGAGAGCCTTAGGACACGGGCGACAACACTAGAACGTCGCTACTCGCCCGCGCGTCGCACCACCCACACCATCTCCTCGCTGTCCTCTTGTAGCGGACCGCCGGAAAAATCCCCGTATACCTGATCCGCGGCCAGCCCGGCCTCCTCCAGCATCACATGAACCTCTGATGGATACATAAACCGAAGATCAACCTCCAGATCTTCAGTCCGTACCACGGAGCCGGACTCGTCCAACTCCTCGACCGTCTGCACGCTGTGAATCGTTTGAGCAATCGGATCGGGCGTGTTCACCGCACTTAAGAGGCAACGGCGACCGGTGGCGGGATTGATCGTCTCGCCCATCGAGAACGGCTCTTTTGACGTATCGGCGATGAGATCGGGATCGGGAACGAACAGGTTAAACGCCAGCATCCCACCAGGTGCCAGGTGTGACGCGGCCCTGCGCAGTGATTCGAGCTGTTCCTCCGGAGTTAGTGCGAGGTACAGGGTTCGTGCGGGAATGATGACAAGGGGGAACTGGCGGTCCAGCGCGAGCGATCGCATATCGCCCTGAACGAATTCGTACGCACCGCCGAGGTTGCTTGTGGCTGCCGCTCGTTCACCGGCCCTGGCAAGCATGGCAGGGGAGAAGTCGACGCCAAGGACATCGATCCCCGCCGCAGCGATTGGCAGACTCACCCGTCCAGTGCCACAGCCAATCTCCAGAACCGGTCCGCCTGAAGCCCGCGCAAGCTCAACATAAAACGCGACATCCTCGACCCCGGCGGTCGAGTAAAAGACGTCATACCACTCAGCCCAGGCGTCGTAATTCATGGTGGAAGCTTCTCGATCTGCCTATTTAGGGGGGAGAAAACTGCCCCTCTCCCGGTGGGAGAGGGATGAGGTGACGGAGGTTCAAGGTCGAGCGTAAACGGTGTTTCTTCGGTAGGACGCTGATCCGGTCAATATCCCTGTATTCGTGTCCGCTAGAAATGGGCGGAGCGAGTGCTGGGTCTACAAGACACCATTGTTCATCCCGAACCTGAGGGCACCTTGATATCGCACTCTCTCTCAGCGGGAGAAGGCCAGATGCATGAAATTTGACAGCGTGGACCATGCAAACATGCAAATGTGGCCGAGGCCATCAAAATACACCCGTCATCGCCTACTGCGACTAACCCGCTTGGGCGTACTCTTCCATGACCTCGTCCGGAAAGTCTGCGTTGGAGAACACTTTCTGGACATCGTCTAGCTCCTCCAACGTGTCCAGCAAGCGAAGCGCCTGCTTCGCTTTTGTGTCATCCAGCTCTACGAGAGTACTGGGCACCATCGCCAGCTCGGCGGACTCCACCTCGACACCGTCCATGCCCTCAAGCGCCGATTTGAGCGGCTCAAAGCTCGTGAACGGCACCTTGAACTCGATAGAGGTGCCCTCGATGTCGAAATCCTCAGCACCGGCGTCTACGGCCTCCAGAGCGATCTCCTCCGGGTCACCGGAAGATGCCTCTACGTTAATCACGCCGGAGTTAGAGAATCCCCATGAAACAGCGCCTGACTCTGCGAGATTGCCACCTGCTCGGGAAAACATCTGGCGGACATCGGACGCCGTGCGGTTCCGGTTATCGGTCAGCGCCTGCACCATGATCGCCGTACCACCGGGGCCGTAGCCCTCGTAGGTGATCTCTTCGAGATCTGCCCCGTCACCATCAGCGCCCGAACCCTTCGCGATCGCACGATCGATGTTGTCGTTCGGCATGTTTGCGTCTTTGCCGGACTGGATCGCCAGGCGAAGCCGGAAATTAGTCTCGGGATCTGCACCGCCGCGAGCCGCCACGATGATTTCTCGGGCGATCTTCGTGAAAAGCTGCCCACGACGTGCGTCGGTAGCTGCCTTCTTGTGCTTGATGGTGCTCCACTTAGAGTGGCCTGACATGGTGCTCCTCCCGTTGCCGAATCTATCGGTACGCGGGCTTCGATCTTCACAGAACCCGGGGGCGTTTTTTAAAGACTTGGGCAGTGATCTTAGCAAGCCACCCGAAACGGGGCAAAGTTTCGTAGGCTCTTACCGAAGTCCCTCCGGCAGATTCACCGTCACGATCCCGTTATTCACGTCCACCTCCAGCACCACATCTGCAATCGCCGGGATCAGAATCTGCCCCTTGGCGTCAGTGGCTTTGGGGTCGCCTACAACATACACATCGTTCGCCCCGGTCACGATGATCTCCAGCACCTCGCCCAGCTCTTCACCCTCAGTAGTGCGAACCTTCGCTCCTACAATCTCGTAGTGGTAGTAGGTGCCATCTGGCGCCTCCGGGATGTCGTCGCCTTCCATCTCGATGACGGTGCCACGGAGCGCGTTGGCGTCACGGGTGTTCCGCACGATATCCAGCTGCAAGACGATTGCAGATCCGGCGCGGTGGCTATCCAGGATTCGGGCCTCGCGACCGCCATTGATATAGACAGTGACGCCGGGCGAGAAGCGGTCTTCGTCCTCGGAAAACTGGCTGACAGCAATCGAGCCGTCGACGCCCCAGGACCTGCGGACGGAAGCAACCCCGACACGTGTAGGTGTAGAGGTTTGGATCTTCTCGCTTGCGGGCGGGCGTTTACGCGGAACCTGGCCCGGCTCAAAGGTTTGCCGACGACGCCTGCGGTTGGATTGCTGGGGCGACATTTCGCCGAATCCCCGCTAGTCGATCTGGAGGACGATGCGCTGGTCCGACTTCACGCCGGAAACCCGCAGCAGGGAGCGAATGGCCTGCGCCACCCGGCCGTCACGGCCGATGACCTTGCCCTTGTCCTCGTCATCCACGATGAGCGTGATGAACACGCGATTGCCGCGGACCTCTTCCGTGACCTCGACAGCGTCGGGGTTACGGACAAGCGCCCGGGCTATGTACTCGACCATCTCTTTCATGAGATCAGGCGGTCTCTTTCACTTTGTCTATGATGCCAAGCTTCTTCAGCATCGCACCAACAGACTCACTGGGCTGTGCACCCTGGCGGAGCCATTTGAGGGCCAGCTCTTCGTCGATCTTGACCTCAGACGGGTCTTTCATCGGGTCGAACGTGCCGATCTGCTCGATGAACGCGCCATTGCGAGCAGTGCGCTGGTCAGCGACTACTACGCGGTAAAACGGGTGGCCCTTCGCGCCGATGCGGCGCAGCCGAATGCGAACCATGTAAAGAATGAACTCCAGTTACGTACGGGAATCGCCCGGACATCGTGACATAACGCCACAACTCGGGCAGTTAACCCAACAAGTGTAGGTACGGCGGGATAGGAGTGTCAACGCGAAGGGGGCTGTTTAAGAGGGCGCTCGTTCTCCGGGGTGATCAATTCATACGGCAGATGCCGGACAAAGTTGATATCTGAGAGCGATACGGAACCAGGGCTGATCTCTATTGTCGAGACGCTGCAGTTGGCAAGTAAGTTGCGCATCTGTCCGTCCCAGGGGATGCCCTGCACATGATCGAGGATGACGTTGATAGTGCCGCCGTGTGAGATAAGTGCGATGTCTTCGTGTTCCAGCGGTTGAACTTCGCTGATGAAGTCTCCAAACCCTCTGATCACGCTCTCACTGAAATCCGCTCCGTAGTCTCCGCCCCAATCGCCGAAATCGATCAACGGCCTCTTTCGCCCTGAAGCTTCAGGACCCGGGAAGTCCCCGAGATCGATTTCCGCCATCAGGGGCAATGTTTTCGGGGGTGCGCCAAGCCTTGTGATCAGCGGGGCCGCGGTTTGTTTGGCCCGTAACAACGGACTGACATAAACCGATGACACGCCAACGTCATGGAGATGGTCTGCAGTGAGAGTTGACTGACGTTCACCACGATGCGTCAGTGTCGGATCACCGACGTATGTGGTATCAGCGCCCATCGTCTCGGCATGGCGGACGAGGTGGACCCTCTGGATTTGCGGCATGCATCGATAGTAGGCCAGAAATCAGCCAACTCGAAGGGTTATTTGTCAATCTGACGGGCCTCTTGATCACTTATCACTGCGGTCATCGGCCCAGGACCGCTCCGGAACCGCTAGACGACACCCGCCTCTTTGCGTTGTACAGCCGGACACAGTTGGTCCGAGTAGGAGCAGAAAACGCAGCAGCCACCCTCAGGTGGGGTCAGGTTCGCACCGCACGACGTGCAGTCATACGCAACCAGTCAGTCGTCCGCCAGCATTATTTCGGCGGTAACTGCCTTGCATTCAGGTCAGGTCAGGTTGGTTTCGAGGATTACTTCAAGCACTTAGAAAGCTCTCTCCTGATTCAGATAAAACGTCGGTAGTACCGGGATTGTGCCACAACTTCGGATCCCAGGTTGGGAATCGGGGAACATCAGACCGTTAGACCGGCGTGCTCCGGCAAATCCAACATCAAATTCATGTTCTGTATAGCCGCTCCGGATGCGCCCTTGCCAAGGTTGTCGATCTGGATGACCAACAGAACGTGTCCAAGCTCGTTCGGCACCACAGATATATCAAGTCCGTCGTTGTCGTTCCGGGCCTGCGGATCGAATGCCGGATCGGAGTACGCAAGGGTGTCTTCCAACGAAACCACGTTCACCAGCGGCTCGTCTGCATAACGTTCGTCTAGCAAACCATGGATCGTCTCGGCGTTCGCACCACCCTGGATAACCGACTTATGGAGCGGCACCTCAACGCGCATGCCCTTCAAGAACGGGCCCACCGACGGGATGAACTGCGGCTCGTACGTTAGCCCCGAGTACTTCTGCATCTCAGGAACGTGTTTGTGCTTTGTGTGGAGAGCGTACGGTGACTCAAACGGCAACCCTTCAAGATCAGGCTGGCCGCCCTCCCACTTGGCAATTAGATTCTTACCGCCACCCGAGTACCCGGAGAGGGCGTGGATCGTAAGCGGCATGTCCTTGGAAACGATTCCCGCCTCGGTTAGTGGACGAATGCAGAGCACCACCCCGGTCGGGTAGCAGCCGGGGTTTGCGACGGTGTTCGACTCCCTGACAGCGTCACGTTGATCCGGCGTCATCTCCGGCAAGCCGTACACCCAGCCGTCGGCGACCCGGTGCGCGGTAGAAGGGTCGACGATCTTCGTCCCGCTCTCGGCCGCCCATTCCGCGGCCTCAATGGCGGCATCGTCTGGCAAGCAGAGTATGGCGAGATCAGAATTCACGAGGGCGTCTCGGCGTTCATCCACGTCGCGGCGCAGGTCTTTATCCACAACGACGACATCTAAGTCATCGCGCGGCTCGAGCCGGTCTTTGATCCTGAGACCGGTAGTGCCGTAAGAGCCGTCTATGAAAACCTTGGAGTTCGCCATCTCATCCTTCAGGCCCGCGTGCGTGCGTTTGTTTGGAGTGACTTATTGTGCCATGTGGCGTTGGGGGCGGCTATCACGGTACGTACATATGAACGTATTTCGGGACGGTGGCGACGTATACTCAGAGGGTTCTTTGTACACCCAATGAGACCTCCCACGCCATGAAGATCGCCATCAAACTCTTTGCAGGACTCCGTGACAGAGCGGGGACTGGCGACCTGTCTGTCGAACTTGATGATGGCGCGACCGTAGCGGACGCTATTGACGAGGCCCAGCGCATCGGACCCCGACAGTGGACCGCGCCAACAAGCCTCATGGCCGCCGTCAACAACGAGTACGTAGAGTTCAGCGGCGTCCTAAGCGACGGAGACGAACTGGCTCTGATCCCACCGGTAAGCGGCGGATAGAGCCGGAATCCCCCTCTCCCAGCGGGAGAGGGCTGGGGTGAGGGAGAAGTGTGTTGTGCGATCAAGTCGCCGTAACCCACGGTCAACGTACACAGCGAGATCATTACGCCGGAACCAGACAGATGCCGAAGCGCTGTTATGGTCCAAGATCCGTGATGGCCGACTAGCGGGTGCCAAATTTCGACGTCAATTCTCGCCGCCCCCTTCATGTGGCCGATTTCTGCTGTGAAAAAGAAAAGTTAATCGTTGAATTGGACGGCTCTCAACACATGGAGACTGTTCACGCGGACGAGAGGCGCACCGCCTTCTTCGAACGGCGTGGTTACAAGGTCGTCAGGTTTTGGAACAACGATGTGTTTAAGAACATGGACGGCGTTCTAGAGACGTTGTTGATGTTCACGACTTCTCCCTCACCTTGATCCTCTCCCGCTGGGAGAGGGGGCTACAATCGGGGTCGTATATATCGACCTGAATCCTCCCATTTGGGAATGTACCCGTACACAAATGATCATCATCACTGACCAACCACTTGTCCCAAATACGCTCACAAACGCCGTTCGTGACGATACCGACGGCGCAGTCATCACGTTTGAAGGCGTTACACGGAATCACAACGACGGCCGTGGCGTCGAATACCTGGAGTACGAAGCCTACCGGCCGATGGCCGACGAGAAGCTCCAGGAACTGATCGACGAGATCAAGGATCGATGGGAGATCGACAAGGTCGCTGTCGCCCACCGCACCGGCCGTGTGGACATAGGCGAGCTAAGCCTTGTTATCGCTGTTTCAGCAGCCCACCGACGGCCTGCATTCGAAGCCACGCTCCACTTCATCGACCGCCTGAAGGAAGTAGTTCCGATCTGGAAAAAAGAGTACTTCGAGGGCGGCGAGGTATGGATAGGCGACCCGGGATCAGAGCAAGCGACGGCGTAGTCGTTTCATCGGGCCTACGGTTTTTGTGACAGCCACAGTCGAGGATATACGTCTAGGCTTTGCCCCGCTCCCGGTCGGGAGAAGTTTGGGGTGAGGGATGCAGGGACGATGCGCCCCTGTATTTAGCGCTCTCTCAAAGACCAAAGGCGCGATGCCCTACGCCCCCAACATTCCGCGCTGTCCAACGTTCGTAATCGGCATCACAGCGCAAATCCCTTCGAGAACGTCGGGTCAGGATATTGTCGTACCGAGGGCACCGCTCACACTTACGTCCCGTGTTACCCCGTGTTCTTCAGTCCAGCGGCGATTCCGTTGATGCTCAGCAACAGCGCCCGCCGCAACAGCGGGTCGCGTTCCGCAGCCGCTTCACGCCGTCGCCGCGCCAGCAACGACACTTGTAGGTAACTCAGAGGCGCGATGTACGCCTCGCGCACCGCCAGCGTTCGCTGCAACACCGGGAACGCGTCCAAAAGATTGTCCTGGTGTGTCACCTCCAGAACTCCATCCCGCGCCAGCCCGTGTTCGGTGCGAATATCGTCATAAATTCCGTGACACTTCGCTGGCACAAGCTCAGACACGTACAGCGATGCGATATCCATATCGGTCTTCGCCAGGGTCATCTCCACGTTGGAGACGAACGCCCGGAAGAAGCTCCACTCACGGAACATCTCGTCGATCAGATCCGCCATCCCGCCGGAGCGTGCCTCCGCGAGCGCAGTTCCCACGCCGTACCAGCCCGGCACGATCTGCCGCGACTGGGTCCATCCGAACACCCACGGTATCGCCCGCAGGTTGCCGATGCCGGTGATCGACCCGCCACGGCGTGCAGGACGTGACCCGATGTTCATCTCGGCCAGCTCTTCGACCGGCGTCGCTGCAAGGAAATACTCGACCAAACCGTCGCTCTCGATTAATGACCGGTACTTCTGGAACGCCGTCTCAGATATCTGGGCCATCGCGTCGAACCAGCGACTCAGGGTCGCGTCATCGTGTCGTGGTTCCGTATGAAGCAGAGACGCCTCGGCGACCGCCGCTGTCATCATTTCGAGGTGCTGCCGCGCCAGCTCAGGCGTGCCGTAGTTATCAGCGATGACCTCACCCTGTTCAGTCGTTTTGATCCGGCCGTCAACAGTACGCGCTGGCTGCGACAGAATTGCGTCCCGCGTCGGACCGCCGCCGCGTCCCGTGCTGCCGCCTCTGCCGTGGAACAACCGGACCGCCAGCCCGTGCCGCTCCGCTACATCCCGCAACGCACGCTGTGCCCGGTAAAGCTCCCACTGCGAGGTGGCGATGCCTCCGTCCTTGTTCGAATCGGAGTACCCGACCATCACCTCGGCCACCCCTCCGCGCAGCTCAACCAGTCGCCGCACTGATGGGATCGACCAGTAACGGTCCATTACATCCGCGGACGCACGCAGAGCGCCTATCGTCTCGAACAGCGGAACGACATCGATTCGTGCCAGGTCAGATCGAAGGTCGATCAAGCCCGCTTCACGCGCCATCACGATGGGCGCAAGCAGGTCATCGACCTCGTTGGTCATGGATATGATCCACGTGTCCACCGACTCGCCGCCGTACCTGTCCTGCGCACCCCGAATAACGTTCAGCACGTCCAGGACTTCCGCTGTCTCCGGAGAGTAGTTAGCGGTCGGAGTCTGGAGCGTCCGGCTGCCCTCGATTTCCTCGGTTAGCCGCTTGATCCGATCTTCTCTTGGCAGATTGGAGAAGCCGCCATCGGCCGCGCCGGTTTCGACAAGATCGATAAGCTCCCCGACGGCTTCGTTCGTCACAGAAGAATCCTGCCGCACATCCAGCGCCGCCAGCGTTAACCCGAACACAGTCGCACTGCGGATCAAGCGACCCAACCGTCCCGCGGCGACAACGCCACCCCGGTTAGCGCGCATCGATTCCGACATGAGCATCAGGTCGGCCACCAGTTCGGGACCGCTCACGTAGACCGGCCCGGGTGGGGGATCGTCGGTGCGCGCCACGGCCAGGGCGTTGATCACGCGCTCGTACATGTAGGCGCACTTCATCCGATACGGCTCGTCGGCGTTGATGCGCATGAACTGCTCGTATACAGACGGCATCAACTCACGGTCCTTCTCAAGGGAAGCCGTTAGCTCATCCGATACATCGATGATGTGGGTCGACTGGCTAAGCTCGGTGGCAAGCCCGCGAATGGCGTCACGCAGCAATCGGAGTGCTCGGACGTTCTGAAGTCGGAGGACCTCGGACGTGGTCTCCGCAGTGACGTTCGGGTTGCCGTCCCTGTCGCCACCGACCCACGACCCAAACCGGAGCGGCGTCATATCGTCACCGGTGTTCAGTTGTGCTCCGGCAGCTGCGAACCCGTCCTCAAGCGACTCCACAACGTCCGGGACGACGTCGTTGAATAGCTCTTCCAGGTAGTAGATGACGTTACGCGCCTCGTCGATGGGTTCCGGGCGTTCCTGGTGCAGTTCATCCGTCTGGACGACCGCCTCCACGAGCTCCGTGATGCGACGTTCGATGCGTGCGCGTCGACGGACCGGCGTTCCGGGGAGCGACCGCTCCACCAGCAACTCGTGGATCGATCTGAGCTTGTCCAGGATGGACCGGCGAGCAGCCTCCGTGGGATGCGCCGTGAACACCGGCCGGACATCGAGACGTCTGGCGAATGCTTCGATCTCATCAGGCCGCAAACTGCTGGCAGCAATACGGTCAAACGCATCGCCAAGCGGATCGTCGCCGCCCTGTCCTTCGCTCATCGTGTCCACGCGGTGAAGCTGTTCGGCGGTGTTCGCCAGGTGGAAGTAAATCGTGAACGCCCGGACTAACCGGACCGCCGACCACAGCGGAACGCCGTCTAGCTCTTTGTAAAGGGCGGCCTGCAGCGCCGAATCAGGGCTTTCCCTGAGGGATCGTGTCTGCGCACGAACGCGCTCCTCAAGTTCGTAAAGCTCGTCGCCGAACTGTGAACGCAGGACGTGCCCAAGCACATCGCCGAGCAATCGGATATCGGAACGAAGGGCGCGCTCTCCGGCTCCGTTACCGGATTCGGAATTGGCGCCGTTGAGGTCGTCGTTAAAAGAAGTCACGGGAGAATGATATCGGTCCGGGCGATGGGGCACGCATCAAGATGCCCGGCTATCATGCCATTCGCCGTCATTATTCCCAGCCACAGGAGTTACCGATGCCCGATCGCCCACAAGTCGTCCTGATCTCTTCGTACGACGATCCGATGGTTGAAGAACGTGCTGCCCTGGAGGGAATCGACTGCGACATCATATGTGCGCCCGTCTCGTCACAGGGCGAGGTGTTTGAGGCCATCAAAGAGGCCACGGTGGTGCTCAACTACCACTCCGACATCCCACGAGAGATGTTTGAGCAGATGGACAACTGCAAGCTCATGGTGCGCTACGGCCACGGCTACGACACCGTCGACCTCTCGGCCGCCACCGACAACGGCGTCATGGTCACAAACATCGCCGGGGCCACCAGCGAAGAGGTGTCCAACCACGCCCTCGCCCTGATCCTCGCCTGCGCCCGCGACCTCAAACGAAAAGACCGTGACATGACAGAAGGTCGATGGATAGGTAACGACTCCCGCTCAGTGGCGAGACGCATCTACGGCGAGACGCTGGGCATTATCGGCATGGGCAACATCGGACGGGCCACGGCGCGGAAGGGCAGGGCGCTCGGCATGACGGTAATCGTTTACGACCCTTACGTCGGTCCCTGGCTGGCCACCGAGTACGACATCGAGTTTGTGGACGACGTGAACACGATTTTCTCCGAGTCCGACTACATATCACTCCACACGCCGCTTAACCCGCAGACCCACCACATCGTTAACGCCGACACGCTGGGACTGATGAAATCCGATGCCTATCTCATCAATACCTCGCGCGGTCCGGTTGTGAGCGAAACGGCATTACTTGCCGCGCTGGACGACAACCAGCTCGCCGGGGCAGCGCTGGACGTGTTTGAACAGGAGCCGCCAGACCCGGATAACCCGTTGCTCCACAGGGAAGACGTCATCGTCACACCCCACATCGCAGGGTCTTCAGAGATAGGTTGGGCCACCATATGCCGCCGTGCCGGAGAGGAAGCCGCCCGAATACTGCAAGGCGAACGACCGAAAGTCGTGGTCAACCCGGAAGTCTTCCCGAAGCTGGGTCTTTAACGACGCCGGTACGCTGCCGTACCGCTGAACCGAGCATCCATCACACCAACTTCACCGGAAGATGTAGAGCCTCATAGTTTCATTACACACCGGACCAATGCCGGGTGTGTAATGAAAAGGCGCACGGGTAGGGTCGCGGCCCGCGTAAACGCGGGCGATCAGATCTCCTACCACCGGCGACGACGGCGCACGAATCCCGACGGGAGCCTTCGATACGCGACGCCCATCATGGCGAAAGTCGCTATCACCGGTCCCGTCCAAACGATTGATGGAGGGACGCCGTGCAAGTCAAAGACATCATGGTGATGGGCGTTGCGACGCTTGATCCAGAAGCCGATGTTGCCGATGCCGCCAGGCTCATGAGGGACCAGGACGTGGGGATGCTCGTCATCGGAAATGAGCAGTCGGTCGACGGCGTGATAACTGACCGTGATCTGCTGGTTGAGTGTGTCGCCGCAGGCCATCCGTCAGTAGGGTGCAAGGTGCAGGGGCACATGACGACACCAGCGATCACGAGCTCGCCAGAAGCGGACATGCTTGAGACCGCCGCATTGATGCGTGAGATGCGCATCAAGAGGTTGCCGATAGTGCAACGTGGAAGCCTGGTCGGGATAGTGTCATTCACCGACATAGCGCAGGCCCTGGATCAGCCAATACACGACATCCTCTACGGCAGCGGTGCAGTACATCGGCCAAAGGCGGCGACCCTGGTCGGAAAGGTGACGCACTACTTCACCCACCTGGGTGTTGCCGCGCTGGATCTTGAGGAACCGCTTCGCATTGGCGACAGGATCCACATCGTGGGGCGCTCAACGAATCTGGCACAGGAAATCGAGTCGATGGAGATCGACCGCAAGGCAGTCGAAATTGCATACGCGGGCGATGATGTCGCCATCAAGGTTGTCGGCCGAGCACGGTCGGGTGACGCGATTTATCGCAAGACCGGCTGATTCGGTTCCGGATTTGGAAAAGCAATCTGGGCCGGCGTTGCGATGTTTGGCAATTCACTCGAACATCAGCGACGTCGACGGATTTCGCGCGTCGCGCTGATTTGATCCCTCAAACATGGTCGGCCCTACACTAAAATGGACCGATGACAAAACAAATATTGATCCTCGGCGCCGGGTTTGGTGGTCTTGAACTCTCCCACAGGCTCTCCACAGAGGTCGCCGATGAAGTTCAGGTCACGCTGATCGACAAAAACGAGGCGTTCCGCTTCGGATTCTCCAAGTTTGACCTCATGTTCGGTCGGGCTTCGATGTCGGACGTAAACCTGTACTACCGTGACCTGGTCAAGCCCTCGGTCGAGTTCCGACAGGAAACGGTGACCTCTATCGACGCCGCGTCGAAACGGGTCACGACCAATGCCGGGACCTATAACCCGGACATTCTTGTCGTGGCGTTGGGTGCCGACTACGATTTCGACTCCACGCCGGGATTCTCGGAGGGAGGCCACGAGTTCTACTCGTTTGATGGCGCAGCAGCCCTCAAAGATGTCCTGGCAGACTTCAGTTCTGGCTCGATCGTCATCGGAATCCTTGGACAGCCATACAAATGTCCGCCCGCTCCGTGCGAGGCCGCGATGTTGCTGCACGAGTACCTCGGCGAACGCGGGATAAGGTCTGACGTGGACGTCAGCCTTATATCGCAGTGGCCCGTCCCGGTCCCGCCGTCTCCTGATGGCTCAAAGGCGATCGTTGCACGCTTCGAGGAGCTGGGTATCAACTACGTGACGAACACCGAGATCACGAGTCTGGACCCGGACAGAAAGGTAGCCCTGACCAGCGACGGCGAAGAGATCCCATACGGTCTGTTCCTTGGAATACCGGTGCACCGAGTCCCGGACGTGGTTGAAGCATCGGGGATGGCCGAAGGAGGCTGGATTCCGGTCGACGAAAAGAACCTTTCAACCCGATTCCCGGGCGTGTACGCCGTTGGCGATGTGACAAGCGCCCCAGCACCCAAGGCCGGAGTGTTCGCCGAAAGCGAAGCAAGGGCGGTCGCCGAACACCTTATCGCCGAAATACGGGGCGAAGGGACGCCAGTTCCGTTCCAGGGCGCAGGTATCTGCTACGTCGAGTTCGGGGATAACCTCGTCGGAAAGGTCAACGCCAACTTCCTACCGGGACAGCCTCCAACTGCGCCCTGGGATGAAGCGTCAGAAGACTACGTGGCTGAAAAGGCTCAGTTTGGCGCAGAGCGGAAAGAGCGATGGTTCTCCGCCTAAAGCCATCTCGCGAGAAGTGCGTATTTCCGGTAGGTGAGCGCCCGAGTAGCGTTCCGCGTCCGCCGCGGTATACTCAGGCCAGCGGGACACGAGTTCTGCGCAGCGGCTCGCACACACGGGTCTCCTGCATTACTTGAATAAAAGAAGGAGGTGGTCGATTTAATGTCTGATAGTACCAACGGGGGCGATCTGCTCTAAGGCGCCCAAGTAGGCAGATTGCCTCCATGAGTGGGGCCACCCGGCAGGGATTCATCTCCCAGCCCGGTGGCCCCACTTTTTTTATCTCCCAACACTGTTCCCCACATCAGGTCGTTTATGACCGAGAACCAAGAAACAAGACATTTCACGTCGACGACATTCGTCGTCCGTGACGATGCCGTACTACTGCACTGGCATGCCAAGGTTCAGGCGTGGCTTCCGCCCGGGGGACACGTCGAAGCTAATGAAGATCCGCTACAGGCAGCAGTTCGTGAGGCACTTGAGGAGACCGGTCTCGACGTAGAACTGGTTCCGACCTACCCGCCGCCGACGGTTGTGTCTCTACCTCACGTCCCCGTGCCACACTCGATCATGATCGAGGACATTCAAGATCCGGTGGACGGCCCGCACAAACACATCGACTTCATCTACTTCACCATTCCGGCAAACGCCGATCAGCGACCGGTGGAAGGGTGGCACTGGTTCACCCGGGCGGACCTCAAGTCAGCCAACAGTCGAATGGCGCCAAACGGCCAGCAAGAAGAACCCCCGGAAGACGTACTCAACCTGGGTCTCGCAGCGTTAGACGCAGTACGCGACAGGCCGGTCGGCTAGCCAGGGTCACCCTATCCGGGCGAATACGAATCCGCCCCTTCAATCGGGCGTGAACAGACTACGTCCACGTGCCCCCTCTCCCTTACGCGGGAGAGGGCTGGGGTGAGGGGGAATCGTCGTAAGGCGATCACCGTCGCTACACGCCAAAAGAATGCACGTACCAATAGCAACCCACCTCCCATGAAGGAGACGGATCAAGCCCCCGCGGGGTCATCCCCTCCACGGCGGAACGGGCTGATGAGCAAGAAAAAGAACCCGAATATGCCGCCGATCACCCCACCGATGAACCCGACCACGAGCCCTATCAACAAACCAATAAGAATGCCGACAACCGCTAGCAGAATCAGGCTCACCAGGATTCCCTTGAAGACGCCTCGTTTGATGTGGTCCATGAGTCCCCTTTCGGCCCGTTCGGGCCACAACAATCTCTAGCGGAAACGACCTCGTCCGGCGATCTCGATAACTGAATCAAGCTTGCCACTGCGGACGCCGAAGTAGTGCGAGTGCAGGTTAATCGTCGTGTCGCCGTGCATCGGCCGGAGACGTATCTTGTCGCCCACCTTCAGCCGCTGTGCATCGCCCTCGACCGACATCACGCCGTGCTCCTCGGAGATGCTGGTGTACTTCGCACCCGGTACATCCACAACTATCGGAAGACCGCGGTCCATCGACATCGACTTCATGCCGGTGTCGGTTACTGCTCGGTCGGACGTCGGTCGACTGATCACCGTCGCCAAAACGGTTAGAGCTGGCTTGAAGTCCTCGAACACCTCGAGGTAATCACCGTCCATAAAAATGTATGAGCCGCACTGGAGGTCCGTGATGCGATCCATCTTGCCGGTGATGTTGTAGGTGCCCGTGCCTGAAGCGCTGATCACATTGACCGGCATGCCGGCCGCCTCGATGTTGTCCACCGCTGATAGCAGTGTGTTCATCGCCAGTTCGGCGTTTGCCGTTCGCTCCGCCTGGTCCCGCACCGCAACCGTGTGACCCTCGTAGCCCATCACGCCGTCGAACCGAAGCCCGGGTGAATCCGTGATGATGCGCGCCAGCGCAGTCGTGTCCTCACCCGGCTCGGTACCGCAGCGGTTCATACCAACGTTGACCTCGACGATCACGCCAATCTCTTTGCCCACTCCGCTCGCTGCGGCGGAAAGCTGACCCACATTTCCAGCGTCGTCTGCGGCGACAACAATGTTGGCCTCGGACGCCAGTGCAATAAGGCGCTTGATCTTGCTTTCACCGATAACCTGGTTCGGGATCAAAATGTTCTTGACGCCGCCTGCGACCATCGCCTCCGCCTCGCCGACCTTGGCGCAGCAGATGCCTATCGCCCCGGCCTCAATCTGCTTCCGGGCAAAGACCGGGCTCTTGTGCGTCTTGGAGTGCGGCCGGATCGAGGTGCCATTCGCATCGCCAAACTCCTGAAGCCGGGCGATGTTTCCCTCCGCCAAGTCTAGATCAACGATGATTGCCGGGGTGTCGATCTCGTCTATAGATGCACCGGGAAGCGGGAAGTATTGAAGGTCGACCAAGTGAGGCTCCTCAGACGGCTTTGAAATCCGTCTATATTCCTATTTCAGATACGTTATGGGCGGGCCGGAGTCTATCATGGGGGCGACCTGAATACGGCTTTTCCGGGGTGACATTCTCGGGTCGGATTTTGGAGTGACCAATTCGTGGTCTAACACGTAGTAACAGGAACAAAACTTGGCAGTCCTGAATGTACTCCGGGTATTCGTAGGTGAAGACGGCGGCGGTGGAAACCCGCTCGGGGTTTTCTTACAGGGCGATGCGTACCCCACCGAGAAGCGGCAACCAGTGGCGACCGATCTGAACTACTCGGAAACCGTCTTCGTGGACGACCCGGACTCCGGGGCACTCCGGATCTTTACGCCCGCCGCAGAGCTACCCTTCGCCGGACACCCACTGGTCGGTACGGCGTGGTTGCTCAATAAGGAGGGTCACGCGGTAGACGCACTGCGGCCACCTGCGGGCGTCGTTCCCGTGACGTTCGATGGCGACACCACATGGATTCGAGGACGACCAGAATGGTCGCCCAAGATGGACTTCATTCGGTACGACTCTCCGGAAGATATAAATGTCCTATCGGGGCCTCCGGACGGCATAGGATTCGCCTACTGCTGGTCCTGGGAAGACGAGACCGCAGGCCGCGTACGGGTGCGGGTGTTCGTCCCTGAACACAACATCGATGAGGACGAAGCCACCGGGTCTGGCGCAGTCGCATTCGCCGCCCACATCGGTCGCGCTGTCACCGTCAACCAGGGCGTCGGTTCGCTACTCAAGACGCAACTACACGACGACGGCGCTGTCTCGGTTGGTGGTGCGGTTACGCTCACCGAAACACGCGACTACCAGAACGGAATCACGCCAGCTTGATCACTCCCCAACACAACAACCAGCCCGTGGAGTCGATCGCCTCCCACCTCGGCGAGCATGTCACCAAGGCAATGGAGGCGACCGGTGTAGCGGGCGCGTCTATCGCCCTTATCCGGGACGGCGAAGTAGCGTGGGCCGACGCCTACGGAAAGGCTGATGTGATCACGGGACGACCGATCACAACGGACACCGTGTTCGAGGTCGCATCCATAACTAAACCGCTCTTTACCTACGGCGTGCTGAAGCTTCGAGACACCGGCGTCCTGGACCTCGATACCCCGCTAAACGACTATCTCGATAAGCCGTATCTGGACGATCCGCGAATCAATAAGGTCACGGCCCGGCACGTCTTGAGCCATCAGGGAGGCTTCCCGAACTGGCAGCGTCAGCGGGACGATGGTGACCTCAAAATGTACTTCGAGCCGGGTGAGCGATACGCCTACTCTGGAGAGGGCTTCCAGTACCTGAAGCTGGTCATAGAAAAACTCACAGGCCGCCCCCCACTGGACGTGATTACGGAGTTAACGCTCGAACCGTTCGGCATGGCCGAAAGTGACCTCGTCTGGCCGTCACGTCGCAGCAGTCCGCCGCTGGCGCTGGGTCACGAGAAGGATGGCAGACCTCGAGTCAAACGTGAATCATCGGAGATGAACGCCGCAGCCAGTCTCCACGGAAGTCCGACCGAGGTCGCTCGCTTCATGACATGGATGATGCGGGACGACGACCATCCAGATGCGCTCCCGGCGTCCACCCTGGAAGAGATGCTCACTCCACAGGTCCCGGTCAACAATTCGCAATCCTGGCACACGGAATGGCCGCGTAAGGACGCCGATTTCAGCGACACAGTCTCATGGGGACTCGGCTGGTCGTTAGAGCACCAACCAGGCGCCGTTGGCGCAGCTCCCTGGTTCTGGCACTGGGGTGACAATACCGTCTACTTCAACTTCGCCATCGGTTCCCGTGAATCCAAATCCGGCGTAGTGGTCATGACCAACAGCGCATTTGGCTACCAACTCTGGGTCGACGTGGTGAACATCGCCCTGGGCGGCGACCACCCGTCTCTGGCATGGGTCGCAGACGTGTACAGCTCAAAGCACCGCCAGTAGGCATAATGGCCCCATGACCTCACAAACCCGACCTGAGCCAAAATTCGACTGGTTCGTACCCATCGATGGCGATGGCGAACACATCGGCACCGTTCGCGCTGAGCGTCCGCCAACTTTCGAATACCTCAAGCAGGTTGTCCAGACAGCCGAGGACAACGGCTACCACGGCCTGCTCATCCCGACGCGATTCGCCAACGGCCTGTTTGAGGAAACGGCCCCGCTGGCGGAAACCTGGACCACCGCCACTGCACTGGCTGCGGTCACGAGCCGTATCCGCTTTCTCGTGGCGGTCCGGCCGGGCTTCATTTCGCCCGGAATGTGGGGCCAGATGATGGCAGCGCTTAGCAACATTTCCGGTGGACGCGCTGACGTAAATATCGTCCCCGGCGGTATACAGGGTGATTTCGAACGATTGGGCGTCCACTCTGACCACGCCCAACGATACGCGCTCGCCACGGAGTTCATTGAAGCGTCCAAGCTCCTGTGGAAGGCGCCGGAACCCGTGGACTACAACGGAGAGGTCATCAAGCTTGAAGGTGCGATGGTGTCGCCGACGCCGGTAGGGGATGGACCCCGCTGGTACCTCGGCGGCGCATCCGACAACGCCCTCGACCTGGCAGGGCAACAGGCGGATAGCCTTCTCATGTGGATCCAACCGCTGGACGCCATTGCCGGTCTGATGGAGCGTGCCCGAGCTCGTTTTCATGCGGCAAACAGGCCCGCAGAGTTCGGGCTCCGCACTCACGTCATCGTGCGTGACACCGAGGAAGAAGCATGGGACGCAGCTGAAGACCTGCTCTCACAGGCTCAGGTCGTGGTTGAGCAGCAACGACAGGCATCCTTCACGGGTACTGCAATGGTAGGGCAGCAGGCACAGTCACGGTCGTACGAAGAACACCGGGTAGGAGACCGTCTCTGGAACGGCATCTCAACCGTTCGGGTGAACTGCGGCACCGCTATCGTCGGAAACCCACAGCAGGTCGCGGACGAACTAATGGCCTACTGGCGACTGGGAATCGACGAATTCATCCTCTCGGGATATCCGCATGTTGAAGAAGCAGAACGGGTGGCGAAAACCGTCCTACCGCTAGTGAAAGAAGCAGCAGCAGGGGAGCGATAAAACGGTCCTCCCAGGTTGAGACCTGAGTGGTGGTGACCTCGTAGGGGCGAATGACTATCCGCCCTCGGGCGGGGCAGGCCCCGACCCTACGCTTGCTTTACAAGACCTTTCGAATCTGAAACCACACCTATCTGTCATTCTGAGCCGGAAGCAAAGAATCTCCCGACCCCTCACTCTCTGACATCCAATCCACCGAAACCCCCTCACCAATGACTCCTACCGATCCCGCGCACTTCACCCTCAAGCCGCAACCCCCATACGACTTCGCAGCCAACGCCAACTTCGTCACGCACTACAAAGGGCAGGAAGGTGCAGACACCTTCGACGGCGAAATACTCACCCGTGTCCTGGACCTCGGCACCAACGTCGCAAAAGTCGACATCACCTCAAACGGCAGCACCGACGACCCGGCCCTCAACATCACCCTTTCTGGACAACCGATACCAGCCGAAATCGACACGGCCACCCGACTGGTTGATCGGGTAGTCGGCGCACGCGGGAACCCGCAGCCCTTCTACGATTTGGTTGCGGAAATACCACAGCTCGCCCTGCTCCCCGAGACGTTCCACGGCCTCCACTTAACGCAGGCAACAAGCCTGTTCGAGACCATCACATGGGCCGTACTCGGACAGCAGATAAGCGCCAACGTCGCCGCATCTCTACGCCGCAAGATAACCGAAGCGTACGGTCGCAGCGGTGAGATAGACGGCCATCCGTACGCACTGTTTCCACGACCAGAAGACCTGGCATCGGCGGACATCGACGATCTCAGAGCGTTGGGCCTGAGTCAGCGAAAAGCCGAGTACACACTCGGGCTTAGGGACGAGTTCGGATCAGGCCGAATCACCGAAGCGCGACTCGCAGCGATGGACGACGAAGCCGTCGAAACAGAGTTACTCAAGCTAAGAGGCATAGGGCCGTGGACCGCCCACTGGCTGCTAATTCGAGGACTCGGCCGAGAAGACGCACTCCCGATTGGAGACGTTGCCCTACAAAAAACACTCGGAGAACTGGTCACCGGCGAACTTTTCACACCAAAAGAACTAGTCGACTACGCTGAACAGTTCCGTCCCTACCGCAGCTACCTCACCATCTACCTCTTCGCCCTCATCAGGGCGCGACGCGTCGGCGCGGTGTGAGGACCAAACTCGCTCGTACGATCCGGCCCTTCGAGAGCCTCAGGGCACTCCTGTTTTGCCCCATCTCCCGAACGCGGGAGAGGGCCGGGGTGAGGGGGAGGGGGGATCGCAGTCCGCCCCAGCGGCGTTCATTTCGACGCCCGACGCCCGGTCTCCCCTCTTTGGCTAACCTCCGTAACCTTCCAGCGCATGTGCCTTCAGGTAATCCAGGTCGATCTCCAGACCCAGGCCCGGCCGATCACTTACGTACAGGTCGCCCTCGCGAATATCGAGCGGGTGATCGATGAACGGGTTGTAGTTCGACAGGTCGTACTTGTTCGTCTCTAACTTGTAGAAATTCGGCACATTCATGCAAACCTGCGCCCCGGCGATCACGTTGATCGGACCAGCGGCGTCGTGTGGCGACAGCGGCACGTAATATGCCTCCGCGAGGTTGGCGATCTTCTTTAGTTCGGTAATCCCGCCCGTCCAGGTCACGTCCGGCATGATGTAGTCCGCCAGCTCCTGCTCCAGAATCGGGATGAACTCCCACCGTGTGTAGAGTCGTTCTCCCACGGAAATCTTCTGAGGAATCTGGTCCTTCACCTGCTTGAGTGCGTGGTAACTCTCCGGCGGACAGGGCTCCTCGAACCACAGAATGTCGAACGGCTCTAGCCGCTGCGCCAGACGCACCGCCGTTGGCACGTTGAACATGGCGTGGGCGTCGATGAGAAGCTCCGTCTCCGGGCCGACCGCTTCTCGGATGGCCG